>NZ_CEEDAR010000014.1:0-284556 GCF_979252985.1 Clavibacter sp. AC415 | reverse complement strand
TTGTTCCTGCTCAACTTCAGGGTTGTGCCACCGGGTGTTTAACCGTTCCTCGTGCAGTGTCAAGAGATGTTTTCGCATTTATCGTGAAACGCTTTCGCGTTTTTCGTGCGCCGCTTCATCCTGGCCGTTGGCGGGCTTCGCGCTCGAGGTCGGGCTGCGAGGAGATCAGCATGCGGACGCCCGTGCGGAACAGGGCCTGGTCATCGACCAGGGCGACGCGGATGGGGGGCATGGGCACGGAGGGTCCTTCGATCGGCGGGGCGGCGAGTCGGATCCAGGCGGGCCGGTCGTCACGGGCCCGGCGCGCGGCGGAGGCGGCCCCGCGGGCGGCGGCGGTCCGGTGCGGGCTGACGGGCACCCCGGGCGTGGCGGTGCCCGCGGCGGCGGCCTCCGGCGGGAAGAGCTCGTCCAGCGTGAGGGGCCGGCCCGGAGCCTCGGCGCCCGTGCCGACGGATGCGCCGGGGACGGGGACGCGGGGCACGGGGCGGGTCGCCGGCGCGAACGGGATCCACGCCGAGACGGTCCACACGCCCTCGCGCACGCCCGCCGAGAAGCGGCCGCCGGAGAGGGTCGCGCGCTCGCGCATGCCGGCGAGGCCGTGCCCCACGGGCTGCGCGGTCGTGACCGGGGCGGGCGGCAGGACGGGCAGGGCGATGATGCCCGTGGTCGTGCGCGCCGGACGCACCGGGTCGGGGAGGGTGCGGCTGCGGACGGCGACCGAGACGCCGTCGGGCGCCCACGCGAGCTCGACCTCCACGGGGTGGCCGACGTCGCCGTGCCGAGCAGCACGTTGGTCAGCGCCTCCTGCACGATCCGGTCGACATCGGCCAGCTGCTGGCCGGTGCCGAACTCGCCGGGCGGCCGGTCTCGACGAAGCCGATCGTGAGACCGGTGGAGCGCATCTGGTCGATGAGGTCGCTGAGCTCCTTGAGCTCGGGCTGCGGGGTGTCGTCCTCGCTGTGGCGCAGCTGCGCCAGGAGGATCCGCACGTCGCCGAGCGCCTGGCGGGCGGTGGTGGAGATGGTTCGGAGCGCCTGGTCGGCGCCCTCCGGGTCCACCTGCCGCGCGTACCGGGCGCCGTCGGCCTGCGCGATCACGACGGCGAGCGAGTGGGCGACGACGTCGTGCATGTCGCGGGCGATGCGGTTGCGCTCCTGCTCCACCACTACGTCGTGGAGCGCGCGGGCCTGGTCGCGCTCGGCCGCGGCCTGCGCGTCCCGGCTCGCGTGCGACGCCCGGGACGCGACGACGAGACGGCCGGCCGTCCAGGAGGCGAGGAGCACGCTCCACGCGCAGAGCAGCAGGAAGAGCCAGAGCGTGGCGAACGCCGTCCACTCCCCCGTCCCGAGGGCGGCGCTGCCGACGGGCACGCGGCCCGCGGCGTACGAGAGGTACGACGCGGCCACGACGCCGCCGACGATCGCGGAGGCGAGGCCCAGCGCGCCGGACCACGCGGCCGCCGTACGCGGCCGTGCAGTAGACGACGCCCGCGATGGCGAGGTCGCCGGGCTCGACGCTCGAGCCCGCGCCCATCTGGATGACGGCGCCCGCCCACGCCACGGCGAGCGACGATCCGGGCGAGACGCCGCGGAGCGCGAGCGCCGTCCCCATGACGAGCACGAGCACGAGCGAGACCTCGGAGGTCGCGAACGCGAACACCCCGAGGGCGCTGGCGGCGGTGACGCCCACGGAGCCGGGCGCGAGCATAGCGCCGGACGAACGCGGCCGCGAGGGCCACGTCGAGGACGAGCTGGTACCTCGGGGATCCGGCGGCGCATGCGACCACCGCACGTGCCGGGCGGCTGCGCCGAGCCTCAGCGGGCCGAGGATCCCCGCGGAGGCGGTCGCACTCCTCATCCGGGGGATGTACGCCCGGCGCGTCGGCCGCGCCGAGCGTGCGCGCGGCGCGACTCAGAAGCCGAGGCGGCCGAGCAGCTTCGGGTCGCGCTGCCAGTCCTTCGCGATCTTCACCCGCAGGGAGAGGAACACGCGCTTCCCGACGAGCGGCTCGATCTGCGCGCGCGCGACCTGGCCCACGTGCTTCAGCCGCGACCCCTGCGCGCCGATGACGATGCCCTTCTGGCTGTCGCGCTCGACGAAGAGGACCCGCGTCGATCTCGAGGAGCTCCTTGTCCTCGCGCTCGATCATGTCGTCGATCGTGACGGCGAGCGAGCGCGGCAGCTCGTCCTGCACGCCCTCGAGGGCCGCCTCGCGGATGAGCTCCGAGATGCGCGCCTCGAGCCCCTCCTCGGTGACCGCGTCGGACGGATACAGCTGCTCGGAGACGGGGAGCGCACTTCGAGGAGCTCGCCCACGAGCGCGTCGAGCTGGATCGCCTCGACCGCCGACACGGGGACGATCGCGTCCCACTCGCGGAGCTCCTGCACGGCGAGCAGCTGCTCCGCGACGGCGTGTCGCGACGCGGAGTCGGTCTTGGTGACGATGGCGACCTTCCGCGCGCGGGGGTACTCGTCGAGCTGCTCGTTGATGAAGCGGTCGCCCGGGCCGATGCGCTCGTCGGCGGGGATGCAGAGCCCGATGACGTCGACGTCGCCGAGCGTCGTCTGCACCAGGGCGTTCAGCCGCTCGCCGAGCAGGGTGCGCGGGCGGTGGATGCCGGGCGTGTCCACGAGGATGAGCTGTCCGTCGGGCCGGTGGACGATGCCGCGGATGGCCTTGCGGGTGGTCTGGGGCTTGGAGCTCGCGACGGCGACCTTCTCCGCCACGAGCGCGTTGGTGAGCGTCGACTTCCCGACGTTCGGACGGCCGACGAAGGAGAAGACGAAGCCGGCGCGGTAGGCGGGCGCGCCGCCGCGGGGCTTCCGCTGGGGACGCGCGGGCTCGGCATCGCGGTCGATCCCCCACGCCTCGTCCGACAGGGGCGCCGGCTCCGCCGTCGTGCTGCCGCCGCCGGTGGCGCTGGCGCTGGCGCTGGCGCTGGCGCTGCCGGCCTCGTCGGCGTGGTGCTCCGGCATCGCGTCGGCGGGCGCGGGAGCGGCCGGGTCGTCGTCGCGGGGATCAGTCATGGTCGTGTCCTCTGCTGGCGGCGGCGCCCGCGGGGGCCGCCTCGTGGTCGTCGGGGTGCGTCGGCCGCGCGGTCGCGCTCGACGAGGATCGTGCTGATGCGCGTGCGCCGCCCCTCGACCCGGTCGGCCGTGAGGACCAGCCCGCCGACGTGCACCGCGGACCCGCGCTCCGGCAGGCGCCCGAGCGTCTTCGCGAGGAGCCCCCCGGCGCTGTCCACGTCGTCGTCGTCGAGCTCCAGCCCGAACAGGTCGCCCAGCTCGTCGATGGGGAGCCGGGCGCTCCACACGGTACACGCCGTCCCCCAGGTCCTCGTACTCCGGCACGTCGCGGTCGTACTCGTCGCTGATGTCGCCCACGAGCTCCTCGATGAGGTCCTCGAGCGTACACGAGCCCGGCGATGCCGCCGTACTCGTCCACCACCATCGCGAGGTGGTTCGACTCCAGCTGCATCTGGCGGAGCAGCGCGTCGGCCTTCTGCGACTCGGGGACGAACACGGCCGGCCGCGCCAGCTGGTCGACGGTCGTGCGCTCCGCCTCCTGGGGCCGCTCGTAGACCATGCGCGCGAGGTCGCGGAGGTACAGCACGCCCTCGATCTCGTCCGAGTCGCGGCCCGTCACGGGCGCCCGCGAGATGCCGCGGGAGAGGAAGAGGCCGAGCGCGCTGCCCACGTGGACGGTCTGCTCGACGACGACCATGTCGGTGCGCGGGATCATGACCTCGCGCACCACCGTGTCGTTGAACTCGAAGATCGAGTGGATGAGCTCCCGGTCGTCCTCCTCGAGCACCTCGAGCTCCGTGGCCTCGTCGACCATGCTGAGCAGCTGCTCCTCGCTGGTGAACGTCGCCACCGTCTTCGGGCGGCCCGGCGTGACCCGGTTGCCGAGCGCCACGAGGGCGTCCGCGACCGGGCCGATGGAGACGCGGATCCCGCGCACGAGGAGCGCCGTCCACGCGAGCAGCGGACGCGCGTGCACCCGGCCGACCGAGCGCGGGCTGGCGCCCACCAGCACGAAGGAGACCGCGGTCATGATCGCGGCGGCCACGAGCAGCGTGATCCACCACTCGGAGATCGTGTAGGCGAGCGCCAGCGTGACGAGCACGGCGGCGCTCGTCTCCGCGACGATGCGCACGAAGCTGAGCGAGTTGACGTAGGCGCCCGTGTCGGTCGAGATGGCCAGCATCGAGCGGCGCGCCCGCGACGTGAGCGCGAGCTCCTGGATGTCGGCACGGGACAGCGACGAGATGGCCGACCTCGGCGGCGGCGAACAGGCCGCCGAGGACGACGAGGAGGAAGGCGGGGAGGAGGAGGGCGAGCATCGGCGGGCGGGTCAGCGACCGCGCTCGCTCATGGCGAACCCGATCAGGATGTCGCGCTGGAGCCCGAACATCTCCCGCTCCTCGTCGGGCTCGGCGTGATCGAAGCCGAGCAGGTGGAGGATTCCGTGCGCGGTGAGCAGCAGGATCTCCTCGAGCGTCGAGTGCCCGGCGGTCACGGCCTGCTCGGCCGCCACCTGCGGGCACACGACGATGTCGCCCAGGAGCCCGGCGGGCGTCGGGCGGTCCTCGGTGCCGGGACGCAGCTCGTCCATGGGGAAGCTCAGCACGTCGGTCGGGCCCGGCTCGTCCATCCACTGCACGTGCAGCTGCTCCATGGCGCCCTCGTCCACCATCACGATCGCGAGCTCCGCGTCGGGGTGCACGTGCAGGGTGTCGAGCGCGTAGGTGGCGAGGCGCTGGATGGTCGGCTCGTCCACCTCGATCGCCGACTCGTTGTTGATCTCGATGCTCATCGGGTGCTCCCAGGGGCGGTGCGTCGCTCGGCGCGGAGGTGGTCGGCGGCCTGGCGCTCCGCGTCGTAGCGCGTGTACGCGTCCACGATGCGGCCGACCAGGGTGTGCCGCACGACGTCGTCGCTCGTGAGGCGGGAGAAGTGGATGTCGTCCATCCCGTCGAGCACCCGGGTCACGAGCTGGAGGCCGCTGGAGCCGGTCGGCAGGTCGACCTGCGTGATGTCGCCCGTGACCACCATCTTCGAGCCGAAGCCGAGGCGGGTGAGGAACATCTTCATCTGCTCGGGGGTGGTGTTCTGGGCCTCGTCGAGGACGACGAAGGCGTTGTTCAGGGTGCGGCCGCGCATGTAGGCGAGCGGCGCGACCTCGATGGTGTTGGAGGCCATGAGCTTCGGCACGAGCTCGGGGTCCATCATCTCGTTGAGCGCGTCGAACAGCGGCCGGAGGTAGGGGTCGATCTTGTCGGTGAGGGAGCCCGGCAGGTAGCCGAGCCGTTCGCCGGCCTCCACCGCGGGACGCGTGAGGATGATCCGCTCGACCTCCTTGCGCTGCAGGGCCTGGACGGCCTTCGCCATCGCGAGGTAGGTCTTGCCGGTGCCGGCGGGCCCGATGCCGAACACGATCGTGTTCTCGTCGATCGCCTGCACGTACTGCTTCTGGCCCTGCGTCTTCGGCCGGACGGTGCGGCCGCGCGACTGCACGATGGCCTCGCTCAGCACGTCGGACAGGGTCCGCGCGTCGTCCTCGCCGAGCCGCCTGGCGCTCGTCTCGATCTCCTGGGGTTCCACGTGCTGTCCGTCCTCCACCATCGCCACGACCTCGTCGATGAGCCGGCGGGCGGACGCCACGCCCGCCCGGGTGCCTACGAGCGTGATCTCGTTGCCGCGGACCCGGACGTCGACGTCCGGGTGCTCGCGCTCGATCTGCCGGAGCAGCCGGTCCTGGGGTCCGAGGAGGCGCACCATGAGCACGCCGTCCATCGTCGCCGTCTGCTCGACGCGGTCCTCCGCGTCCGCGGATGCGCCGCCCAGCGAGTCAGAGCCCGACATGGTCCTCCGAGCCGCCGAAGCCGCCCATCACGTGCGCGTGCACGTGGAAGACGGTCTGCCCCGCGTCGGCGCCCGTGTTGAACACGAGCCGGAACTGCCCGCCGACCCGCTCGGCGGCGACGCGCGACGCGACCTCGACGACCTCGGCGAGGAGGCCCGGATCGCCCGCGGCGAGCTCCACGACGTCGCGGTAGGCGGCCGACTTCGGCACGACGAGCACGTGCACGGGGGCCTTCGGCGCGATGTCCTCGAACGCGATGACGCGGTCGGTCTCCGCGACGATCTCGGCCGGGATCTCGCGCGCGGCGATGCGCTCGAAGACGGTGGGCTCGGGGGCTGTGGTCATGCGCCCAGCCTACGCGCGACCCGCGGCGTCACCAGCGACCGAGGGCGGCGTTGACGAGCGCGAGCGCCGCGGGACCTGCCGTGGACGTGCGGAGGATGCCGGCGCCGAGGGCGACGGGCACCGCACCGGCGGCCCGGAGCGCCTCGACCTCGGCCGGGCTGATGCCGCCCTCGGGCCCGACCACGAGGAGCACGTCGGTCGGCGCGGAGCCGTCGGCCGTCGTCAGGTCGAGCGCCGACAGCCGGGCTCCCGCCGTCGGGTCGAGCACGAGCACACGCGCGGTCGCGGCCCTCTGCACCAGGTCCCCCGTCGTCGCGAGCGGCTCCACCTCCGGCACGCGCGGTCGGATGGACTGCTTGACCGCCTCGCGGACGATGGCGCGCCATCGATCCCGTCCCTTGGCGACCTTCGCGCCCTCCCACCGGGAGACCGAGCGCTGCGCCTGCCACGGGATGACCGCATCCACGCCGAGCTCGGTCGCCGCCTGCACGGCGAGCTCGTCGCGGTCGCCCTTGGCGAGCGCCTGCACGAGCACGACGCGCGGGGTCGGCTCCGGGTGCACCTCGACCGAGTCCACCCGGAGCTCGAGGCGCTGCGGCTCGACCGCGGCGACGGTGCCGGCGGCGATGGTGCCACGGCCGTCCCCGACGAGGATGCCCTCGCCGGCGCGGACGCGGCTCACGGTCACGGCGTGCCGGGCCTCCTGTCCGGCGAGCACGATGAGGCGGCCGACCGCGAGGTCGGACGCGCCGATGTCGTCGGCCAGGTAGAAGTGCGCCACGGTCAGACGTTGAGGAAGCGGTCGCGGAGCTTCTGGAAGAGGCCCTGCTGGAAGTGCGCGAGGTGCGGCGCCGGCGCCTTGTTGCGCTTCGCGAACTGCTGGATGAGGTCGCGCTCCTTGTGGTCGAGCTTCTGGGGCGTGACGACCTGGATGCCGATCTTGAGATCCCCCCGCCCGGAGCCGCGGAGCTTCGTGACCCCGCGTCCGCGGACCGTGATGATCTCCGCGCTCTGGATGCCGGGCCGCAGCTCGAGGTCCACGGCGCCGTCGAGCGCCTCGATGTGCGCGTCGCTGCCGAGGACGGCGTCGACCATGCTCACCTCGACCGTGGCGAGGAGGTCGTCGCCGTTGCGGCTGAACACCTCGTGGTGCTTGACCTTGATCTCGAGGTAGAGGTCGCCGTTGGGGCCGCCCGCCGGGCCGACCTCGCCGGAGCCCGGCATCTGCAGGCGGAGGCCCGTGTCGACGCCGGCCGGGATGTCCACCGGCACCGTGCGGCGCGCGCGCACGCGGCCCTGGCCCTGGCAGGTGGGGCACGGGTGCGGGATGACGGTGCCGTAGCCGCGGCAGGTGCCGCACGGGCTCGACGTCATGACGTTGCCGAGGAGGGAGCGCACCTGGCGCTGGATGCTGCCCGACCCGCGGCAGATGTCGCACGTGACGGCGCTGGTGCCGGGCTGCGCGCAGGAGCCCTGGCAGGTGTCGCAGACGACGGCCGTGTCGACCTCGAGGTCGCGGTGCACGCCGAAGATGACCTCGTCGAGCTCGACCTCGACGCGCAGCAGCGCGTCCTGGCCGCGCTCCTGGCGGGACCGCGGGCCGCGTCCGCCGCCGCCCTGCTGGCCGCCGAAGAAGGTCTCGAAGATGTCCCCGAAGCCGCCGAAGCCCTGGCCGCCGCCGCCGAACCCGGCCTGAGGGCCCAGGTCGTACTGCTGGCGCTGCTGCGGATCCGACAGCACGTCGTAGGCGTGCGTGACGAGCTTGAACCGCTCGGCGGCGTCGGGGGCGTCGTTGACGTCCGGGTGCAGCTGGCGCGCCTGCTTGCGGTACGCCTTCTTGATCTCCTCGGGCGTCGCCTCGCGGCTCACGCCCAGTACTTCGTAGTGGTCAGCCACGTCGGGCCCTTCGGTGGTGATGGTCGTGGGGAACAGGGGCGGTGCGCCGGCGTGCGGCCGTCACCGCTCCTCGAGCAGGCGCGAGAGGTAGCGCGCGACCGCGCGCACCGACGCCATGTTGGTGGAGTAGTCCATGCGGGTCGGCCCCAGAACCCCGAGGCGCGCGAGCACGCCGCCGGAGGAGCTGTAGCCGCTCGTGAGCACGCTCGTCTCCCCGAGGCCGAACGGCGCGTTCTCGCGGCCGATGCTCACGGAGACGCCGTGCTGGTCGGCCTCCATCTCGCCGAGCAGGCGCAGGAGCACCACCTGCTCCTCGATGGCCTCGAGGACGGGCGAGATGCTGCCGGGGAAGTCCCGCTCGGTGCGGGCGAGGTTCGCGGAGCCCGCGAGGAGGAGGCGCTCCTGCCTGTTGGCGAGCACCTGCTCCACGAGGGTGCCGGCGAGGACCGACGCGGCCGCGCGCTGGTCGGGCTCCACCTCGTCGGAGAGGGTCTCCAGCCGCGTCGCGGCCTCCGCGAGCCCGAGCCCCCCGATCGCCTGGTTGATGCGCGTGCGCATCACCGCGAGGAACGCGTCGTCCGGGTCGCCCGCCAGCTCGACGACGCGCTGCTCGACGCGGCCCGTGTCCGTGATGAGCACCGTCAGCACCCGGGTCGCGGAGAGCGCCACGAGCTCGACGTGCTTGACGTGGCTGGTGGCCAGCGACGGGTACTGCACGAGCGCGACCTGGTTGGTGAGCTGCGCGAGGAGCCGCACCGTGCGCGCGAGCACGTCGTCGAGGTCGACGGACTGCCCGAGGAAGACGTGGATCGCCTGGCGCTGCGCCGGCGTGAGCGGGCGGACGTCCGCGAGCTGGTCGACGAACAGCCGGTAGCCCTTGTCGGTGGGGACGCGGCCCGACGACGTGTGCGGCGCCGCGATCAGCTCCTCCTCCTCAAGGAGGGCCATGTCGTTGCGGATCGTGGCGGCCGAGACGCCGAAGGCGTGTCGCTCCACGATGGACTTGGAGCCCACGGGCTCGCGCGAGGACACGTAGTCCTGCACGATCACCCGGAGGACGTCGAGCCCGCGTTCCGAGACCATCGCGGCTCCCTCCTGGCACTCGTCGGTTCTGACTGCCAATCGTACCGCCTGGATCCGGGTGCCCGGCATTGCCGGTCGCGCGTCGGCGGCGGTACCGTGAGGAGGCCAGGTACTGCCCGGCCCATCCACGATCCACCGCGATCCGCCGGCCGCCCGGCGGACGCGCGCACCGAGAGGCACCCGGCGATGACCGCACCCGACCCGCACCCCTACGGCGCTCCCGCCCCGCTCACCCCGAGCGAGGACCGGCTGTGGGCGTCGCTCACGCACTTCCTCGCGATCCTCGTCGTGCCGTCCTTCATCGTGTGGCTCGTGTTCCGCGAGCGCGGCCGCTTCACCGACCAGGAGGGCAAGGAGGCGACGAACTGGACCATCAACGTGGTCGGCGCGCTCGTCATCCTGAACGTGCTGCAGGCGATCTTCGTCGTCATCCCGATCCTCGGCATCCTCATCAGCGTGCTGCTGGGCCTCGTGATCTTCGCGGTGGTCGTGGTGAACATCGTCTTCGCGATCATCGGCGGCGTCCGCGTCCAGAGCGGCCGTCCGTACCGCTACCCGCTCAACATCCGGTGGATCAAGTAGGCGGTCGCCGATGAGCGCCCGGATCCGGCACGTCGCCATCGACTGCCGCGACCCGCACGCGCTCTCCCTCTTCTGGGCCGGCGTGACCGGCTTCGCGGAGGACCCGGACGACCCGAACCTCCCCGGCGAGGACGCGGCGTGGCTCGGCGACCCCGTGTCGGGGCTCGGCATCATCCTGCAGCGGGTGGAGGCGCCGAAGACCGGGAAGAACCGCGTGCACCTCGACCTGGCTCCCGACGACCGGACGCGCGACGAGGAGGTCGAGCGCGTGCTCGCGCTCGGGGCCGCGCTCGTCGCCGACCGCCGGAACGCCGACGGCAGCGGCTGGGTGGTGCTCGCCGACCCGGAGGGCAACGAGTTCTGCGTGGAGCGGAGCGACCTCGAGCGCGAGGCCGGCGACGACGTCGGCGCGGTCGTGCTCTGAGCCGTCCCGCAGGTCGGCGGACCGGCCGATGGCCGAGGCGCCGCCGGCCGGCCGAGGCGCCGGCCGCTCAGTCCTCGAGGAGCCGCCGGACGACCGCGTCGGCCAGCAGACGCCCGGGCAGGGTCAGGACCAGCGTGCCCGCGAGCGCGGCCCGGGGATCCACGAGCCCGTCGGCGATGAGTCCCGCCACCTGACGGCGGCCCTCGGTCGTGAGGGTGG
The DNA here is from genome assembly GCF_979252985.1 of Clavibacter sp. AC415. Classification (NCBI taxonomy): domain Bacteria; kingdom Bacillati; phylum Actinomycetota; class Actinomycetes; order Micrococcales; family Microbacteriaceae; genus Clavibacter; species Clavibacter sp. AC415. The sequence goes on along the minus strand of NZ_CEEDAR010000014.1, from coordinate 274,138 downwards.
GGATCGCGAGACCGTCCCGGATGCGGGCGCCGAGGAGGACGCGCTCCACCTCCCGCGTCGCGTCGTCGAGCGTCTCGCGGCCCGCGCCCGGCGAGGCCCCCGCGAGCACGCGGTCGGCGTACGCGGCCGGGTGCTTCACGTTCCACCAGCGCACGCCGCCCACATGGCTGTGCGCTCCCGGGCCGACGCCCCACCAGTCGTGGCCCTGCCAGTACGCGAGGTTGTGGCGGCTGCGGCGGCCGCCGCGCGCCCAGTTGCTCACCTCGTACCACTCGTACCTCGGCCTCGCCGAGCATCCGGTCGGCGAGCTCGTACATGTCCGCCTGCAGGTCCTCGTCGGGTTCGGGCACCTCGCCCCGGCGGATCTGCCGGGCCAGCTTCGTGCCCGGCTCGACGATCAGCGCGTATGCCGAGAGGTGGTCGGGTTCTGCGCGGCGATCGCCTGCTCGAGCGAGGCGCGCCAGTCGTCGAGGGTCTCCCCCGGCGTCCCGTAGATGAGGTCGAGGCTCACCTCGAGTCCGGCGGCCCGGGCGCCCCGCACCACCGGCGCGATGCGGGCGGGGTCGTGGGTGCGCTCCAGCGTCGCCAGCACGCGCGGCACGGCCGACTGCATGCCGAACGACACGCGCGTGAACCCGCCCGCCGCGAGGGCGGCGAGGTAGGCGTCGTCGACGCTGTCGGGGTTGGCCTCGGTGGTGACCTCGGCGCCGTCGGCGAGGCCCCAGGTCTCCCGCACCGCGTCGAGCATGCGGACGAGGTCGTCGACCGGCAGGAGCGTCGGCGGCGCGCCGCCGCCGAGGAACACGGTGGAGGCGCGACGCGCGGGGACGCCTGGACTCCCGGAGCGCGGATCCGGCGAAGCGCACCTCCTGCACGGCCTGCGACGCGTAGTCGGACTGCTTCACGCCGCGGAGCTCGGGCGCGGTGTACGTGTTGAAGTCCTCGCAGTAGCCGCAGCGCACGCGGCAGAACGGGACGTGGAGGTACACGCCGAAGGCGCGCGCGTCCGCGCCGTCGGCCGCGGAGGCGGGCAGGAGCCCGTCGGCGGGGGCGGGATCGGCGAGGGGCAGGGCGGACGGCACCCGTCCATCATCCCCCGGCCCGGGCCCGCCCGGTCCGCCGCCGTCCGGCGGGGTGCCGCCGCTCCGGCAGGATGGGAGCATGACCGACGCCCCCGCTCCCCGGCCGCTGCACGTCCTCGGGGACGTCGACGGCACCCTGCTCCTCAACAGCCCGCGCTCCGGGAGCATGTACCACCGCGCCATCGAGCGGGCGGCCGGCGAGGCGCTCGAGGACCGCACCGTGCACGCCCACGGGAAGACCGACGGGCAGATCATCTGGCAGACCCTCGCCGTCTACGGACTGCCCGAGACGCTGCACCCGGCGGTCCGCGGGCACCTGGAGGAGATGTCGCGCGTCGAGCACTACGGCCCGGGCCGACGCGAGGTCCCCGTGGGGGTGCCGCGGCTCGTCGCCGACGTCGCCGCGCGCGGGTGGACGAACGCCCTGCTCACCGGCAACTCGCCGTTGCGTGCGCGGTACAAGCTCGACGGCGCAGGCCTCGACGTCGACCTCTTCGACTGGGACGCGTCGTTCTTCGGGCACGAGGCTCGTGTCCGCAGCGACCTGACGCGGCGCGCGGCCGAGGCGCTCTCGGGCGCGCAGGTCGTGATCATCGGCGACACCCCGGCCGACGGCGTGGCCGCCGTAGGCCGCGGGCTTCCCCTTCGTGGCCGTGGCCACCGGCGCCTACGGCGTGGACGCGCTGCGCCTGCCCGACGCCCACGCCGCGCTGGTGGTCCCGGACCTCGCGGTCGGCCACGACGAGGTCATGGCGTACCTCGACGGGCTCGCGGCGAGCTGACGCGCGCGAGCCGCCGCGGATCAGGCGGAGGCGACCGCCGGGTGCAGCGCGCGCAGGTAGCGGCGCATGAATACGCCCTGCAGCACGCGCAGGACCGGGCTCGCCAGCCGCAGGGGCCAGGTGGCGGGCCGGGAGAAGACGCGGAGGGTGAGCCAGACGCTGCCGTCCGGCTCTCGGGAGACGAGGAACGCCTCCTCGCCGCTGAACGGGTGGCCGTGCACGGTGCCGTACGCGAAGCCGACGCGGTCGGTCTCCTGCACGGTGTACACGACGCGGACGGGCGCCTCGGGGTGGAACGGTCCGAAGGGCATGCGGAGGACCGCCGACGTGCCCGACGTGATCCACGCGGTGCCGTCGTCGCCGTACAGCGTCTCCCGCGGCCGGTCGACGGGGACCTGGGGAACGCCCTCGGCGTCGAACTCGAGCCCGGCGGCGTAGCCCGGGTCGTCCGGGACCTCCTGCTCGATGCGCGTGACGTCGATCCCGGCTCCACGCTGCACGCCCCACGTCATGAGGAGGGCGACGGCCTGCTCGAAGCGCTCGTCGCCGCTGCCGAGCCGCGCGCTCGCCTCGGCGGGACGGTAGCCCTCGGGCGGGTAGGTCATCAGGTCGGCGGCCTGGGTGCCGCCGACGGAGCCGTACGTGACGGCGGTCGCGGTATAGGTGCTGCGGCGCATGCCCGTCAGCCTACGGCGTGGTCCTGCGAGGGCTCCGGGGTACCGGTCCCCCGGCGCCGCCGAGCTCCGTCGCGCCCCTGGCCGCGTGACCCCCGGAGGCAGGCCCACCCCCCGGCTCTGGGGCCGGCCGAGGACGCCGTTCATCCGTCCGGATGACGCCGTGAGCGTCGCGGTCATCCGCTCGCTGTACGGCGGCGAGCAAGCGTTATCCACCCGTGATCCGGGGTTCTCTTCGAAGACCTGCGAGGCCGATAGCTTTCGACCACGGCCGGTACGACCGGTCCAGGGGAACGTCGTCACGGATGTCGTCGCCCGGATCCGCCTCGCGATCCGGGAACGATCGACTGCTCGGACCTGGCCGCACCCGCGCTCACCATCCCACTGCCGTCGACAGCGACGACCACCGAAAGGCCACCGTGAACCGCTCCCTCCCCGCCCTCGTCCTGACCGGAGCGCTCGCGCTCGGTGGATGCCTCGTCGCTGCGCCGGCGCAGGCCGCCCCCTGGTGATGGGACCTACTACTCGGTGCCGGGCACGTCGTACCTCTTCGTGGTCGACGCCGTGGAGGGCGAGCCCGCCCTCGGCGTGGCCACCTACGAGGAGTGGAGGGAGGACGGCTTCCCCGCCCCGCGCCCGGCCGCCGTGGAGTACCTCAAGTACACCTGGGACTCGACCATCTACCAGGACGCGACCGTCGACGGGGTGTCCTTCAGCATGCGCATCGACTACGCCACCTGGCGCTCGGTCGGCTTCCCCACCCCGCGCACGGACCGCCTGGCCGCCGACTCCGCGATCGTCCGCTACGACGGCTCGGACGAGCTGTTCGTGCAGGCCGGCGCCGCGTTCACGGACGACCCGGCGTTCCACAAGCTCACCTTCTCCGAGTACACGCGTCTCGGGTACCCGCACGTGGACTTCGACGTCCCGCCGCTCTTCCGCAAGCTCTCCTGGAACCCGAACATCGTCGGCCCGGTCGACCAGTCGGAGACGATCGGCGTCACGCCCTTCGCCGTCTGGGACTACTTCGCCCGTCCCACCCCCCGGATCGTGCCCTCGTTCGATGGCGACCGCTTCTGCCAGGCACGCGGCTCGGCCGACATCCGCTACGTCGGCATCGCCGCGCCGAACGGCATGAAGCTCAGCTACGGCCAGTGGCTCATGGCCGGCTCCCCCGCTCCCGAGCGCTGCTGATCCGCGGGGCGGGCAGCCGTGCCGCTGCCCGCCCCGTCCCCGCCCCGTCCCCCCCCCCCCCCGCATCACCTCACCGCCTGAGAAAGGCCCTCATGAACCGCTCGCTCCCTGCCCTCGTCCTCGTCGGCGCACTCGCCCTGGGGGGCGCGCTCGTCGCCGCCCCCGCGCAGGCGGCCCCCCAGCACAACGCCTACTACTCGGTCCCGTTCAGCGGTGACCTGTACGTCACCGAGTCATACGAGGGCGTCCGCGTACTCGGCGCCGGCCTACTTCGACGCACTGGGAGGCCGACGGCTTCCCCCGACCCGTGCCTGCCACCGTCGCCTACCGCGGGTTCACCTGGTCATCGGACATCTACGCCGACATCCAGACGGAGCCGGGGGCTGCATCGACGCTCGGTCTCACGTACGGGCAGTGGCGTGCCGCGGGCTCGCCGAAGCCGACCAGGGACGTCCTGCCCGTCGACTCCGACGTGTTCAAGTACTCCTACTCGGACGAGCTCTTCGTCGGGGTGTTCAGCTTCGGAGACGACGTCCCCGTCAACCACAAGCTCACCTTCGGGGAGTACGCGGCGCTCGGCTACCCGTCGGCGTCCACGCGTTCCGAGGGCTTCCGCAAGCTGTCGTGGCTCCCGTCCATCGTGGGCGCGACGGTGCCGACCTACGAGATCGCCGCCATCGACTTCTGGACCTGGGAGTACTGGGCAAGCCGACCCCGCAGGTCGTGAAGTCCTTCACCGGCGACCGGTTCTGCCAGACCGCCGGCTCAGCCGACATCCGCTACGTCGGCATCGCCGCCCCGCAGGGCGTGAAGCTCTCGTACGGCCAGTGGCTCGAGGCCGGCTCACCGGCCCCCACCCGCTGCTGATCCCCTTCCCACCGCGAACCCCTAGAGAGGCAGACCATGAACCGTTCACTCCCCGCCCTCGTCACCGCAGCGGCACTGCTGCTCGGCGGCACGATCGTGGCCCTCCCGTCGGCCTCAGCCACCGCGGCGACCACCGGCACCGTCGTGTACTACTCGAACCCGTTCGACGACCGGCTCATGGCCGTCCGGCCGGGCGACACCTCGCTCGACTCCTACGGCGCCACGTTCGACGAGTGGCGGGCCGACGGGTTCCCGACGCCCGTCCCCGCGAAGGTCGCCTACATCGGCTACACGTGGGAGCCCACGATCTGGGCGGACGAGACGTTCGGCCCCTTCACCTCCACGCGCATGCTCGACTTCGACCGGTGGACGCACGCGGGCCAGCCGGCACCACGCAGCGACCAGCTCGCCTACCAGCACGAGGTCATCCGATACGACGGATCCGACGAGCTCTTCGTCATCGAGGGCGCCTCGTTCACCGACGAGCCGGGCTTCCACAAGCTCACCTACCGGGAGTACGCGAGCATCGGCTCTCCGCCCGTGGACCGCGTCCTGGAGACCGAGTTCCGGAAGCTCGCGTGGTACCCCGCCATCGTCGGACCGAAGGACTTCACGGGCGAGGTCGGCGTCATGGACTTCGCCGTGTGGGACTACTACGCCCGTCCGACACCGCAGGTCGTGGCGTCGTTCCCGGGAGACCGCTTCTGCCAGGCGCCGGGCTCCGCGGACATCCACTACTTCGGGGATGCCGCTCCTCGCGGCGCGCAGCTGAGCTTCGGCCAGTGGCGTGACGCCGGGTCCCCTCCTCCTGCACGTTGCTGACCGCGGCGCCTGCTCTTCTCCGTCCCTCCCATCCGACGCCTCCCGAAGGAGCCCGCACCATGCACCGACCGCTCGCTGCCCTCGCCCTCGTCGGCACACTGCTCGTCGGGGGTGCCGCCGCAGCTGCTCCCGCCAGCGGCGCCGTCGACGACACGAGCACCGTCACGTACTACTCGCTGCCGTTCCGCGCCGATCTCGTGCGCGTCGAGGCGCTCACGGACCAGAACCAGACCTTCATCACCACGGCCACCTACGCGCAGTGGCAGGGGGACGGATTCCCGGCGCCGCGTCCCGCCGGGGTGTCGTACCACGGGTACTCCTGGTCCGCGGACGTGCTCGCGGACCTCCGGTTCGGAGACGATGACCGTCCCGAGGCGACGCGACTCACCTTCGCCGAGTGGCAGAGGGTCGGCTCTCCGCGACCCGTCACGAACTCCCTGCCGGAGTCCGGCTACGCGTTCCGATTCGGCTCCTCCCCGGAGGTGTTCGTGGACACGGATCTGCTCCTGCGCGACGGCGGGCCGTTGTCGACCACGCACAAGCTGACCTACGCCGAGTACGTCCGGCTCGGTTCCCCCGAGCTGACGGAGACCGTCGCGGACAACTACCCCTTCGCCGACATGTACATGCGGAAGCTTGCGTGGAGCCCGGCGATCGTGTGGGAGATCCCGGACAACGCGAGCGGCGACGTGCTGACGTACGACGAGTGGGCCGCCTTCGCGTTCCCGACGCCGCAGGTCGTGGCGTCGTTCCCCGGCGACCGCTACTGCCAGGCCGCCGGATCGTCCGACATCACCTACCGCGGATACGCGGCGCCGGACGGCATGAAGATGACCTACTCGCAGTGGGTCACCGCTGGCCGGCCGGCTCCCGCCCGCTGCTGATCATCCGCCACTGGACGGCGGAAGCGCCCCCTGCCTCACGAGGCAGGGGGCGCTTCGTCCATGCGGGGGCTACTTGGCCTTCTTCTCCGTGTCGCCGGAGAGCGCGGCGATGAACGCCTCCTGGGGGACCTCGACGCGGCCGACCATCTTCATGCGCTTCTTGCCCTCCTTCTGCTTCTCGAGGAGCTTGCGCTTGCGGGTGATGTCGCCGCCGTAGCACTTGGCGAGCACGTCCTTCCGCATGGCGCGGATGGACTCGCGGGCGATGATCCGCGCGCCGATGGCCGCCTGGATGGGCACCTCGAACTGCTGGCGCGGGATGAGCTCGCGGAGGCGACCCGTCATGAGCACCCCGTACGCGTACGCCTTGTCGCGGTGCACGATGGCGCTGAACGCGTCGACCTGCTCGCCCTGCAGCAGGATGTCGACCTTCACGAGGTCCGAGTCCTGCGAGCCGGCGGGCTCGTAGTCGAGCGACGCGTAGCCGGCCGTCTTGCTCTTCAGGTTGTCGAAGAAGTCGAAGACGATCTCGCCGAGCGGCATCGTGTATCGGATCTCCACCCGGTCCTCGCCGAGGTACTCCATGCCGAGCAGGATGCCGCGGCGCGACTGGCACAGCTCCATGATCGTGCCGACGTAGTCCTTCGGCGCGAGGATCGCGGCCTTCACGACGGGCTCCGAGACGCTGACGATCTTGCCGCCCGGGAACTCGCTCGGGTTGGTGACCGTGACCGTCCGCTTGTCCTCGCTGGTGACCTCGTAGATGACCGAGGGCGCCGTCGTGATGAGGTCGAGCCCGAACTCGCGGGAGAGGCGCTCGGTGATGATCTCGAGGTGCAGGAGGCCGAGGAAGCCGCAGCGGAAGCCGAACCCGAGGGCGACCGACGTCTCGGGCTCGTAGACGAGCGCGGCGTCCGACAGCTTGAGCTTGTCGAGGGCGTCGCGGAGGTCGGGGTAGTCGGACCCGTCGATGGGGTACAGGCCCGAGAACACCATCGGCAGCGGCTCGGTGTAGCCGGGCAGGGCCTCGGTGGCCGGGCGCGCCGCGGTGGTGACGGTGTCGCCGACCTTGGACTGGCGCACGTCCTTCACGCCCGTGATGAGGTACCCGACCTCGCCGACGCCGAGCCCGTCCGAGGGCGTGGGCTCCGGCGAGCTGACGCCGATCTCCAGGATCTCGTGCGCGGCGCGCGTCGACATCATCGAGATCTTCTCGCGCGGGCTGAGCTTGCCGTCGATCATGCGGACGTAGGTGACCACGCCGCGGTAGGCGTCGTAGACCGAGTCGAAGATCATGGCGCGGGCGGCGCCGTCAGGGTCGCCGACGGGTGCGGGGATGGTGCGGGAGACGCGGTCGAGGAGGTCCTCGACGCCGGCGCCCGTCTTGCCCGACACGCGGAGGACGTCGGCGGGGTCGCCGCCGATGAGCGACGCGAGCTCGGCCGCGTACTTGTCGGGGTCGGCCGCGGGGAGGTCGATCTTGTTGAGCACGGGGATGATCGTCAGGTCGTTCTCGAGCGCGAGGTAGAGGTTCGCGAGGGTCTGCGCCTCGATGCCCTGCGCGGCGTCGACCAGGAGGATCGCGCCCTCGCACGCGGCGAGGGACCGGGAGACCTCGTAGGAGAAGTCGACGTGGCCCGGGGTGTCGATCATGTTCAGCGCGTACGTCTGCCCGTCGAGCTCCCACGGCATGCGCACCGCCTGGCTCTTGATGGTGATGCCGCGCTCGCGCTCGATGTCCATGCGGTCGAGGTACTGGGCGCGCATGGAGCGCGAGTCGACGACGCCGGTCATCTGCAGCATGCGGTCGGCCAGCGTCGACTTGCCGTGGTCGATGTGGGCGATGATGCAGAAGTTGCGGATGGACGCGGGGTCGGTCGCGGCGGGCCGGAGGGCCTTCGTAGCTAGGGGGCTCACGCGTTCCTTACCGGGTCGAGCGGGTGGAGCGGAACCACGATCATCCCATGGCGCACGCGGCCGGGCCGCCCGGTCGGTGCGGCGGTGCCCGGCGGGTCGGCGGGCCATGCCCGCGGACCCGCCGGCCGCTCAGTCGCGAACGATGTCGGCGACGGCCTCGTCGAGGTGCGGCCAGCGGAACCGGTAGCCCGCGGCCGTCAGCGTCTCGGGGACGACCCAGCGGCTCTTGAGCACCAGCTCCGGCTCGGTGCGGACCTGTACGATTGGCACCATGACTCGTGTTGCCCTGTACGCCCGCCTCTCGAAGGCCTCTGAGACCTCCAACTCCATCGACACCCAGATGGACAACCTCCGCAAGCTGGCCGACAAGAACAGCTGGGACCGGGTGGGTGAGTTCATCGACTACGGGGTCAGCGGGTACAGCGGAGGGGTCCGTCCCCAGTTCCAAAAGCTCCTCCTCTCGGTCTCCCGAGGTGAGGTCGATGTCGTCATGGCGCGGGACTTCGACCGCCTGACGCAGGAACGAGAAGGACAAGATGTCCCTCTCCATCGCCTCGGTGAAGAACAACGTCAAGTGGCAGGTTGGGACCGGTGAGCTGACGGACCCGAGCACGGCCATGGGGGCGCTCACGGGCAACCTGTTGTCGAGCCTGGCCATCTTCGAGTCCGACTTGAAGCGGGAGCGCTTGCTGTCCCACTACGCCGACAAGAAGGCCAAGGGTGCCCTCCTCCCGGCACACCGCCCCTTCGGCTACAAAGCCGACAAGATGACCCTCCATCCGACCGAGGCTCCCGCAGCACAGGCCGCGTACCGGCGCATCGTGGAGGGAGGGTCCATCTACTCCATCGTCAAGGAGTGGAACACCGAGGGTCCCACCCGGCAGAAGCCGACCCGCGGGAAGCTGTGGACGACGCAGATCCTTCGTGCCTATCTACTACGCCCCGGCAATGCTGGCCTCATCCGCGACGGTGAGGGGTGGCTGGAGGGCGTCACAGCCATCTGGGAGCCACTGGTCCCCATCGAGACGTTCATGGCCGCACACGCCATCCTGACGGACCCAGTGCGCCGCGTGACCCCAGGTCCGAAGCAGCTCCCACATGCTGGGCAACATCGCCCTGTGTGGCGTCTGCCGCCGACCGCTGAGCAGTGCCGTCAAGAGTGTGACCGGGAAGCCCAACATCACCATCTTGAAGTGCCGGAACCCAGACCGCTCTCTGGGTGCACACGTCTCGGTGCCGGTCAGCATCCTGGACCCACTCGTGACCGATGCCGTGGTGAGCGCGCTCCTCTTCGGAGTGGATGCAGCTCCCGAGAACAAGGTGGACCTGGCACCCCTGGAGGCCACGCTGAGCGACGTGCGGGGACGGAAGCAGTCGATCCTGGCACTGGTCGCCAAGGGGCGTGTGACGGACGCTGAGGCCGACGCACACCTAGATGCCCTCCAGGTAGAGGAAGAGGCCGCACAGGCCGCTCTGACGGCCGCACGAGGTGAAGTAGCGGGTGCATCCCTGAGCGCACCCATCAAAGAATTCATGGCCAAGGGACGGCCGACCTTCGAGGAAGCAGCAGCGCACAAGCAGACCTTGTTGAAGCAGTTCGAGGAGCTGACGCTGACCGAGAAGAGGGAGCTGGTGAAGACCTTGTTGAAGGTCACGGTGAAGCGTGGACGCAGCAATGACCGCATTGTCATTGAACACCTTCGGGCCGTATCCCTAAACGAGAATGACCCCTCCAATCTGGTAGAATGAATGACGTACCAGCACCAGGCACAATGTCGCCATACATATCTCCAGGTGCTGGTACCTCAATCTTCATGAGTCTCCTTCGAGGGTCGCTCATGAACCAGCCCCCATGTTCATCCTGTTTCTTCTTTGTCGTTGGCAGGATGGCATGGGGGTTCTTCATGTCTCCTGATACAGTGGAGACAAGTCGAGCGTTCACAGTAGTCCGCTCGCATTGCCCCACCGGACTCGCTCAGGTACCACTCCAGGCCTGGGTTGAGGGTTCAGCCGGTGGGGCTTCTTCATGCTCAACACCCCCCTAACTCCTAGGTGGCATTCGAGTGTGATTTACCATGGGTGATACAGGACCGAACCCCCTGTTCATATATGGAGTGTCATGACTACTGAATCCTCTCTACTCTCTCTACTGGATGACCAGGATGAGGGGGGTCAGACTTACGTGTCTTCCCCCCCGTACACACTCCTCTGCTGGTGTGATGACTGTCTCCTCCTAGGTGAACAAGAGGGTCATACAGGTACTCCTACAGATGATGCTGTTCTTCCTGTACCTACCGAGAGACCCTTCATGGATGAATCGCTTCGAGCGTCCATGCTTCGACAGGGGAAGGTGGGTCTCACTCGGAGGGAAGGACGTAGACGAGCGCAGTTCAAGAAGCCCTCTGACCTCACCTTCCCAATTCCTTACAGGGACCAGCCTCAGACCGACTGGAGGAAGCAGCAGCTCTCCTTTGCTACTGGGATGAGTCACCGCCTGTTGAAGCACCTGGATGTCGTTCCTGATACAGACACTCAGCCGGGCCGTGACGAGCCTGGGATGGACCTCGTAGAGGCAATGACGCCCATCCTCTACGAAGCCGTCAGAGAGGCAGCAGGGGCCTACGTGGTGGCTTCCTTGCCTGACTCGGGACGCTGGCTTCGCGACTTCCACGGCAAGGCTGGAGGACGCACCAGATACAAGACCACCCCGGGTGTCATCACCGATGATGCGTTGTACGCCCTGTGCCAGATCGCATTCATTCACTCGTGGCAGACCTATGACCACGACTACCACAAGAAGCGCAGGACCTGGGGAGCCAAGGGTGGGTCCCTAGGTAAGCGCGGACCGACCTACACCCCGGACATGTTGGACGACATCCTCCACCTCACCAGGGACGAGCAGCGCGTACACCTGGGATGTTCCTTGTCCACCATCAAGAACCTCCGTCGAGAGCACGACCACTACCGAAAGGACGCATGATGCCTCACAAGTCCCTCTTCCAGTCCCTGGCCGCATCCGGCTTCAAGCTGATCGAGAAGCACGGTCCCATGAATACCGAGGCCCTGGCCAACACCATCAAGTGGGATGAGGATGCAGCGCACTGGGCAATGGTGAATGGTCATGATCCTGCCGACATTGACTTCCTCGCACCTCGGGTGGCTGAGTGGGTGGCAGAGCGCTACGACGAGCAGCACAAGGAAGCACCCGAGGTGAAGACCACGGAGCCCACGTACGACAAGGGGTTGGACGGCCTGATCCTTCCCTAGTTCGAGAAACAAGACACGGCCCGGTGGATACGCCCCGGGCCTTTGTTGTCTCTAGGTGTATTCCCAGGTTCAAACAAGAATTCACGGACACCGAGGCCGATTGTATTTAGTAGGGCAGGAAATGCCTTACAACGACAAGGAGCTTTACCGTGATCACACTTCAGTCCGCAATCACACCAGACACTCGCAACATCCTCATCGAGACAGCCAATGGCGTCATTCGTCAGGGAGTCGAGTATGACGAGTTCGAACTGGTAGTTGCTGGCATTGATCTGTTGAAGGCCCTCGGTGGTCGAGTAGATCCCACCGTGGTGGCATACCTCAACAACATCAATCTGGACCAGCTTGCCGACGACCTTCTTGTCATGGGAATTGCAACCTCCTCTAATACACTTCTACAGGGGGCAAAGATCATCAACACCCGTTTCAAGAAAGAAGGCAAGTAATGTCCATCGACATCAACATCCTCTCGGACCCGCAGCCGAAGAAGACCATCACCATCACGGTGGACGACAAGGCCACTCGCATCCTCACCGTGGATGGGAACCGAGTGACAGACGAGCACATCACCACACCAGGTACACACGCAGCAGAGGGCGTACGTCAGTTCACCTTGTGGCTCATGAAGAACAGCACCGAGCACAAGGGACGCAACTATGTCTGACGACTTGGACAACGAGCTGAAGGCGCTGGCATCCGACCGCATCTTCATTGCCAGCTATCCCGCTCCTGGCACACCAGACCGAGACCAGGACATTGCTCGCAGCAACGAGATGCGCACGCTCATGGAGCAGAACCTTCAAAGCGATGAGCACTACCTGTGGGGCAGCAAGGCAGCAGGGCAGACGCACGCCGATGCCTTCCTCTTCAGCATTCACCGTATGGGTCAAGGGCTCATGCGGTCCGAAGATGAGCAGACGAGGGAGCTGGGACACAAGCTCCTTCAGATCGAGATGGACGACTACCGATGACTGACAACCTCGGTGACGTACTCGCCTTCCCACCCAGGCAGCCCACCATCCAGACGTACCAGCAGGCCACCCGCTTCTTCGGGCTCGGGATCATCGAGGCAGGCCAGAAGGTGCAGGACCCGGACGTGGTGGCACTGGGCAACTCCATCGTGAACCTGGTGCCAGCCACACCATGACCAGCACATGGAGTGGGAGCAGCGTCAAGGTGTGGAGAGCCCGCCTTGCCGCCACGCTCCCGCAGCCATGCCCTCGCTGTCCACGCGACGTGATGCCGGGTGAGCCCTTCGATGTTGACCACGTGATCCCACAGTCAGAGGGAGGCAGGCACACCGCTGACAACCTGAGACCAGCTCACCGCAGATGCAACCGTGCACATGGTCAGTCCCTTGCACAGAACAAGATCAGAGCCAAGAAGAATCGCAACTCTGATCTGCCAGACCTTTGAAGAAGTTGAACGAGATGGAAAACCGAGAAGTTTTTAGAGATGGCGTAGCAACCCAAGCCCGCCTGCTCGTTTTTTCTCTCCCCGATGGAGCTATTGGACCCAAGAGGCTCCGAGAGTCTGGGATCCCGCCGCTTCACGCCAGCTCTTTCCAGGGTTCGGACGATCACTTCCACGAGTTCCTGGATGGGGCCCTGGCACTGGGCAGCAACACCGAGTTTCGCTCGCTGAAGTCCCAGCAGGGCGTAGTGGCTGACGTGTGCAACGCCACGGGAGATGACGGACTTCCGCTCTTCGAGACCATCGCCATCTGTATTCCCCGCCGCGCCACCAAGACCAGCAGCGTCTTTGCTGTCGCCCTGGGCCGCATGATGAACCGCCCGCACTACCGGGTGGGACTCGACCGCTCAGACGGGCGCCAAGGCCCGCACACGCTTCCTGGACGACATCGTGGAGCCGTTGCTGTCCGCGTACCCAGATGCATCCACGCGCCCCTTCACGGTCAACCGCTCGCAGGGTGGAGAGAAGATCACCTTCCGCAACGGGAGCCGCCTGGTGGTCCTGCCTCCCAAGGAGGACGCGGCACGAGGTGAGTCCTTCAACCTGTTCATCATTGACGAGGCTCAGGAGTTCGATGCCGAGGAGGCGCAGAAGCTGAAGGCCGGTATCGAGCCTGCCTTCGACACCAACCCGGACCACCAGCTCATCGTGCTCGGGACGGCCGGTGAGTACCGCGGTGGCCTCCTCTGGGACACGCTGGAGCTTGGACGCCAGGGTGAGGCGGGCATTGTCGAGTACGCCGTCCCTGACTCCCTGAGCGTCGAGGACTTCACGGACGATGAGGGTGAGAAGAGCTGGGAGAAGGCGGAGCCGCTGGTCTTGGCAGCACACCCAGGCATTGACCAGCCGGGACTCACACCGCTGAAGACCGTGCGCACTCGCTTCCTGGAGTGGCCGCTGGCCAACTGGCTCCGCGAGTACGCCGGGCTTTGGCCACGAGGTGTGGGTGACTCCATCCTCAACGTCGAGAAGTGGGCCTCAGGAGCCGTAGACGAGGCTCTGCCGACCTCTCTGCCCAAGGGTGCAGTGCTGGGCATCGCCGTCCATCCTGACCAGTCTGTGGCCTCCATCGCCGCAGCGTGGCGTGACGACGAGGGGAAGGCCGTCTTCCTCCTGGTGGACCACCGTCCCGGCATGGCATGGCTGACCACCAAGGTGTTGGACGTTGCACGCAAGTACCGAGTGCCCATCTCCCACGACATCACGGGATCCGTGACCACCGAGGTGGAGGTACTTCGACGCAGCACCCCCAAGCCTCGCTTGATTCCCCAGAAGTGGAACGACATCAAGCGCGGTCACGCGCAGCTCGTGAAGGATCTTGACAATGACAACGTGTCGCACTGGGATCAGGATGCATTCCGCAACGCGGTCACCATTGCCACCAAGAGAATCTACGGGGAGCGCGGTGGCTGGGCATTGGGACGTAAGGCTCCTGGGGATGACATCACACCAGTGGAGGCAGCAGCACTCGCCCTTGTTGCTTACGATTCCCGCCCAGTGAAGGTGCCATTCAAGGTGGTCGCATGAAGTCATTGTCATAGTATTTCCAGGAATGGGCACCTTATCGAGGAATAGGGTGCCCATTGCATTACCATTGACATATGGGTGTATTTACGGCTTTCGGCAATTGGTGGAATGGTGGCTCTGCCGCCTACACACCAACCGCCATGGTCTCCCCATGGACCACCACGCAGCTCAACCAGGTTGTTCTTGGTGACATCTTCGGCACGGACTACGTTGCACCCGTCACCAAGGCTGACGCGCTTTCCGTTCCCGCCGTATCCAAGGCCCGAGGGATTCTTCACTCCCTCATTGACGCTCGTCCCCTGGTCGCATTCAAGGGTGACACCCGCATTGTGAACCAGCCGACGTGGCTGTACCGCTCGGACAGTGGGATCCCCACCCAGTACCGCACGGCGCAGATCCTGGATGACCACATCTTCTATGACGCCAGCCTGTTGGCCGTCACGAGCCGTGGCGTGGATGGGTTCCCCACCGACGTGGACCACGTGCCCTATGACCGCTGGAGCCGCACCGTCACGGGTGACATCCAGATCGACAACCAGGACGTGAACCAGGACGACCTCATCTGGATCCCCTCCCCTTGGCAGGGACTCCTGAACGTAGGTGCATCCAAGATCCGCGAGAGCCGCAGCCTGGACCTGGCCGCGGCCTCCCGCGCACGGATGCCAGTGCCCGTCATGAACGTGCAACTGGACGGGGACACCAACCTCACCGAGGACGAGATGAGGGATCTTCACTCGACCATCGCCAAGGCTCGCCGTGACCCCGATGGCGCACTGATCATCACGCCCGCTGGAGCCACCCTCAACGTCTTCGGTGACCGTGCCACGGACTACTTCGAGTCCGGCCGCAACGCGGTGCGAATCGACTTCGCCAACTACTTCAATCTTCCCGCGTCGCTTCTTGACTCCGGCATCTCTTCCTCTTCGCTGGACTACTCCACGCAGGAGGGAAAGCGTAATGAGATTTTCGATTACGCCATCACGTACTGGACCAAGGAGATTACCTCCTGGCTGTCCCAGGACAAGGTGACTCCCCGCGGCACATCCATCCGCTTCGACTTCACCGACCTCATCAACACAACCCAGTCCGGCACCGGCCCGGCGACGGAGGACTAATGACTAACGAATTCCAGGCGGCAGGTGACTTCTCGGTTGACCCCGAGGCGCGCATTGTCCGCGGCCTTCTCCTTCCGTGGAATGAGGTGAGCCGCACCAGCGCATCCGCAACGCCTCCCATCGCCTTCCAGCGAGGGACCCTGACCGTTCCTCAGGACGTTTCTGTAATCAGCGCCAACCGCAACCACGACCGCTACGACACCGTAGGCCGTGCAACGAAGATCGAGGACACCGAGCAGGGACTTGTTGCCGAGTTCTCCATTGCTCGCAACCCCGAGGGTGACGAGTTCCTTGCTGAGTACAAGGCAGGCACGCTCCGCAAGCTGTCCGCCGAGATGAAGGACATCGTGCGCAGCGGCACCCAGGCTATTTCCGCTCGTCTCACGGGAGCTGGATTCGTACCTGAGGGTGCATTCCAGTCCGCAGCGCTCTTCGCACTGGGTGACGTGGAAGAGGAGCAGCCCTCGGAGGAGAACACCTCCGAGCCGAAGACCACCGTCGAGAAGCACGTAGAGGACTTCACCGACGAGAACGGTGTGCAGCACACCAAGACCACCACCGTGACAACCGTCATTGATGGAGACGTAACCACGATTACGACCAAGGAAGTAATCACAGAGCCGGAGGCCCCGGCAGAGGAGGAAGTTGTGGGAAACCCAGCTATCCCCGGCGCAATCGCTGGGGCTCAGAAGACCGAAGAGAAGAAGGACAAGAATGCCCTGTTCTCTCTGATTGCCAACGCGCACCAGACCGGTGACACCACCGCTCTCATGGCGCTTCAGGACGTGAAGATCAGTGGCACGAATGCCCTGGGTACCAACGTCGTGCAGCCCGAGTGGCTGGGAGAGGTGTGGTCGGGACGCCAGTTCCAGCGCAAGGTCATCCCGCTCCTGAACACCACGGCACTCACGAGCCTGTCCGCCAAGGGCTTCCGCTTCGTGAACAAGCCCACGGTCTCCGAGTGGGCCGGTAACAAGGCCGACATCGCGTCGAGCAACGCGACGACCGAGGAAGTCACCTACGGCATCACGCGCTACGCAGCCGGTTGGGACATCGCCCGCGAGTTCTTCGACTTCAACGAGACGGCCGTCATCGACAGCTTCCTTCGTCTGGCAGCCGACGACTACGCCAAGAAGTCCGACAGCAAGGTCCTTGCTGACCTCATCGCCGCATCCACCAAGGGTGCCGTGGGATCCGTTCCCGCAGGCGTCGCACCGGCCATGGCCAAGATCATCCGAGGTGCGCTCCGCGTGCAGCTCGCTGACGCTCTTCCCGCCTACGCACTCGTTGCGTCCGACGTGTACGAGGAGCTGGCCTTCACCAAGATGGACGACCGCCTGGCCTTCCTCTCCATGGCTCTGAACCTGGAGGAGGGATCCCTGGAGACCTTCCGCGTGGTGCCTCACACGGGCCTCGCAGCAGGCTCCGTGCTCGTTGGTGCCAAGGAGGCGGCAACCGTTGCCGAGCTCCCCGGTGCACCCATCCGCGTGAACGCGCTGGACATCGCCCGCGGTGGTGTGGACGAGGCCCTGTTCGGCTACGTGCAGACCCGCGTGGAGTACCCCACGGGCCTTCAGCTCGTCACCAACAACGCCTGACCCGCGTCACTAACTCCCCGGGGCGGGGACGTATCGGTCACATGATCCCCCGCCCCGGGGAACCAACACTTAGGAGTCCATCGTGGCAACAGTCACACAGGGTGAAGAGAACCTCACCAGCTCGCCGCTGACACGCACGTACGCGGTGGCTCTCACGGCAGCGGACGCCAACAAGCTCGCGCTGACCATCGACCTCCGCGACTACTCGCGCATCGAGTTCCAGTACGTCGGCACCATCCCCGCGGGATCCATCGGCTTCACGGGTGGCCTGAAGGCGGACGCCCTCGTGGTCAACAACATGCGCGTGATCCGCTACGCCAACATGGCGGCTGGGAACGTGGTGGACAGCGCTGACATCTTCGGCGCAGGACGCCAGCTCCCTTCGTCCTCCATCCCCGCCTTCGTCGGCATCGTGCCGTCGTCCACCTGGACCGGCGTCGGGACCCTCCACATCCGCGTGAGCCGCTGACATGAGCGACGCATGGGCAGACGAGGAGGTGCCCTTGGAGATTCCTTCCTACGTTGTCGGGGACATCCCCTCTGCCCCGCTCGTCTTCGAGCTGGAGACGGAGGAGGACTTCACCGGGTACACACCCTCGGTGGCACTGGACAACCCAGGGCTGACGACATTCGAGCTGGGCACCGCGACCCTCACCGGGAACATCGTGAGCGCTCAGTGGCCGGTCTACGCAGTGGGGCCGGCTGGCATCTGGACTGTCATCGTGACCCTCACCAAGGGTCCCCGACGCCGCACGCTGGTGGGTCCTCAGCTCGTCATCGAGGAGGCGCGCAACGGCTGGCACACGCTGGCCACCGCACGCCGTGATTGGACGGACGCAGGGCAGCTCTCTGACGTGCAGCTCTTCACTCACCTGGATGCGGCCCGCCGCGCCATCGTGACGTACGCCCACACCACGGACACAGCCAAGCCCACGACGGACGCCTACCGCCTCGCGCAGCTCCTCCAGGCACGCAGCACTTGGAACGTCTCCAAGTCCAACACGGGCTCCGAGGTGGCAGGCGAGTTCGGTTCCATCTACATCCGCCCGCTGGACTCGACGGTGCGCGCGCTGATCCGTCCCAAGCCCGGGAAGCCGGTGATCGTATGAGCGCGCTACAGATGCGGCGCAAGCTCGCTAAGGAGTTGGGGACCCGACTCCCCAAGGGGAAGTTCGTCATCTACGCGGATGGCGCTGACCGGGACGACATCGGGAAGCCGACGATCCTCATGCAGCGTGCGCGCATCGAGCCGCACCCAGCAGCGCCACGGTCCCACCGGTTGAACCGATTCGTCATGTTCGTCATCTCTGACAAGACGACGGACGCCGAGGACTACCTGGACAACCTGGCAGACCAGGTGATCGACGCTCTTGCGGACATCCCGGGAGCCGACTTCGAATACGCAGACCGCAAGGTCTACGGCAATTCCTACCCCACCTACGAAATCAGTGTTGTCCTCCCGGACGACCGCCAGAACAAGGAGAACTAATCATGGCTGTAATCGCCGTATCCCCGCTATTCCTGAAGGACACTGTCATCGACATCGCTGGCAGCGACTACGCCGCGGCTGTGTCCTCGGTGGCCTTCACGCCCACCTCCACCTCGGTGACGTTCACCGGCCTGAAGAAGGATGCCGTCTTCACTGACGTGGGAGCCACGACCTGGACGTGCGCCCTGACCTTTGCCCAGGATTGGGACACCGCCACCAGCCTTTCCCGCTACCTCTTCACCAACGCGGGCAAGACGGTCACCATGACCTTCCGCCCCCGCACCGGTACCGGCCCGACCTTCACGGCGAACATCGTGATCGTTCCCGGTGCCATCGGTGGAGCAGTCGGAGCAGCCACGGTCTCGACCGTGACCCTGGGTGTGTCCGGCACGCCCACGCTCGTTCCCGCAGCCTGACCCATCCAGCGAGAGGACGACCGCTCATGATCAGCATTCAGGGATCTGACGAGCTGAAGGCGGTCGTCCTCGCGCTGAAGGGAATGGACGGCACGCTCCGCAAGAGGATCTACGCGGAGACGCGTTCCAAGATCGTGCCCGAGTGGACCGAGGCCCTGGCCTCCAGAGCCAACACAAGCCTGGAGAACAGGGTCTTGCTGACTGGTGCGCGGGTGCAGCTCTCCCCCGAGCGCGTCACCCTCATCGCAGGTAGGGGCAACAAGAAGTTGTCCGGTGGGGCGACCATCTCCCAGCTCACCGCAGCCGTGGAGTTCGGTGCCGAGACCCGCAAGCAGACCGTCACGGGACGCAGCAGGAACGGCAAGTCCTACACGTACAAGCGCACCGTGAACACGCAGTTCAAGAATCGCCGCCGCCAGGGATATGTGGCCTACCACGTGGCCGCACAGATGGCACCACGGTTCGCAGCGCTCTGGGTGCAGACAGCAGTCAAGACGATGTATGACGCATTCGAAGGAAAGAGCTAAACATGGCTAACGGAATCAACATCAACATCCTCTCGGATGTTGGCGACTTCGTTCGTGGAGCAAAGCAGGCGGGGCAGTCTGTCGATGACTTCGCGGACGCCATTGACGATCTTCAGGATGCTGGGAAGGACGCCGGACGGAAGACCGGCAAGGCCCTGGAGGACGGCATCAAGGACGGCACTAAGGATGCCGAGAAGGATGTCGAGAAGCTAGAGACCAAGTTCAAGGACGTTGCCGACGCGTCCAAGAAGGCCGGGAAGGACTCGGGCGACGGACTGAAGGATGGCGTCAAGCGCGGCACGGACGGCGGCAAGGAGTCGCTGGATGAGTTCAAGTCCGAGGCGAACAGCACCGCCAAGGAGTCGGCCGCATCCTTCGACGGATCCGCCGAGTCCATCGTGGACAGCTTCCAGGAGATTGCCGCCAACGCCTTCGCGGGCTTCGGTCCCGCAGGTGCCATCGCTGGTCTTGCCGCAGCCGTGGGAATCGGTCTCGTCTCCTCTGCCATCACTGGTGCACAGGAGGACAGCGAGGCCTTCAAGGAGGATGTCTCCGCTCTTGCCGAAGCCTTCATCGACGCAGGTGGTCGAGGGGAGGCAGCCTTCGCAGCGGTCGCTTCCAAGCTGAAGGAGATGGCTCTAGAGACTGACGACGGGAAGACATCCCTAGAGGACATTGCCGACGCCGCAGACGGGTCGGGACGCAGCTTCAAGGATCTTGCGAAGGTGGTCGCGGGTGCCGGTGGGGACATCACCGAGATGCTGAAGGACGCCCGTCGTGAGCAGATCGAGCTGACGACCGCGACCAAGGACTACGCCAACACCGACGTGGGCATGGCCGAGAAGGCGGACGCCACCGGGGACTACGTGAAGTACCTGGAGGACGCAGCCGAGAAGGCTGACCAGGCCAAGGAGGCGGAGGCCAACTGGTTGCGCTCCGGGGGTCCCGAGCTGGAGCTTCGTGCCTCCATGGTGGAGACGTACCAGGACGCGCTTGACGACACCCTGGGCAGCTTCGGTGACTTCCAGGATGCGGAGTCCGGGGCGCTGGATCCCAGTGGCTACATCGCCGCCATGCAGGCGCGCAACGATGCGACCGCCAACTTCAACGGGAACGTGCAGCAGCTCGCTGACCAGTACGGCCTGAGCTACGACGAGATTCAGCGCATCACGGATCAGGGAATCGACTTCGCTCCCATGCTTCAGTCCCTCATCGACAACGGTCTTGGGGATGAATTCGTCAACCAGATCCGCACAGGTGTGGACGGTGGCCAGCGAATCATCAACGGGGCTGACCTGAATGGCACGGTGAAGGTCGATGCCGACGTAGACCCCGCAGCCAAGAAGGCAGACGCCGAGGCCAAGAAGAAGCGCGACGGTGAAATCAAGGTTGACGCGGACACCAAGCCCGCAGCGCAGAAGATTCAGGCCGTAGCCGATAAGAACTACAGGGCCACCATTGACGTTGTGGGATCGGGACTAAAGAACATTGAAGACCGAGTTGACGCATTGACCAGAAACAAGACCGTGAACATCACGGTGAACCAGGTAGCCGGAAGGACTGTACCCGTACCATGACTCTCCGCCTATACCCAGACGCCGAGACCGCGAGCATTCGAATTGACTCCAACTCCGGTTACTTCGCCACGTACTCGTTCACGCGTGAAGACCGCAATGGGATTCACCCTGTTCGCCTGAAGCCGTACGACACGCCATCCCAGGGCATCAGTATTCGAGATTACGAAGCAGCACTCACGGGTGTGGTGAAGTACCGCCTGAAGACAGCCTTCAATGACTGGACCGCTGAGACGGCGCTGGACGGCTCGCTGAGCGTGCATGTGACCAACGATGTCCTGACCAACGTTGTGCGCCCTGAGGCCCGCTTCACACCCCGCCTGACCCTGGATCACGGGTACTCTCGCCCGCGACGCAGCACCTTCCATGAGGTCATCGGGCGACCCGCTCCGCTCGTGGTCCGTGGCCCTCTAGGATCCCGCACGGGCACCTTGGAGTTCCTTGCTCTGGATGCTGACGGTGCCACCAAGGCGGAGCTGTTGGCCGAGCTTGCGGGTCCCTTCCTCATGCGCTTCGCAGACGGTGCGAGCAGCGACATCTACTTGGAGCCGACCGACCTGGACGTGTCCTTCGATGAGGGCCGTTGGCGCGTGCGCCTGACCTACGTCGAGGTGAGCTTCCCGACCGAGTACCTACGTGGTGGGACCGGCTACACCTACGCGCAGATGAACAAGCGTCACGGGACCTACGCCGACGTGAAGGCCAGCTACGCCACCTACCGAGACCTGAAGGTGTCCCAGTGAGCGCGCACGTGGGGACGTACCGGGCAGCCGGGAAGGCCCTGGAGGTAGAGTCCTGCCGCCTGAAGTTCGATGAGGGCAACGCCCCTCACGTCACCTTTGACGCGACCGTCAAGGTCCCTTCGACGCAGGCGGAGCTGGATGCACTCGACCCCCGTCGTGGTGTCCGCGCTCAGGTCACCATGGGCATCGACAAGCCCCAGCTCTCCGTGGACTTGGTGCTCGACTCCCGCGACGTGGACCGTCCTGCCAACACCATGAAGCTCACGGCTCAGTCCGACGAGCGCCTTCTCATGGACCAGGGCATCGGGCTCAACTACCTCCGCTTCGACCAGGGAGCCGAGGCCAACGCGTCCATCTTCAAGATCCTCCGCGTCGCGCTCCCTGGAGTGAAGACCCGAGACAACGGTGTGCGCGGTTGGTTCGTGTCCGACGATGAGCCCTTCGAGGTGAAGGAAGGCGATGATGCCTTCGCCGCCATCCTCGACATTGCCGACCGTGCTGGGGATCGCTGGATCTACAACGACGGTGAGCGCTGGCAGCTTGCCCTCCGCCCCGAGCTGGCCGACAAGCCGAAGGCCCACTTCACCATCGGTGAGAACGGGACGATCACGGAGGCCCGCACGAACCTCTCCCGAGCCGACTGGTACAACTCCGTGCTGGTCACCCACAAGTGGACGTATGAGGTTCCCGCAGGGGACAAGACCGAGCGTCGGGAGGGTGCCGCCAGCGGGCGCGTGTCCCTCATGTCCGGCCCGTACGGGGTGCCCGAGGCAGGGCGCAAGACCCTACGCGTGGAGCGCAACTACGCCGGGGACCAGAACACCGCCACAGAGGCCGCCAGGAGCCTCCTGAAGCGCTCCCTGAGCCGAGGCCGCAGCGTCACCTTCAACGCGGTTTCCAATTACTCCATCCGCCCCGGGGACACCATCACCATCCAACTTCCTCTCGGACCAGTGGAGACCCACCTGGTGACCAGCGTCGAGTTCTCGATGCCTGAGGGACTAATGACCATCGAGACGCGCGTCCCATTGAACGCCGTCGTTACGAACGGAGCTTGAACATGGCCGCAACGAACAACCGTGGGTACCCATTCCCCATCGACGAGGACGAGTCCGACGTACCTCTTGACCTGAAGGCACTTGCCACCGCGGTGGACACCGACGTGAACGCCATCGTGGAGGACACCGGCTGGATGGACTTCGCCATTCGTCCGCCGTACGTGACTGACGCTTACGGTGCCCGCTACCGCCGCAAGGCTGGAGTCGTCTACTACCAGTTCGTCCTTCGCCCGCAGCTCAACAACGGCGATGACACGTTCACCAACATTCCCGAGGGATTCCGTCCGAAGTACCTCTTCACGACCATTTCCATCTCTTCGGGTCAGTACCGAGAAATCATCATCCGCCCCAATGGTGACTTCGTAATCACGGGAACCAACGGCATGGCAGCGACCGCCGCGTCCGGTTCGTTCCCCATCAACTAAGGATCAAGTAATGCCACTTCCAACAGGGGTCAAGCTCGTCACACTCACGGCTGGTCCGTACACCGACCACGCAGGCAATGCTCTTCGTGGTTCCATCACCTTCCAGCCCTCCGTCCGCACGCTGGTCTGGGAGGCCACAGGCGTGCCTCTCATGCGCGCTCCCATCAAGGTGGACCTGGACCGCGGATCCGCCTCCGTGCAGCTTCCAGCGACCGACCAGACCGGCTTCCGAGCAGGCAACTCCCCCGTCGTGGATTGGGTCTATGACGTGACCGTGGACCTGGTGGACGCGGACGAGCCCTTCCCGCTCCGCATCGCACTCCCCAGGCCAACGCCACGGTGGACCTGGACCTTCTCCAGCCCTTCCTAGGCGAGACGGACAAGCCCATCTACACGCCCTCGGTCTGGTCCGTGAACGGGAAGACCGGCGCCGTCGTGCTCGACATCCCGAAGGCCATGCGCCTGGATCCCCGCGACTTCGGAGCCAAGGGTGACGGGACGACCGACGACACCGCAGCTCTTCAGGCGTGCATCGACCAGGCCATGACGGTCTCCGGCAGCAGCATCGAGATTCACGCCGGGACCTTCCTGGTGTCCTCCATCGGCATTGACTACTCGCTTGCCAAGTGGCCGGTGCAGGCCTCCAGTGGTGCGCCCTACGGCTACGCAGCGCCGAGCATCATCGGGCAGGGCATCAAGAAGACGATCCTGAAGCAGAAGGCTGGAGCCACCGGTGACCTGTTCGTGGTGTCCGGCAAGATCGGCACCCAGGCGGGACCGGCGAACAACAACAAGGTGACCGGTGCCGAGCTGGCCGACCTGGAGCTTCTTGGAAACAAGACCGGTGGTCACGGTCTCCGCATCCGCTCCCTGGTGAACAGCTCCTTCAAGAACCTCTGGGTCTCGGACGCTGGCAAGAGCGGCATCTACTTCGAGCGCGAGACGTTTGTGTCCGCCCAGAACGACGAGTACAGCTACTCCAACACCTTCACCAACATCAAGGTCAAGGGCAGCGTCGAGTGGGGCATTGCGTGCTCCGGCACCGCATCCATCGGCGGGACCTTCTATGACGTGGAGGCCATCAACAACACCCTGGGTGGATGGCTCGTGGCTCCCACCAACATGGCGCTTCACGGGTGCCAGGCCATCGGCAACGGCAAGAACCTCATGGCGGGGCGTGGCCTCCTGGCCGTCCGCAACACCAACTCGACCAGCGTCAACAGCACGCTGATCCTGGATGGCTTCCGCTCCGAGGGCAACGGTCAGCCGGGTGGCTTCGAGATTGAGATTGCCGCGGGCATTGGGTACGAAATCAGCGCCCCCGCCTTCTACGCCACCACGGGTGCATCCTGCCTGGGCATCGGGCTCCGCGGCCTGGGTGGAGACGGCTACGTGCAGGCGCTCACGGTCACGGGTGGGTACTACGGCATCACGACCAACACCTTCCCCGACCAGAAGGCCATCGTGCTGGGATCCGACGCACGAGACACCGTGGTGAAGGGAGGCCGCTACAACTTCCAGGGCGCGCTCAACACCGTGGAGTCCGTGGTCACCGACAACGGCTTCCGTACGTCCATCGAGCACCCGAGCATGGTGCGCTTCGGAGCCAACGGTGTGCTGTCCCTCATGCGCTCGCTCACGACCGCACCCGGTTCCCGAGGTGGGGAGGCTCAGCTCTTCCAGCGTGTGAACGCCAACGGCAAGACGGAACTTTGCGTGAAGATGCCGACCGGCGTCCCGCTGGTCATCGCCACTGAGGCCTAGTCAGACCAGAGCCGCGCCCGGAGTGCCAATACTCAGCCTCCGGGTGCGGAACAGCCACATGCCGACCTCCAGCATCCACCGGCTGGCGGCGAGGCCGACCGGCATGCGGACGGCGCCGCGGAGCACCCGCATCAGCCGCCGGTTCGTGACGGGCTCGGGGCCGGAGGCGTTGACCGGGCCCTCGAGCGACGGCGTGTCGCGGACGAAGCGGATGATGCCCACCAGGTCGTCGATGTGCAGCCAGCTGAAGACCTGCCGGCCGTGGGTCGGCTGGTAGCGGTGATGGGCGCCCGCGCGGATGCGGGACGGGCGCCCGGGGAACCGCCCGTCGAGCTGCGGGCCGCCGAGGCCGAAGCGGGCGAGGCCGAGCAGCGGCTGGAGGGCGCCGTCACGGCCGAGGACGATCGCGATGCGCAGCGCCACCCGGCGGGTCGAGGGCAGGTCGGGCGCGAACAGGGCCCGCTCCACGCACGCCCGACCGACGGCGAGAAGTCGTCGCCGAGCTCCCCGTCGACTCCGTCTGCGGGTGGTCGGTCGCGTGCCGGTAGACCGTCGCGGTCGAGGCGTTGATCCAGACCGGCACGGGCCGCGCGCTGTCGGCCACGGCGCGCGCGAGCTCCGCCGTGGTCTCGACGCGCGAGCGCAGGATCTCGCGGCGGTTCGCGACGCCGTAGCGGCAGTTCACGCTCTTGCCGGCGAGGTTGACGAGGAGGTCGGCGCCGTCGACGAGGCGGCGGATGCCCTCCGCGTCGCCCCAGCGCGCGTCCGCGCCCGAGCGCCCGACCGTGCGGACGCGGTACCCCTCGGCCTCGAGCTCGCGGACGAGCACCTGGCCGATGAACCCCGAGGCGCCCGTGACGACCGCCGTGCGCCGGAGCGCCCCGTCGTCGCTCATGCGCCGAAGCGCGTGCGGCGCTCGACCGTGGTGCCCGTGCCGTCTACCCACGTGTAGACCGTGTCGCCGCCGATGATGACGTGCTCCGCGCGCGACTGCACGTCGAGCGGGTCGCCGGACCAGATCACGACGTCGGCGTCGAGACCGGGGGTCAGCGCGCCGACGCGGTGGTCGAGGCGGAGGATCGCGGCGGGGTTCGCGGTGATCGCGCGGATCGCGATGTCCGCGGGCAGGCCGTCCTTCACGGCGAACGACGCCTGGTGCACCAGGAAGTCGATCGGCACGACGGGCGCGTCCGTGGTGATGGCGACCAGGACGCCCGCGCGGTGCAGCGCCGCGAGGTTCGCGACGGCGCGGTCGCGCAGCTCCACCTTGGAGCGCGACGTGATCATCGGGCCGAAGATCACGGGGATGCCGCGCTCGGCGAGCACGTCCGCGATCTTGTCGCCCTCGGTGCCGTGGTTGACCACCAGGCGGTAGCCGAACTCGTCGGCGAGGCGGATGGCGGTCGCGATGTCGTCGTGGCGGTGCGTGTGCTGGTCCCAGGCGAGCTCGCCGTCGAGGACGCGCACGAGCGTCTCCTTGCCGAGGTCGCGGGAGAAGGGCTTCCCCTCCGCGGCGGCGTGGTCGCGCGCGGCCCGGTAGTCCTCCGCGTCGCGGAACGCGCGGCGGATGACCATGGCGACGCCCAGGCGCGTGGACGGGGTGCGGTCCTTCGCGCCGTAGACGCGCTTCGGGTTCTCGCCGAGGGCGCTCTTCACGCTGACCGAGTCGCTGACGAGCTGCTCGTCGATCGTGCGGCCGCCCCACGACTTGATTGCGACCGACTGACCGCCGATCGGGTTGCCGGAACCGGGCTTCACCACGATGGTCGTGACGCCGCCCTTCAGCGCGTCGCGGAAGCCCTCGTCGTCGATGTCGATGGCGTCGATGGCGCGCACGGACGACATGTCGGGGTCGGTCATCTCGTTGGTGTCGTTGCCGGCGGGGCCGTTGGCCTCCTCGTGGATGCCGACGTGCCCGTGCGCCTCCACGAAGCCGGGGAGGACCCAGCGTCCGGTCGCGTCGATGACCGTCGCGCCCTCCGGCACGTCGAGGCCGCGGCCGACCGCGGCGACGAGGCCGTCGCGGAGGAGGACGGTGCCGCCGGGGATCGGCGCGCCGTCGACGGGCACGACGTGCCCGCCGACGATGGCGGTGACGGAGGAGGCGGAGGCGCGGACGGGGACGGGGTGATCTGCGGAGAGGGCCATGCTCCGAGCCTAGGACGAGGGCGGCGGGCTACGGCGCCGGCGTGACCGGCTGCGCGGTGGCGGGGTCGGCGGGCGCGGGCAGGCGGCGCAGGCCCTCGAGGAGCACCTCGCGGTCGGCGGCGACGCAGACGCGGATCCAGCCCTCGCCGGACCGCCCGAAGGCGCTGCCCGGGGCGACCGCGACCCGGTCGCGCAGCAGGAGCCGTTCCGCCCAGCCCGCCACGTCCCCGTCTGAGTCGTGGCTCACGTCGATCCAGAGGTAGAACGCGCCGGTCGGCCGCAGGTGCCGGATCCCCCGCGCCTCCAGGAGCGCCGTCGCCGCGTCGAGGTTCTCCCGGTAGTGCGCGAGAGCCGCCGCCACGTGCGACTGGTCGCCCGTCACGGCCGCGACCGCCGCCCACTGGGCCGGCGCGCTGACGCAGCTGATGGTCGCCTCCTGCACCGTGCGCATCACCCGCGTCATGCCCGTCGGCACGACCAGGTAGCCCACGCGCACGCCCGTCATGGCGTAGGTCTTCGAGAGCGAGAACGCGGTGAGGACGCGCTGCTCCCCCGGCTCCTGCAGGCTCGCCACGCTCACGTGCTCCACGTCGTGCACGAAGCACTCGTAGACCTCGTCGCTGATCACCCAGAGGTCGTGCCGGCGGGCGAAGGCCAGGAGCTCGCGGAGCGTCTCCCGGGGGCAGACGGCGCCGAGCGGGTTGGACGGGGAGTTGACCACCAGCACCCGGGTGCGGTCCGTCACGAGCCGCTCGAGCTCGGCGATGTCGGGGAGGAACCCGCGCTCGGGCAGCAGCGGGTAGGTGACGGGCTCGGCCTGCAGCATCCGCGCGCCCATGGAGAAGGTGGTGTAGCCCGGATCCGGGACGAGCGCCTCGTCGCCGGCGCCGAGGGTGAGGGTCATCGCCTGGTAGAGGGCCTGCGTCGCGCCGACCGTGACCCACACCTGCTCGGTCTGCACGTCGAGCCCGTTCGCGCGGCGCAGCTTCTCGACGAGCGCCGCCCGCAGCTCGGGGATGCCGGCGTTCGCCGTGTAGTCGGTGCGGTCCTCCGCCCAGGCGCGTCGGGCCGCCTCGCGGATGTGCGGCGCGACCGGCACGTCGGGCTCGCCGACGCCGAGCGCGATGACGTCGTCGACCTCGAACGACAGCTCGAGGATGCGGCGGATGCCCGACTCGGGCACGGCGGGGATGTGGGACGCGAGACGGGGCACGGGTCGAGGGTAGGCCCGCCGGCGGCGGACCGGGATGCCGTCCGCCCTCTCCGGCCGATCTCCCCGTGCGGCCTCCCCCGTCGGACCCGCCGCGGCGCGTCGGTAGGCTCGCCGCATGGGCATCCCCGACTTCATCGTCTCCCTCCGCGAGCGGATCGGCACGGCGCCCCTCTGGCTGTCGGGCGTCACCGCGGTGATCCTCGACGGGCCGCGCGTCCTCCTCGTCCGTCGCGGCGACACCGGCGCTTGGGCGCCCGTCTCGGGGATCCTGGAGCCCGGCGAGGAGCCCGCCGTCGGCGCGTGGCGCGAGGCGGAGGAGGAGACCGGCGTGGACGTGGTGGTCGAGCGGCTGGTGTCGGTCCGGACCACGGGCGAGGTCACCTACCCGAACGGGGACCGCGCGAGCTACCTCGACCTCACCTTCCGCTGCCGCTACGCCTCCGGCGAGGCGCGCGTCAACGACGACGAGTCCTCCGAGGTCGCGTGGTGGCCGGTGGACGCCCTCCCGGACATGCCCGCCGACTACCGGCAGCGGATCCGTGACGCCCTCGACGACGAGCCGGAGACCCGCATCGTGCGGCCCGGCGACCGGACGCCGCCCCCGGTCCGCGACGCGCGGGACACCGCGGCCTGAATTCCCGGCCGCGACCTGGTATCGTCGCCTGTTGGCTTGCGTGTGATCCTCCCCGATCACGCGGTATCGCCGCAGGCGCCCTCTCTCGCTGAGCGGCAACTCACACGACGAAAACTCGAACGGAAGACATAACACGTGGCAAACATCAAGTCGCAGATCAAGCGCATCGGCACCAACAAGAAGGCCCAGGAGCGCAACAAGGCCGTCAAGAGCGAGCTGAAGACGGCCATCCGCTCCGTCAAGACGGCCATCACCGCCGGCGACAAGGACGCGGCCGTCAAGGCCGTCAGCCTCGCGGGCAAGAAGCTCGACAAGGCCGCCAGCAAGGGCGTCATCCACAAGAACCAGGCCGCGAACCGCAAGGGCGCGATCGCCAAGCAGGTCGCCAAGATCGGCTGATCTCCCCTGGACGACACGAAGGGCCCCGCGCATCGCGCGGGGCCCTTCGTCGTGCTCCCGTCGTCTCCCCGCGGGATGGAGCCGCGGGTCAGTCGCGGCCGCGCGACGCCACCGTGCGGACCATGCGCTCCAGCGAGTAGACGGCGTCCCGGCCGCCGCCCTTGACCTGCGCGTCGGCCTCGGCGAGGGCCTCGATGGCCCGCCCGAGTCCCGCGTCGTCCCAGAGCTGGAGGTCGCGCCGGGCCCGGTCGACCTGCCACGGCGCCATGCCGAGCTTCGACGCCAGCTGGCCCGAGGCCCCGGAGACCCCGGAGACCTTCGCCATCGTGCGGATCTTCATCGCGAACGCCGCGATGAGCGGCACCGGGTCGGCACCCGAGGCGAGCGCGTGGCGCAGCAGCACGAGGGCCTCGCCGCTGCGGCCGGCGATGGCGGAGTCCGCCACGGCGAACGCGTTGATCTCCACCCGGCCGCCGTAGTACTGGTCGACCGTCACCTCGGTGATCTCGTGCGCGGTGTCGGAGATGAGCTGCTGGCACGCCGAGGCGAGCTCGCTCACGTCGTCCTGGAAGGCCGCCACGAGCTGCCGCACGGCGCCCGGCGTGATGGAGCGCTTGGCGGCGCGGAACTCGGCGACCGCGAAGTCGTGCTTCTCGCTGTCCTTCTTCAGCTCCGCGCACACGATCTCGATGCCGCCGCCGGTACCCGCCCGGACGGCGTCGAGCAGCTTCTTGCCGCGCACTCCCCCGGCGTGGCGGAGGACGACGTACGTGTCGTCGGCCGGGGACTCCAGGTACGCGACCGCGTCGAGCAGGAACTGGTCGGAGCACTTCTCCACGTTGACCACCCGGATCATGCGCGGCTCGGCGAACAGCGACGGGCTCGCGAGGGTGATGAGCTCGCCGGGTGCGTAGGAGTCCGCCTCGATGTCGGAGACCTCGATGCTCGGGTCCTCCGCGGTGAGGATGTCGCGCAGCCGACGGATGGCCCGGTCGGCGAGGAGCGCCTCGGTGCCGGACACGAGGACGATCGGCGCCGGCCGGACGGCGTCCCAGGAGAGCTGCGGGATGGCCGCGGACGGCTTGGCCGCCGTGCTGCGGGAGGTCCTGGTGGCCATGCGGCTCCGTCCGGGTCGGGGTGGGGTCGTCCTGCGCGCGCGATGCGCTGCCGGCGCGACGTGCTGCGTGCGCCGACACGCACTGCGAGGCCGCCCCCACGTTGCGGGGCCGCCGCGTTCGGGCGCGTCCAGGTTAGCCGCCGGGTGGGACATCGCCCGGCCTCCGGTCGGAGCCGGCCGACCCGAGCGCCGCGACCGCGATCGCCAGGGCGGTCGCGACGACCAGGGCGACGACGCCGGCCGGCCCGGTCGGCCACGGGATCCGGCCGCCGGGCAGCCGGGACATCACCGCCGCGACCGCGGCGATCCACGACGCGGGCAGCCAGGCGAGCCGCAGCAGGAGGCCGCCCGCGGCGGGCCAGACCGGGAGGAGCACGCAGGCGGCGAGCCCGCCGACCGTCGCGGGAGCGGCCGCCGGCTCCGCGAGGAGGTTCGCCACCACGCCGTGGACGGGCAGGCCGGGCTGCAGCACGAGCAGCACCGGCTGGCAGGCGATCTGCGCGGCGATCGGGATGGCGAGGGCCCCCGCGACGCGCTGGGGCATGCGACGCCCCAGGCGCGCGGCGATCGGCGGGGCGAGCACCAGGAGCCCGGCGGTCGCGAGGACGCTGAGCGCGAAGCCGACGTCACGGGCGAGCCACGGATCGGCCGTGACGAGGACGACCACGGCGAGGGCCAGGACCGGCAGGCCGCGCGCCGGCCGGCCGGACGCCGTGGAGGCGATGAGCACCGCGGCCATCACGGCAGCCCGGAGCACGCTGGGCTGCGGGGTGACGAGGACCACGAAGGCCGCGAGGGCGGCTGACGCTGCCACCGCACGGAGCGGACGGCGGAGCCCCGCGGCGGCGGCCAGGGCCAGGACGAGGCCCACGACGACGGCGCAGTTCGCGCCGGACACCGCCGTCAGGTGCGTCAGCGAGCTGTCCTTCATGGTCTGCGACAGCTCGGGCGTGACCGCGGACACGTCCCCGATGGCGAGCCCCGGCAGCAGCCGCGCGCCGGGACCGGGGAGGTCGGCCGCGGCGCGGGAGAGGCCCGCCCGCAGGGCGTCGGCGGGTCCGAGGGCACCCGTCGGTGGCGAGACCGTCTCCGGCGCTCCCCGTGCGAGGAGGAGGTAGGCGGCGCGGTCGGCGGGAGCCGCGGGACGTACCGACGCGCTGATCCGCACGGCGGTGCCCACGCCCAGGCGGGCGAGCCCCGGATGCGTCCCGCCCGTCGCGAACACCACGACGGGGACCGGGACCGGCAGGGCGACCGTGCCGTCGTGCACCGCCCCGCCCCTCTCACGGCCGACGTGCAGGGTCGTCAGGCGTCCGACGAGGCGCAGCCGACCGGTGCCGGCACCCGGTCGCCGAGCCCCGCCCGCCATGGCGGCCGGTGGCTCGTCGAGGACCACGTCGGCGACGACCATGCCGTCCGTTGTCACCGCGTCCTCGAGCGCGCCGGGATGGCGGGACGGCTCCCGGGCTGCCGCGGCTCCGAGGAGCAGCGCCGCGACCGAGGCGGACACCGCGACGGCGCAGAGGACGCGGATCACGCGGCGATCGCCGCCGGTGCGGGTGCGGGTGCGGGTGCCGGTGTCGAGGCGGATGCGGCTGCGGCGGCGGCGGCGGCGGCGGATGCACCGTAACCGGCTGAGCGCGAGCGCGGATGCCCCCGTTGTCAGGGCCACCGCCGCCGCGGCCACGGCGGACGGACACGATGCGCCGCGGACCCCGATGGCGGCGGCCGTCGCGACCCAGCCGACCGCGGCGGGGACGGCGAGGCGCAGGTCGATCTGGGGAGCAGCGCCGCGGGACGGTCGCCGGGTGCCGGAGGCGCGCCGCGCGTCCGGCGTCACACCCGGACCAGCGGCGTCAGCGACGCCAGGGTGCGGTCGCCGATGCCCGGGACGCGGCCGAGGTCGGCGACGCGGCCGAAGCGGCCGTGCGCGGACCGCCACGCGATGATGCGCGCCGCGAGGGACGGCCCGACGCGCGGGAGCGTCTCGAGCTGCTCGGCGGTCGCGGTGTTGAGGTCGACCGGTGCCGAGGCGGTCGCGGTGCCGCCCCCGGCGCCGGAAGGTCCTGCGGCCGGGGCCGGGGTCTCGCCCTGCCGCGGGACCACCAGCTGCTCGCCGTCGGAGAGCACGCGCGCCAGGTTGACGCCCTCCGTGTCGGCGCCGTCGGCGAAGCCGTGCGCGGCCGCGAGGGCGTCGACCACGCGGCTGCCGGGCGCCAGCGGGAACAGGCCGGGCGAGGCGACGGCACCGACCACGTGGACGTAGATGGGTGGCCGGGGGCTCCCCGCGCTCCCGGCAGCGCCGATCCCGTCGTCGCTCTCGCCGTCGACCGCGTCTGCCGCGTCGGGAGCCGGTGCGGCGGCACCCCCCGCGGATCCCGGCTGCTCACCGACGGCATCCGGATCCCCCGCCGATGCCGCCCGGCCACCTGCGGCGCGGTCGCCCTCCCGTACCTCGGATGCCTGCGCGTCCGCGCGGGTCGTCGATCCCGAGGCCGGGCCCTCGGCCGCGGACTGCACGACGGTGACGAGGACCGCCGCGACGAGCGCCGCGCCGACCAGGGCCACCGCGGCGCCCACGCCCACGCGGAGCCGGATGCGCGTCCGGGTCGACGGCACGGGTGCGCCTGGGGGCCCGGCGGCCGCTGCCGCGTCGAACAGCGCGCCACGACGACCGGGAAGGGCGTCGCCGCGGCCCCTGTCGCCGCCGTCCCCGTCCTGGTCGCCGCCGTC
Organism: Clavibacter sp. AC415; assembly: GCF_979252985.1. Lineage (NCBI taxonomy): Bacteria > Bacillati > Actinomycetota > Actinomycetes > Micrococcales > Microbacteriaceae > Clavibacter > Clavibacter sp. AC415. Next base: position 240,696 of record NZ_CEEDAR010000014.1, on the reverse strand, counting down.
TCCGTCTTCGCGGTCGGAGGCGTTCCAGCCCGTCGGCCTCCCGCGGGGCTCCTGCCGCGCCTCGGACTCCCCGGCGGATGCGGGCCACCCGGCGGTCTCCCCGCCCCAGGCCTCCCACGCAGCCACGCCGCCGGCGCGCGACTCCCCGTCGTCGGGTCGGGATCCGGGTCCGGGGCGGGGAGGACGGGATGGGCGCATGGCGGCACGGTAGGGGCGCGACGCGGCGCACCGCGCGCCCGACTCGGCTCTGGGGACCGCCGCGGCGGGTCGCGCCTGGGATGGGGCGAGGGCGGCCCGTGTCCGGAACGCCCTCGCTCGCTCTCACCGCGCCGGGAGGCGCGGACCCCGTCAGCCGGCGGGCGTGGTGGTGATGCTCACGATCTTCGGCGCGCGGACGATGACCTTGTCGATCGTTCGGCCGGCGGTCGACCGCTTGACGCCCGCGGTCTCGCGGGCGAGGGCCTCCAGCTCGTCGGCGCCGATGCGGGCGTCGACCTCGAGCTTGTCGCGCACCTTGCCGTCGACCTGCACGACGGCGACGACGGTGTTCACGACGAGGAGGTTGCGGTCGGCCTTCCGCCAGCCGGCGAACGCCACCGAGCCCTCGTAGCCGAGGCGCTTCCACATGTCCTCCGCCGTGTACGGGGCGAACAGGCTGAGCGCGACGGCGACGACCTCGGTGGCCTCGCGCACCGCGGCGTCGCCGCCGCCCAGGGCCCTGGTCGATGGTCTTGCGGATGGCGTTGACGAGCTCCATGGTGCGGGCGATGACCACGTTGAACTTGAAGGCCTCGAGCATGCCCGGCGCCTCCGCGAGGAAGCGGTGCGTGACGCGGCGGAGCGCCTCGTCGCCCGTCTTCCACTCGACCTCGGGCGCGCTCGTGATGTCGCCCGTGAGCCGCCAGGCGCGGGCGAGGAACTTGGCCGAGCCCGACGGGGAGACGTCCTCCCAGTCGATGTCGTCCTCGGGTGGGCCGGCGAAGGCCATGGTGAGGCGGATGGCGTCGACGCCGTGGCGGTCGATCTCGGAGCCGAGGTCGACGCCGCCCTTGCTCTTCGACATCTTGCTGCCGCCGGACAGGACCATGCCCTGGTTGAGCAGGGCGCTGAACGGCTCGGTGAACGTGACGTAGCCGAGGTCGAACAGCACCTTCGTGATGAAGCGCGAGTAGAGCAGGTGCAGGATCGCGTGCTCCACACCGCCGACGTACTGGTCGACGGGCGCCCAGCGGTCGGCGTCGGCCGGGTCGAACGCCTTCGTGGCGTCGTTCGGGGAGAGGAAGCGCAGCCAGTACCAGGAGCTGTCCATGAACGTGTCCATGGTGTCGGGATCGCGCACCGCCGGGCTGCCGTCGACCGGGCTCGGCACGTTCGCCCATCCGGTGGCGGCGGCCAGCGGCGACTTGCCCTTCGGCGTGAGGTCGAGGCCCTCGGTGTCGGGGAGGCGCACCGGAAGCTGGTCCTCCGGGACGCGGATCTCGTTGCCCTGCTCGTCGTAGACGATGGGGATGGGCGTGCCCCAGAACCGCTGGCGGGAGATGAGCCAGTCGCGCAGGCGGTAGTTCTTCGCGGCGCGGCCGCGCCCCTCCGCCTCGAGCTGCTCGATGACGCGCTTGATGGCCGGCTGCTTGCTGAGGCCGTCGAGCGGTCCGGAGTTGATGAGGCGTCCCTCGCCGGGGAGCGCCACGCCCGTGCGGCCCGGCAGGACCTCCTCGAGGTCGGGCAGCTCGCCGTCCTCCGGGATGATGCGGATGGCGCCCGTGACCGGCTGCGTGGTGTCGACCACGACGCGCACCGGCAGGTCGAAGGCGCGCGCGAAGTCGAGGTCGCGCTGGTCGTGCGCGGGGACGGCCATGACGGCGCCCGTGCCGTAGTCGGCGAGCACGTAGTCGGCGGCCCACACCGGGATCCGCTCGCCGTTGACGGGGTTGACCGCCGTGCGTCCGAGGGGGATGCCGGTCTTCGGCCGGTCGGTCGTGGAGCGCTCGATCTCGTTGAGGCGCTGCGTGCGCTCGAGGTAGCCGCGGAAGGACTCCCGCACCTCCTCCGACGCGCCCTCGACGAGCTCCGCCGCGAGGTCGCTGTCGGGCGCGACGACCATGAAGGTCGCGCCGTGCAGGGTGTCGGGCCGGGTGGTGAACACCGTGACGGGCTCGTCCCGGCCCTCGATGACGAAGTCGACCTCCGCGCCCACGGAGCGGCCGATCCAATTGCGCTGCATGTTGAGGACCTTGGAGGGCCACGTGCCCTCGAGCTGGTTGAGGTCGTCGATGAGGCGGTCGGCGTAGTCGGTGATGCGCAGGTACCACTGCGTGAGCTTCTTCTTGACGACGACGGCGCCCGAGCGGTCGGACGTGCCGTCCGCGAGGACCTGCTCGTTGGCGAGGACCGTCTGGTCCACCGGGTCCCAGTTGACCCAGCTGTCCTTCCGGTAGGCCAGGCCCTTCTCGTGCATCTTGAGGAACAGCCACTGGTTCCACGTGTAGTACTCGGGATCGCTCGTGTGCAGCTCGCGCTCCCAGTCGAAGGAGAGGCCGTAGCGCTTCATGGAGCGCTTCTGCTGGTCGATGTTCGCGTACGTCCACTCGCGCGGGTCGACCCCGCGCTTGATGGCGGCGTTCTCGGCCGGCAGGCCGAACGAGTCCCAGCCGATGGGGTGCAGGACGTTGAACCCCTGCTGGCGCCAGTACCGGGCGACGGCGTCGCCGAGCGCGAACGCCTCCGCGTGGCCCATGTGCAGGTCGCCCGAGGGGTACGGGAACATGTCGAGGATGTACTTGCGGGGGCGGCTGTCGCTCGCGTCCGGCGTGCGGAACGGCTGCTCGCGCTCCCACACCTCGGACCACTCGGCCTCGATGGCGCGGAAGTCGTAGGTGTCGCCGGGGGTGTCGGGGTTCTCGTGTGCCAAGGGCGCTCTCGATTCGGTGCGGGGGTCGCGGCCGTCAAGGCCTCGACAAGACTAGTGAACGTGCCGGGCCGCTCCGGAACCCGCGGCGATCGCCCGCCCGGGCGCGGTGCCCTGCTGGTGCATCCGGCCGGCGCGCGCGGCGGCGAGGAGCGGCGCCGCCTTCACGCGCACCTCCGCCAGCTCCTCCTCCGGGACCGAGAGCGCGGTGATGCCGCCGCCCGCGCCGACCGTGGCGCGGCCGTCCGTCACCACGACCGAGCGGATCACCATGGCGAGGTCCGCCCGCCCGTCCTCGCCGAACCAGCCGAACGCGCCCGCGTAGACGCCGCGCGACCCGCCCTCGAGGGCGGCCAGGATGCCCACGGCGGCGGACTTGGGGGCGCCCGTCATGGATCCGGCGGGGAACAGGGCCCGCACGGCGTCGACCGCGGTCGTGCCGGGTGCGAGCTCGCCCTCGACGCGGCTCACGAGCTGGTGCACCTGCGCGTACCCCTCGACGGCGAACAGGCTCGTGACGCGCACGGAGCCCAGGACGCAGACGCGGCTGAGGTCGTTGCGCATGAGGTCGACGATCATGACGTTCTCCGCGCGCTCCTTCTCGCTCGCGAGGAGCTCGGCCTCCGCGCGCGCGTCGGCGACCGGGTCGGCGTGGCGGGGGCGCGTGCCCTTGATCGGCAGGGTGCGCAGGGTGCCGCCGCCGTCGACCTCGACGAAGCGCTCCGGTGAGGCGCTGACGAGCGCGGTGCCGCCGATGCGGAGGAACGCGCCGTGGTGGGTGGGGCTGAGGGCGCGGAGGGCCAGGTGGACGCGCACCGGGTCGACCGTGCCGGGGAGCGTCGCGCTGTTCGTGAGGCACAGCTGGTAGGCGTCGCCGCGGCGGATGGAGGCCTGGCAGGAGCGGATGAGGCGCAGGTAGGCCGCGTCGTCGTGTCGCCAGGCGGGGGGCGCGTCGAGGTCGTCGTGGTCGCCCGCGTCGCCCTGCGCGCGCGCGCCCGCGACGGGGTCGACCGGCCGCGGCGCCGCGGAGGCCGCGACCCGCGTGAGCTCCGCCTCGACGGCGCCGGTCCACGCGTCCCCCTCACGCGCCACGGCCCAGACCTCGTGCGTCGCGTGGTCGAACGCGAGGAGGCGCTCCACGCGCAGCACGGCGGCCGGGACGGGACCTGGCGCGTCGATCGGCGTCCGGGCGGCGGGCGGGGCGTGGTGGAGCGGGACGGTCTCGGGCCAGGCGTCGTGGGGGATCCAGCCGAGGACGCCGAGCCGGAACGCGAGGCCGGCCGGGAGGTCCGGGCCGGCGGATGGCGTGCCCGGGTCGACGGCCGCGGGGAGCATCGCCGCCAGCCCGGCGAACACGCCGTCGGGCCACTCCGTCACCGTCCCCGAGGATCCGGCCAGGTAGCTCCACCCCTCCCCCGCGGAGTCGTCGAGCCACGCCACGTCGCCCGCCGCCTCGTCGGCGTGCAGGTGGAGGAACACGTCGCGGGGATCATGCCAGGCAGCCAGCCGCCGCCCGACCACCGGCCGCGCGGCCCGCGCGTGGGGCTGCTGCATGCTCCGCCTCCCGGTGTCGTGGGCGCACCCGGCGGCCGCCTAGCCTCAAGGGTATGAGTTCCGAGACGATCCTCCGGTGGACGGCCGCGGGCTGGGCGCCGGAGGCCGAGGACGGCGGCGGAGCGGAGGCCGTGCGCCCCGAGGGCCACCGCGTGCTCGCGGCCGACTCGTTCCTGGTCGACGACGGTCGCGTGCTCGCCCTCGACGTGCACCGGCAGCGCTTCCTCGCCGCGCTCCGCCTGCAGTCGGCGGCCGTGCCGGATCCCGCCGCGTTCCTCGAGGCCGCGGTCGCCGCCCTCCCCGTCAGGGCGCGTGGTTCCCGCGCGTGGAGGCGCTGCGCGGACCGGGCGGCGACGTGGCCCGGCTCCTCCTGCGTCCCGCGCCGGAGCGCACGGCCTCCGTCGTGCTCCGCGACCACGACGGTCCGGACCCGCGCACGATGCCGCGCGTCAAGGGCCCCGACCTGCACGCGCTCGGCGCCCTCCGGAGCCGCGCCGCGCGCCACGGGGCCGGGGAGGCGGTCATCCTCGCCGCCGACGGCACGGTGGTCGAGGGCGCCTACAGCGCGATCCTCTGGTGGCACGGCGACGCCCTCGCCGTCGTCGAAGGCGACGTGCCGCGGATCCCGAGCGTCACCGAGCGCAGCATCGTCGCCCTGGCGACGGCGCTCGGGGTCGACGTGCTCCACGACCGGGTGCGGCCCGTCGACCTCGACGGACGCGAGGTGTGGGCCGTCAGCGCGCTGCACGGGATCCGTCTGGTGCGCGGCTGGATCGACGGGCCCGCGACCGCCGCGGAGCCCGGCCGGGTGCGCGCCTGGCGCACGCGGCTCGAGGCCCTGCGCCGCGAGCTGCCGGCGGGCTGATCCCCGGGCACGGATCAGGACGCCGCGCCGCCGTCCGCATCGCCCCCGACCGGCCCGATCCGCACCGTGCGGTCGACGAGGTCCGCGGGCACCTCCGTGTGCGTGAGCAGCAGGACGCCCCGGCCCCGGTCGCGCGCGGCGGCGAGCACGTCACGCAGCACGGCCCGGGCCCGTTCGGCGTCGACGCCCGCCGTGGGCTCGTCCAGGACGAGCACCGGGAAGTCGGCGAGGAGGGCGCGCGCCACGGCGATGCGCTGCGCCTGACCCCCGGACACGAGGCCGCCGCGGTCGCCGACGCGCGCGTCCAGGCCGCCGCGCTCCGCGGCCCAGCCCGCGAGGCCGACCCGGTCGAGCACGGCGACGAGCTCGGCGTCGTCGGCGTCCTCGCGGGCGAACAGCAGGTTCTGCCGGATGCTCGCGTCGAACAGGTGCGGCGCCTGCTCGCAGAGCCCGACGACGCGGCGGACGGCCGACGGGGCCGAAGAGCGCGCGTCCCGCCCGTCCAGGAGGAACGTGCCGCGAGACTCGAGGAAGCGGACGAGCGCCGCGGCGAGCGAGGACTTGCCCGACCCGCTCGGTCCGCGCACGACGACGGTCTCCCCCGGCCGCACGACGAGCGACACCGGCGCGAGGGCATCCGCCACGGCACCGGGCCAACGGGTCACGAGGTCGCGGATCTCGAGCGTCGCCCCGCCCCGCCCGGCGTCCGGCGGGTCGTGGGCAGGAGCGTCGTGGGCAGGAGCGTCGGCGGCGGGAGCGTCGTAGGCGGGACCGTCGTCGGCGGGACCGTCGTCGGCGGGACCGTCGTCGGCAGGTTCCCGCGGGATCTCGCCGGGGAGCGTCGCGGGCACCACGCCGGCCACGCGCTCGGCGCTCGTGCGCACGCGCCGCCAGGCCTGGACGGCGATCGGCACGGATGTCGCCGTCTCGACGAGCGCGAGCGGCACCAGCGCCGCGAGGGCGAGCCAGGCGGGGTCGAGCGCTCCGGACGCGAGGCCGGGGACCCCCTGCAGCACCGTCCACGCGGCGACCGCGCCGGTCCCCGCGAGCACGATGCCCGTCGTCGCGCCGGCGGCGGCCGCGCTGCGGAGGACGGCCCGCCGGAGCTCGCCCGCGGCCCGGTCGAGCTCGGCGAGCCGGGCCTCGACGGCACCGTAGGCCGTCAGCACGTCGAGGCTCCCGACGAGGTCGAGCACGAGGTCCTGCAGCCGCGCCTCGAGCGGCGCGATCCGCGTCTCGGCGCGGCCGGCGAGCGCGGACGTCGCCCCGACCCCGACGACGAGGGAGGCGGCGAGCACGACGAGCAGCGCGAACCCGGCCGGCGGCAGCACCGCCCACACCACCGCGACGCTCGCGACCTGCACCAGCACGGAGACGGCCAGCGGCTGCACGACGCGCAGCGGGAGGTCCTGGAGCCGGTCGACGTCGCCGACGAGCCGGGCGAGGAGGTCGCCGCGCCGGGTGTCGCGGAGGCCGGCGGGGGCGAAGGGCAGGATCCGCTCGAAGACGCCCACGCGCAGCGTCGCCAGGGCCCGGAAGGCCGCGTCGTGGCTGGTGAGGCGCTCCAGGTAGCGGAACGCCGCGCGACCGAGGGCGAAGGCGCGGACGCCCACGATGGCCATGCCGAGGAAGAGGATGGGCGGCTGCTCGGACGCGCGCGTGATGAGCCACGCGGAGGTCGCGAGGAGGGCCACGGCCCCGGCAGCGCCGGCGAGGCCCGCGAGCAGCCCGGGCAGCGCGCGCCGCGCGGGCGGCTGGGCGAGGCGCAGGACGTCGTCGCGGTTCACGGCGCCACCTGCGCGCGCCAGGCGGGCTCGGGGGCGATGCGCACCGGACCGAGGTCGGCGGCGTCCACGGAGTCGCCGGGGTCTCCCGGCATGCGCGTAGCTCCTCGCCGACCAGGCGCGGCGCGTCCCGTCGGGGCATCCTCAGGAGCGGCGCCCAACCGCAGCTCGGCGTCGGCCCCGCGCACGAGCGCGGCGCGGTGGCTGACCACCACCACGGCGCGCCCCTGGTCGGCGAGCGCGCGGATCCCCACGGCCAGCCGCGCCTCGGCGGCCGCGTCGAGCGCCGAGCTCGGCTCGTCGAGCAGCACGAGCGGGCAGTCGAGCGCCAGGGCGCGGTGCACGGCGCGGGCGACGGCGACGCGCTGCGCCTGCCCGCCGGACAGGCCCTGCCCGCCCACCCCGAGGCGCAGGTCGGGGTCGATGCCGTCGGCCGCGGCGAGCGCGAGCGCGCGGCGCACGAGCGCGTCGTCGGCATCGGCCACGCCGAGCGCGACGTTCTCGCGGACGGAGCCCGCCATGAGGCCCGGCCGCTGCCCCGCCCACGCGATCTGGCTCGGATGGAGGGGCCGGAGCCCGGATCCCGCGGCACCGTCCCCGCCGACCCACCCCGATCGCGCCCGTGGCGGGCAGCTGCCCGAGGAGCGCCTGCACGAGCGACGTCTTGCCGGCCCCGCTCGGTCCCGTCACGGCGGTCACCCGCCCGCGCGGGAAGCGGGCCGAGACGCCGGCGAGCACGGGCCGGTCGCCCGGGGACAGGGCGAGGTCGCGGACCACGAGGGCGTCCCCGACCGACGTGCCGGCCGAGCCGCCGCCCATCCCGCCGTCCACCGCGCCGTCCCGCGCGTCGTCCCCCGGTGCCCGGACGGCGGCGGATCCCCGTCCCGTCCGCTCCTCGTCGAGGATCCCGAGGAGGTCGTCGGAGGCCGCGACCCCCTCGGCGGCGGCGTGGAACTGCGCGCCCACCTGCCGGAGCGGCAGGAACGCCTCGGGCGCGAGGAGCAGCACGAACAGGCCCACCTCGAGGTCGAGCGTGCCGCCGATGAGGCGGACGCCCACCGACACGGCCACGAGCGCCACCGACAGCGACGCGGCGAGCTCGAGCACGAAGCCGGAGAGGAACGAGATGCGCAGCACGCGCATCGTCTCCACCCGGTACTCCTCGGTGACCCGGCGGATGCGCGCCGTCTGCCGCCGGGCGCGCCCGAAGACGAGCAGGGTCGAGAGACCGTCGACCACGTCGAGGAAGCCGGAGGCCAGCTCCGTCAGGCGCGCCCACTGCCGCCGCTGCACCTCCTGCGTCGCCCACCCGACGAGCACCATGAAGACGGGGATGACGGGCAGCGTCGCGATCACGGTGATGCCGGTGACCGGGTCCTGCACGAGCAGCACGGCCACCACGATGGGCGTCGCCAGCGCCGTGAGCAGGAGCTGGGGCACGTAGCGCGAGAAGTACGGCTCGAGGGCGGCGAGCCCGGGTCCCACCACGGTGGTGAGGCGCGCCCGGCTGCGGGAGGCGGTCCAGGCCGGACCGAGGTCGGCGATCGCCCGCAGCGCCCGCCGGCGGAGCTCCGCGGTCACCTGCGCCGCGCCGCGGGCGCCGACCACGTCGAGCAGCCAGGCCGCCGCGCCGCGCACGAGCGCGGATGCGATCGCCATCGCGAGGACGGGCCCGAGCGCGTCCGCGGCGGCCCCGTCGACCGCCCGCACGACGAGCTGCGTGAGCGACCAGCAGAAGGCGACGAGGGCGAGGGTCTGCACGACGCCGACGAGCGCGCCGACCGCGAGCATGGTGCGGGCCGCGGCCGAATAGCGCAGCAGCCGCGGGTCCAGGGGCTTCACGGCGCCGCTAGTGGGCGGCCCGCGTGATCACGGCGCGCGTGATGCGCTTCCGGAACACCCAGTACGTCCACGCCTGGTACGCGAGGATCAGCGGCAGGGCGAAGCCCGCCGCCCACGTCATGATCGTGAGCGTGTACGGCGACGACGACGCGTTGGCGAGCGTCAGCCCGTTCGCGGGGTCGTTCGAGGCCGGCATCACGAACGGGTGCAGCGCCGCGAACAGGCTGGCGACGGCCAGCGCGATGGTCGCCGCGAGCAGTCCGAACGCCCACCGCTCGCGTCCTCGCACGTTGGCGAGGTACGACGCGACGAGCGCGACGGCCGCGAGGGCCGAGACGAGCCCCGACAGCGCCGACCCGTGCGCGAGCGTCGTCCAGAGGAGGAAGGCCGCGGCGATCACGATGGTCGCCGCCCCGACGCGCATGGACAGCAGGCGGGCGCGCGCCCGGATCGGCCCGTCCGTCTTGAGCGCCGCGAACTGGAGCCCGTTGACGAGGAACAGCGACAGCGTCGTGAGCCCGCCGAGGAGCGCGTACGGGTTCAGCAGGTCGAGGGTCGACCCCGTGTAGTCGTGGTCCGCGTCCATCGGCACGCCGCGCACGACGTTGGCGAACACGACGCCCCAGAGGAACGAGGGCACGACGGAGCCGACGACGATCATCAGGTCGAACGACCCGCGCCAGCGGTCCGAGGCGCCCTGGTGCCGGTACTCGAACGAGACGCCGCGGAGGATCAGCGTGATGAGGATCGCGAGCAGCAGCAGGTAGGAGCCGCTGAACAGCGTCGCGTACCACTCGGGGAACGCCGCGAAGAGCGCGGCGCCCGCGACGATGAGCCACGTCTCGTTGAGGTCCCACACGGGCCCGATGGTGTTGATGAGCACGCGCCGGTCGGTGTCGTCCTTCGCGAGGAACGGCAGGCTCATGCCCACCCCGAAGTCGAAGCCGTCGAGCACGAAGTAGCCGACGAAGAGGAAGGCGATGACGCCGAACCAGAGGAGGGGGAGGTCCATGGTCAGTACACGCTCGCTTCGCGCACGAGCTCGCCCGTCTCCGGATCGGGCTCCTGCTCCGGTTCCGGGCCCCGCTGGGCGGCCTTCAGGATGAGGCGGAACTCGACCACGGCGAGCGAGCCGTAGACGAGGGTGAAGGCGACGAGCGAGATGAGCACCTGGATCCCGGTGACGTTCGGGGACACCGCCGACGCGGTCTGCAGCAGGCTGAACACGATCCACGGCTGGCGGCCCATCTCCGTGAAGATCCATCCCACGGTCATGGCGAGCAGCGGCAGCGGGGCCGCCCAGATGGCGACCCGCCACATCCACGGGCGCGTGATGGCCCGGCCGCGGCGCGTGAGCCACAGGCCCGCGACGGCCACGCCGATGGCGGCCATGCCGAAGCCGATCATCCAGCGGAACGCCCAGTAGGTGACCCAGATGGTGGGCGTGTAGTCGCCGGGGCCGTAGCTCGCGACGTACTGGGCCTGCAGGTCGTTGATGCCCTCGACCGTGCCGTCGAGCGTGTGGGTCGAGAGGAACGACAGCAGGTAGGGGATGCGGATGGAGAACAGCTCGCTCGACCCGTCCGGCGTCCCCCAGGGGAACACGGAGAACGACGCCGCGGCGCCCGAGGACGTGTCGTAGTGCGCCTCCGCCGCCGCCATCTTCATGGGCTGCGTCTGCACCATGGCGAGGCCGAGCTGGTCGCCGGAGAGGATGGTCAGCGCGCCCGAGACGACCATGAACCACATGCCGAAGCGCATCGCCGGCATCATCGTCTCCAGGTGCTGGTTGCGGGACAGGTGCCAGGCGGCGACCGAGATGATGACCGCCGCGGCGCACATGAAGCTCGCGAAGATCGTGTGCGGGAACGCGGCGAGGGCGACCTTGTTGGTGAGCAGCGCCCAGATGTCGGTGAGCTCCGCCCTCCCCCGCTCCTCGTCGATGCGGTAGCCCACCGGGTTCTGCATGAAGGCGTTCGCGGCGAGGATGAAGTACGCCGAGAGGATCGACGCGATCGACACCACCCAGATGGACGCGAGGTGGAGGCGCTTCGGCAGCTTGTCCCAGCCGAAGATCCAGAGGCCGATGAAGGAGGCCTCCAGGAAGAAGGCCAGGAGGCCCTCGAGCGCGAGCGGCGCGCCGAAGACGTCGCCGACGAACCGGCTGTACTCCGACCAGTTCATGCCGAACTGGAACTCCTGCACGATGCCGGTGACGGTGCCCATCGCGAAGTTGATGAGGAAGATGCGGCCGAAGAAGCGCGTGAGCCGCAGGTAGTGCTGCCGACCCGTGCGCACCCACGCGGTCTGGTAGATCGCGCAGACGAAGGCCATGCCGATCGTGAGCGGGACGAAGAGGAAGTGGTAGACGGTCGTCAGGCCGAACTGCCAGCGGGAGAGGACGAGCGGATCGAGCAGCTCGTTCACCGGCCTGCCCCGCTCATGCCGGTGCGCGGGCGGCGGCTGTCGGGGCGCGGCTCTCGGGCGCGGTGCGGCGATTCGGCGGGGGCGGGGTGCGGTGTCATGGCGACCGGCTGCGCTTCCTGTGGAGGGCGGATCGTGCGGTTCGAGGCTCCATCGCGACACCTCGATTCTACGACTTGTAGACGATCGGCGCGAGTGGCCGGCGACGATCCGTGGAGGATCCCCGCCGGGTCGCGTTCGCCGGGTGGCGGGACGCACGACACCCGCCGTTCACCCGGCCGGGCGACGCTCGGGGCACGCACCGGATCGGCGTCGACCCGGTGCGCCCGCCACCCCGCGGAGCCGCCCGCCGGCCCCGTCGCCCGCCGGCCGCCCGGATCCGCCGGACCGCCGCACCCGCACCGCGCACGTCGACCGAAGGGCCGCCGCCATGACCTCCTCCGCACCCGCCTCCCCGGCCTCCGACCTCGGACCGCGACCCGCGGCGGCGCCGGCCGCGTCCGCAGGCGCGTCCTCGTCCGCGTCCTCCTCGGGCCAGTCGGCCTCCAGCGCGCCCGCGTCCGCCTTCGTGGGGCTCCTCGCCGCCGACGGCGCCCGGCTCACCGGCCGGGTCGCCGACGCCGCGGACCGCCTCGACGCGGGGATCCCGGCGGCGCGCTTCGACGCCCGCACCGCATCGGTCGAGGACGCCCTCGTCGTCGCCCTGGCGCTCGTGGCGGGCGGCCTCGACGTGCGCGACGCCGCGCAGCACGCCGCGGCGGGAGATCCCGCACCCGTCATCCAGGCGCTCCACTCCCTCGCGGGCCGCGGCGGCGTCGAGCCCTACCTCCTCCGCAACGGCCTGACCGTCGAGCAGTTCCACGCCCTCCGCGACGCCGTCGTCGCCGTCGGCGGCCGCGAGCTGGACGAGTCCCAGGACTGACGTCGACCCCACCGACGCCCCTCTTTCTGGGGCCATCCCCCGGTGTCCGCATTATGGGGGACCCGGGTAGGGTTCATATCGAGCGCACGGCCCTTACCCCCCCCCCTTGGGTCAGGCGCTCGCAACCCCGACGAGCCCGTCCGTCCACCCCCCCCGGACAGGACGGCTCCCGGACCACGGCGATCTCCCCGTCCCCCCGAAGGGCCGAGGTCACCGGAGAGGCCCGGCACCCGTGGCGTTCCCGCGCCCCGTGCCGGGCCTCTCGACCGTCCGTCCCCTGCCGTCCGAGCGTGCCAGGTCTCTCGACCGTCTGCCGGGGCTCAGCCGAGCACGGCGTCTGCGGCCGTCGCGTCGTCGACCAGCGGCAGGTGCAGGATCGCGAGGTCCAGCGGCCGCCCGAACTTCCAGCCGATGCCGGGCAGGAGCCCCACCTGTCGGAACCCCAGGCGCTCGTGCAGCCGGATGGAGCCCGTGTTCCCCGCCTCGATGTCCGCGAAGACGGCGTGCTTGCCGGCGGCCCGTGCGTGCTCGACGACCGCCTCGACGAGCGCGCGGCCGATGCCGCGGCCGTGGAAGGCGTCGCGCACGTAGACCGAGTCCTCCACGGAGAACCGGTAGCCCGACATCCGCCGCCACGGTCCGTAGGTGCCGTAGCCGGCGAACTCGCCCTCCACCTCCGCCACGAGGATCGGGTCGCCCGCCTCCGTCGTCTCGCGGAACCACGCCTCGCGCTCCGCGCGCTCCACCGGCTCGTCGGTCCACAGGGCCGTGGAGCGCAGGATGGCGTCGTTCCGGATCGCGAGCAGGTCGTCGATGTCGCGGGGCTCGGCGGGGCGGATCCTCATCCCGGAAGGCTACCGGCCGAGGTCGGGCGGACCCGGCCGGTGCGGCAGGATCGAGGCATGGACTGCACCATCTCCCGGGTCGACTGGGACGACGAGGACGCGACGCGCCTCCGCGCCGCCCAGCGCGTCGAGCTCGACGTCCGCTACGGCGGCGACACCGAGCCCGGCACGAAGCCGACCGCGGCCGACATGGCCGCGTTCCTCGTGGCCCGGGACGCATCCGGCGCGGCGATCGGCTGCGGCGGGATCCGGCTGCTCGGCGAGCGCTCCCCCGGCGTCCCGTGGGCGGAGCTGAAGCGCATGTACGTCGTCCCGTCGGCGCGCGGCACCGGGGTGGCCACCGCCCTCCTCCGTGCCCTCGAGGCCGCGGCCCGCGACCTCGGGGTCGTCGACCTGGTGCTCGAGACCGGATCCGAGCAGCCCGACGCCATGCGGTTCTACCGCCGCGAGGGCTGGGCGGAGATCCCCCGCTTCGGCGCCTACGCCGACTCCGAGGGCTCGCGCTGCTACGGGCTGACGCTCACGTGATCCGGCGGCTGCGGCTCCTCGCCCTCTCCTCCCACCCGGGCCCCACCGCCACCGTCACGGTGCTGGCGGCCGGTCTCGCCGTCGCCCTCGGCTACGGGGCGGGGCGCGTGGTCGCGGTCGCGCTGGCGGTGCTCCTCGGGCAGCTGTCCATCGGGCTCTCCAACGACTGGATCGACGCCGAGCGGGACCGCAGCGTCGCCCGCGCCGACAAGCCCGTCGCGCGCGGGGAGGTCACGGTCGGCCAGGTGCGCGCGGCGGCGCTCGGCACGGCGGCGGCGTGCCTCGTCGCGTCCGCCGCGCTCGGCCCGGCGTTCCTCCTCGCGCACGTCGTGCTCGTGGGCTCCGGATGGGCGTACAACGCGGGCCTCAAGCGCACAGGCCCTCAGCGTGGTCCCGTTCATCGTCGCGTTCGGCATCCTGCCGACGGTCGTGGCGCTGGGCGCGGCCGATCCCGTGCCGGCGGCCGCGTGGGCCGTGGCCACCGGCGCCGTGCTCGGCGTCTCCATCCACTTCACCAACGTGCTGCCCGACCTCGACGACGACGCCCGCACGGGTGTCCGCGGGCTGCCGCACCGGCTCGGCCGGGTGCCCTCGGGGCTCGTCGCCTTCGGCGCGCTCGCGCTCGGCGCCGTCGTGGCGGCGGCCGGGCCGGTGATCGCGGATCCCGCGCACGCCGTCACGCCGCTCGCCGTCGCCGGTCTCGTCGTCACGCTGGGCATCGCCGCGTGGGGCGCGGTGCGCGTCGTCACCCGTCCGCCCGGCCGCCTGCTGTTCCAGCTGATCATGGCGGCGTCGCTGCTGCTCGTCGCCCAGGTGGCGCTGAACGCCACCCGCCTCACCTGACGCGCGCGGCCGCGTCCCGTCCCATGGCGTAGACGGAGGCGAGCGCCCCCGCGGCGGGCGAGGCGAGCACGGCGCGGAGCCCCGCGTCGCGCACGAGCCGCGTGAGACCGCGCACCGGTCGGCCGAGCGCCGTGTTGATCTCGGCCTGCACGGCGGCGCGCCGCGCGCTCGCCCGGCGGTCCCGCTCCCAGGCGGCGACGCGAGGGGCATCCAGGAGCCCGCCGCGGTGCCGCACGGCGTCGACGAGGACGGGCGCGAGGGTGTCGGCGTCGAGCCAGCCGAGGTTCATGCCCTGCCCGCCGATGGGGCTGATCTCGTGGGCGGCGTCCCCGATCAGCAGGGCCCGTCCGGAGGCCATCCGGCGCGCGAGCCGCCGGCGGACCCCGAAGCCGCTCACGGTCTCGAGCGTCGCCGCGTCGACCGCGTGCCCGGTGCGGTCGCGGACGATGCGGGCGAGGTCCTCCGCGGTGCCCGGAGCGCCCTGCCCGTCGCGGATCCCGACGACCCAGCGGCGCCGGAGGCCCGGCAGCGGGAACGACTCGACGACGCCGTCGGGATGCAGCGTGACCACCGCGTCGTCCCCCGCCTCCGTGGCGTCCGGGGCGTCGCCCATGAGGAAGCGGTCCGGCATCTCGCGCTCGTCGACCCCGATGCCGAGGATCCCGCGCATCGCGCCCCGCGTGCCGTCGGCCCCGACGACGAGGAGGGCCGAGACCTCGACGCCCGCGCCCTCCGCGTCCCGGCCCGACGCGCGGACCCGCCCGCCCGGGGCGTCGACGGGATCGGCGTCGAGCCCGGTGAGCGTCACTCCCCGGTGGACGGCTCCCGGTGCCAGGCCGTCGAGGCGTCGCCCGAGGATCGTCTCGGTGCGCCACTGCGGCAGCGCGGCGACGTACGGATGCCCGGTCGACACCCGGTCGAACGAGACCCGCCCGAGCTCCCGGTCGCGCCCGCGGGCGATGCCGCGCCGGACGAGCACGGCCTCGGCGACCATCTCGTCCGCCACGCCGAGCCGGTCGAACGCGTCCAGGGCCGGCGCATGGATCCCGATGGCGCGCGACAGGGTCGCCGGATGGAGCCTGGCCTCCCACACGCGCACGTCGAGCCCGGCCTGCGCGAGGAGCGCCGCGAGGTGGATGCCCACGGGGCCGCCGCCCACGACCAGGACGTCGACGCGGCTCACGGGTGCGCGCGACCGGCGGCCGGATCCCGCACGAGCAGCACCCGGAACGGCACGGCGCCCTCGACGCGCCACCCGGGCGGCACGCGGAGCGCCAGCTCCGCGGCGGTCCAGCTGCGGCGGATGGAGCGGAGCCCGTCGACGTGCACGAACGACCCGCGGGCGACGAGCCGGGACGCCGGGCCGTAGGCCGCGTAGGCGAGGCGGCCGCGCGCGATGTCGCTGTGCAGCGCCCGCGGAGCGAGGGCGGCGGAGTCGGCGAGGAGCGCGTCGAACGCGCCATCGTCGAGGTGGTGCAGCACGTGGTTGCTCGTCACGAGGTCGAAGCGGCTGCCCTCCGCCACGAGGTCCGCGCTCGACGCCGCGAGGAAGCGCACGTCGGGATCCGCCGGTCGGGCCTGCGCGAACGCGGTCGCCCGGGGGTCCGGGTCGATGCCGGTGACCGAGAGCCGCAGCCCGTCGCGCCGCGCCCACCGCGCGAGCGCGAGCGGCACGTCTCCCCCGCCCGAGCCGATGTCGAGGAGCGTCGTCGCCCGCTCGGCCGACAGCGTCGGGCGGATCCGCGACCGGTACACGCCGCGCCAACCCGCCACGACGCGGTTCACCATCCCGAAGCGCGCGTACGTCCGCGCGAGGGCCTCCGGGTCGCAGCCGGGGTCGTCCATGAGCTCGGTGAGCCCGACGTCGCGGCGGGAGAGGTCCATCAGGCGGTCCGGAGCGTCATCAGCGCCGTCTCGACCGTGAGGCCGGGGCCGAACGCCATGGCGCACACGCGACCCGTGCCCGGTCCCTCGACGGGCGCGGCGTCGCGCTCGACGAGCGCCTCCCCCGCGACGCCCGGCACGTCGGCCGGCGGCGTGCCGTGCAGGATCCGCCGCAGCACGAACAGCACCGTCGCGCTCGACATGTTGCCGACCTCGGCGAGCGTGGAGCGCGACGGCTCGAGCTGGCCGGGCGTGAGCGACAGCCGGTCCTCGACGCGGTCGAGGATGCTCCGCCCGCCCGGGTGGATGGCCCACCGCTCGATGCCCGTCGGCGCGATGCCGCCCAGCTCGGGGACCTGGGCCCACAGCGGTTCGAGCGCGCCGGTGATGTGGTCGTCGATGATCCGCGGCACGTAGCTCGAGAGGATCATGTCGAAGCCCTGGTCGCCGATGGTCCATGCCATGTCCTCCTCGCCCACGGGCGTGAGGACGGTCTCGAACGCGTCGAGGTCGAGCACGGTGGATCCGGTGGGCGCGGTCCGCGCGGTCACGACCGCGGCGGCGGCGCCGTCGCCGAACACGGACGACGCGACGATGGTGTCGGCGTCGCCCGAGGAGTGGAGGTGCAGCGAGCACAGCTCGACGCACACGACGAGGACGACGGCGTCCGGGTCGGCGGCGCAGAACTGGGAGGCCATGCGGAGCGCGGGGAAGGCGCCGTAGCAGCCCATGAACCCGAGGTGGAAGCGCTGGGTGGAGGCGCGGAGGCCGAGGCCGCGCACGACGTCGTAGTCGGGTCCGGGCGCGTAGAAGCCCGTGCACGACACGGTCACCACGTGGGTGACGTCGGCGGCGTCGATGCCCGCGGCCTCGGCGACGGCGCCGCGTGCCGCCTCGAGCAGCAGCGGGCGCGCCTCGCGGATGTACGCGTCGTTGCGCGCCCCGGTCCCCGGCGTGAGGATCCGCCCGCTCGCGCGGTCGTAGAAGACGGGCTCGGCCTCGTCGGCTCCCGCGGGGAGGGACGGCCCGGCCGCGTCGCCGTCGGCCATGCCGGGGGCGGTGCCGAGCTCGCGGATCACCGTGCGGCGCGTGCGGATCCCGGAGGCCCCGAACGCCGCGGACACCAGCCGGGTGCCGAGGCGCCCGAGCTCGGGCTGGCTGCCGAACAGGTCGCGGACGCCGTCCTGCGGGATCACGGTCGGCGGCACCGCCGTGGCGATGGAGCGGATCGAGGCGGTCAGCGTCGGCCGCCGGAGACGACGGCCGCACCGACCGCGAGCACGACGGCGAGGGCGCCCGCACCGATCGACGCGGCGAGGGCGGGGTCCTTCCGGGTGAACTCCCGCGTGCGCCGCGAGACGTCGTCGGTCGTGGAGCGGACGCGGGCCGTGACATCGTCGCGGATCGCCCGGGCGCGCCCCGCGGCGTCGGCCTTCAGCTCGGAGGCGCGCGCGGGCACGTCGAGGGCGGTCTCGAGCTCGCGGACGGTGCGGGCGAGCTCGTCGCGGCCCGCCTGGATGTCGCGCTTCAGCTCCTCGGGGCTGCGCTTGGGAGCGGGCGGGATGTTCGCGCCCTCGCCGCGCGGCGCGGACTCGGCCACCGTCTTGTGCTTGCGCACCTCGCGGGCCACGGTCGTCACGGCGCCGAGGACGCTCACCTCGCCGGTCGGGGACTTCTTCTTCGCCATGCGCGGGCTCCTTCGTCGGTCGGACAGCGGTGCGTCCATCATGCTCCGTCCGCCCGGGCGGACGGTGACGGCGCGAGGGGCCGGCGCTCGCGCGACGGCCCCTCGCGGGTGTCCCGGGCGTCGCCGCCCGGCCGGCTCCCCTTAGAAGAGGGCCTTGTCCTTCAGCCAGTCGGCGGCGATGGCGGCGGGTTCCGCCTTCTCGTCGCCCTGGTTGCGGCGGTTCATCTCGGTGAGGTCCTCGGTGGTCAGGGCCGCCGACACCTCGTCGAGGATCGCCGTGACGTCCGGGTTCATCTTCGCCGTGTTGACGAGCGGCACGACGTTCTGCGCCTTGATGAGGTTCTCCGGGTCCTCCAGGGTGACGAACCCGTTGTCGAGGATCGACGGCGTGGTGGAGTAGATGTTCGCGATCTGCACCTGGCCGTCGAGGAGCGCCTTGACGGTGTTGGGGCCGCCCTGGTCCTCGATGGTGACGAGGGTCGCGTCGATGCCGTAGACGTCCGTGAGTCCGGGGATGCCGTACTCGCGCTCGCCCAGCACGGCGCCGCCGCCGACGTTGATGGCGCCCTTGTCCGCGAGGTCCGCGAGGCTGGTCACGCCGTTCGTCTCGGAGTACTCCTTGGTGACGTTGTAGGAGTCCTTGTCCTCGGCGGGCGACTCGTCGAGCACCTCGAAGCCGTCGGGCAGGGCGTCGCCGAGCGCCGAGTAGACGTCGTCGCTGGACGTGGCCGTGGACTCCGTGTCGTAGGCGGAGAGCAGGTTGCCAGTGTACTCGGGGATGAGGTCGATGGACCCCTCCTCGAGCGCCTTGAGGTACACCTCGCGCTCGCCGATCTGCAGGTTGCGGGTGACCTTCACGTCGTTGGCCTCGAGGGCCTGCGCGTAGATCTCGGCGAGGATGACGTTCTCGCCGAACGCGGCGGAGCCGACGGAGATGGTGTCGCTCGGGGCGGTGGAGGCCGCCTCGCCCGAGGTGTCGAGGGGGTCGCCGGACGCGCAGCCGGCGAGGGCCATCGCGGTGCCCAGCGCGACGGTGCCGACGAGGAGCCGGCGGGAGATGCTGTGGGACATTGCTGTGTTCCTTTCAGGAGGTGGTGCTGACCGCCGGCCTCGACGAGGTCCGGGCGGAGACGGGGGCGCGTCCCGAGGCGGCGACGACGCCCCGCGGGATCACGAGGCGCTGGACGACGGCGAAGACGGCGTCGACCACGAGCGCGAGGGCGGTGACGAGGATCGCCCCGCTGAGCATCAGCGGGAAGTTCCGGGTCGTGAGGCCGGTGAAGATGTACGGCCCGAGGCCGCCGAGGCCGAGGTAGGCCCCGAGCGTGACGGTGCTGATGACCTGCAGGGTCGACGCGCGGAAGCCGCTGATGATGAGCGGCAGGGCGAGCGGGATCTCGACGCGGCCGAGGATCTGCCACTCGGTGAGCCCCACCGCGCGCGCCGCGTCGATGGTCGCCCGGTCGACGGCCAGCACGCCGGCGTACACGCCCGCCAGCAGCGGCGGGATGCCGAGGATCGCGAAGGTGACGATGGGCCCGGTGAGCCCGATCCCGAAGTACAGCCCGAGGAGGACGAGCACCCCGAGCGTCGGCAGGGCGCGGAGCCCGCCGGACAGGCCCACCGCGATGTTGCGTCCTCGGCCGGTGTGCCCGATGTAGAGCCCCGCGGGGACGGCGACGACGGACGCCAGGGCGATGGCGAGGAACGTGTACCAGAGGTGGTCGCGGAGGCCCAAGGCGTAACCGCCCGTCCCGGTCCACCGGGACGGGTCGAGGAGGAGCTGGAAGGCCTCGGCGAACTGGTTCACAGGGAGCTCCCTCGGGCCACGAGCGCGCGGCGGCGGGCGCGGCGCCCGCGCGGGGTGGAGGCGACCGACGACCACGGCATGAGGAGCCGGCCGGCCAGCAGGAGCAGCAGGTCGAAGACCAGCGCGATGAGCAGGATGCCGACGACGCCCGTGAGGATCTCCGTGTAGAACGAGCGGCGGTATCCGTTGAGGATGATCGTCCCGAGGCTCTGGATGCCCGTCAGCGCGCCGACGGTCACCATGCTCACCGTGCTGACGGAGATGACCCGCAGCCCCGCGAGGAGCACGGGCCCCGCGAGCGGCAGCTCCACGCGCCAGAAGCGGGCCCAGCCGGAGTAGCCCATGGCCGTGGCGGACTGCTTCACGTCCTCCGGCACGGCCGCCAGCGCGTCCGACGTGATGCGCACGAGGAGCGCGAGCGCGTAGACCGTGAGCGCGACGACCACGTTCCGCGGGTCGATGATCGTGGTGCCGATGATGGCCGGGATCGCGATGAGCAGCGGCAGCGACGGGATCGTGTAGAGGATGCCGCCGAGCGTGAGCAGCGGCCCGCGGACCGGCCGGTAGCGGTTCGCCAGCCAGCCGAACGGGAGGGAGAGCAGCAGCCCGATGAGGATGGGCGGCGCGGCCAGCGCGATGTGCGCGACGGCCAGGTCGAGCACCGTCTGGATGTTCGTGAGGACCCAGTTCACGCGGGTCCCGCACCCTGCGCCGGAGCACCGGGGGCGTGCGCGGCCCCCGCCTCGGTCGCGGCGGCTGCGGAGGCCCGGGCGGTGCGCTCCGCGTCGTCGAGGACGCCGACCAGCCGGCCGTCGCGGTCGACGAGGACGCGGCCCGTGCCGGTCTCCTCCAGGTGGAGCGCGCGCTTGCCCTTGTCGGCGCCCACGAAGTCGCGCACGAAGTCGTTCGCGGGGTTCGAGAGGATCTCCTGCGGCGTGCCCTGCTGGGCGATGCGGCCGCCCTTCTCGAGGATCACCACCTGGTCGCCGAGCAGGAACGCCTCGTCGATGTCGTGCGTCACGAAGACGACGGTCTTGTCGAGCTGCGTGCGCAGCCGGATGAGCTCCTGCTGCAGGTCGTCGCGCACGAGCGGGTCGACGGCGCCGAAGGGCTCGTCCATGAGGAGGATGTTGGGGTCGACAGCCAGGCCGCGGGCCACGCCCACGCGCTGCTGCTGGCCGCCGGAGAGCTGCGACGGGTAGCGGTCGGCCATGGAGCGGTCGAGGCCCACGGTGTCCATGAGCGCGAGGGCGTCCTCGCGGGCCTTCCGCTTGTCGACGCCCGTGAGGCGCGGCACGGTCGCGATGTTGTCGACGACCTTGCGGTGCGGGAGGAGGCCGGAGTTCTGCATGACGTAGCCGATGCTGCGCCGGAGCTTCACGGCGTCCTGCGTGGCGATGTCCGTGCCGTCGATCTCGATGCGGCCGGACGAGGGATCGACCATCCGGTTGATCATGCGCATGAGGGTGGTCTTGCCGCAGCCGGAGGATCCCACGAGGACCGTGGTGGTCTGCGAGGGGACGACGAGGCTGAAGTCCTCGATGGCGAGCGTGCCGTCCGGGTACTGCTTGCGGACGTGGTGGAACTCGATCATGGGTGGCTCATTCCTCGTAGGCACTACGAATCGACACTTGCCAGGCACACCAGGGAACCACGTCGCCCGCAGATCGTTCGTACCCGCACGATGGATGTCGCCACTTCGTAACATCTGGGCCCTTCCGCGGATAGTGCGCGGGAGGGCGCCCGCGCGCGGCGGCGTCGGGCGTCTCGGCCAGGATGGAGGGCATGACGCGCATCCTGGCCCGGGCCACCGACACCGCCGACCTCGTCGACCTGCTCGACGTCGACCACGCCGGCGCGGACGTCCCCGCCCCCTCCTGGCGCATCGCGCCCGGACAGCGCGTGGCGGTCGTCGTCGACACGCTCCCGCGCCGCGCGGAGGGCGACACGGAGGACCAGGTACCCGTCCGGCGCCTCGAGTCCGCGCGCCTCGGGCTCGTCCCCGCGGGGTCGCCGGGACCGGACCAGGGCCCGCCGCTCGCCGAGGTGCCCGCGGAGTCGCTCGCGGCCCGCCCGGAGCTCCTGCAGGCGCTCGTGTCGCGACGCGCGGCCGTCCCCGTCTCGGGCTACTACGAGTGGCACGAGACGGACGACGGCCTCCGCACCCCGTACCTCGTCGGGGCCGGCGACGGCGTGGTGCTGCTGGCCGCGCTGTACGAGTGGTGGCGCGACCCGGCGCGGGCCGCCGACGACCCGGCCCGCTGGGTCCTCAGCTGCGCCGTGCTCACCCGCCCGTCGGCCGGCACGGTGGAGGCGCTCGCCGAGCGCATGCCCGTCGTGCTGTCGCCCGACGTGGTCGAGGAGTGGCTCGACCCCACCGCCGAGGGGACGCCCGACCTGCTCCGCGCCGTCGCCGCCCAGGCGGAGGACGTGGTCGAGGAGCTGGCCATCGACGAGGTCGGCCCCGGGATCGACCAGGGCGCACCCGACACCGCCGAGCTCGCCCGAGCGATGTGACGCCCGGCCGTGCGGCGCCCGCCCGCGGCGTCCGGCGGCTCCCCGGGTCTGGTTGACTGGGCGCGTGGCCCCCTCCTCGAAGAAGAAGAAGCACGCGACCCGCACGCTCCTCGAGTCGCCGGCCGCCGCACCCGTGCTGCACCGAGCGGCGCGCATCGAGGACCGCATCCACGAGATCCGCGAGGGCCGGGCCCGCAAGCGCGGCCTGCACCCGACCGTCATCCCCTACGCGGGGTACGGATCCGTGCGCTGGGTCCGGGTGCTCTGCCGCGTCCTCCTCACCGACCCGAAGAGCAAGCGCGCCCTGGCCGGCGACAAGGTCGTCCGCGGCTGGCGCAGCTTCACGAGCGTGCCGCTCACCGACGTCGACGTCGTGGTGGAGATCGACGGCACCGAGCACCACGTCCGGGCGGACCGCGGCGGGGTCGTCGACACGGTCGTGGAGGCGAGCCTGCCGAGCGGCTGGCACACCATCCGCATCCGGTCGGCGGGGTCGGAGACCGTCGAGGCGCCCGTGTTCATCGTCGGCGACGACGTGCGCACCGGCATCCTCAGCGACATCGACGACACCGTCATGGTCACGGCGCTCCCCCGGCCGTTCCTCGCCGCCTGGAACACGTTCGTGCTCGACGAGCACGCGCGGACGCCCACCCCCGGCATGGCCGTGCTCTACGAGCGGCTGCGGGTGCGGCACGCCGGCGCGCCCGTCATCTACCTGTCGACCGGCGCGTGGAACGTGGCGCCCACGCTCACCCGGTTCCTGTCGCGGAACCTGTACCCGCCGGGTCCGATCCTCCTCACCGACTGGGGTCCCACCGTCGACCGGTGGTTCCGCAGCGGCATGGAGCACAAGCGGCTGAACCTGGAGCGGCTCGCCGAGGAGTTCCCGCGCGTCAAGTGGATCCTCGCGGGCGACGACGGGCAGCACGACGAGCTCCTCTACGGCGAGATGACGGAGCGGCACCCCGACAACGTCAAGGTCGTGCTCATCCGCCAGCTCAGCGCCGGCGAGGCCGTCCTCGCGGGCGGCCGCGCCAAGGCGGAGCGCCGGGCGCTCGACAGCTCCGTGCCGTGGGTCTACGCCCCGGACGGCGCGAGCCTCCTCGCGCAGCTGGACGACCTGGGCCTCGCCGACGACTCGGGGACGCGGATCGGGTCGTAGCGCGCGTCGGGTCGCAGCGCGCGTCGGGTCGCAGCGCGCGTCGGGTCGCAGCGCGCGTCGGGTCGCAGCGCGCGTCGACCCACGCACGCACGAGGGCCCCCCAGGACGCGTCCTGCGGGGCCCTCGTGCGTGCGGGGATCAGACGGCGTCGGTGAGCGCCTGGAACTCGTCGTCCGTGAGCTCGATGCCCGCGGCGGCGATGTTGTCCTCGACGTGCGCGACCGACTTCGTGCCGGGGATCGGCAGCATGACGGGCGAGCGGCGGAGGAGCCACGCGAGCGCGAGCTGCGACGGGGTGGCGTCGTGCTGCTTCGCCAGGGCGTCGAGCGGGCCGCCGTCCTTCGCGAGCTCGCCGGTCGCGAGCGGGAACCACGGGATGAACGCGAGCCCCTCGGCCTCGGCGTAGTCGAGCAGCGGCTCGGCGTCGCGCTTCGCGAGGTTGAAGAGGTTCTGCACGGAGACGATGTCGGCGATCTCGCGGGCCGCCCTCACATCGTCCACCTGAACCTCGGACAGGCCGATGTGGCGGATCTTGCCCTCGGTCTGCAGCTCCTTCAGCACGCCGATCTGGTCGGCGAGCGGGACGGCCGGGTCGATGCGGTGCAGCTGGTACAGGTCGATGCGCTCGAGCCCGAGGTGGCGGAGGCTCAGCTCGGCCTGCTGGCGCAGGTACTCGGGCCGGCCGACGGGACGCCAGTCGCCGGGGCCGGGGCGGGTGAGCCCGCCCTTGGTGGCGACGACCACGTCGTCCGCGTAGGGGTGGAGCGCCTCGCGGAGGAGCTCCTCGGCGACGAACGGGCCGTAGGAGTCGGCGGTGTCGAAGAACGTGACGCCGAGCTCGGCGGCGCGGCGGATGACGCGGACGGCCTCCTGCGGGTCCTCGGGGGCGCCCCAGACGCCGTCGCCCGTGAGCTGCATGGTGCCGTAGCCCAGCCGGACGACGGGCAGGTCGCCGCCGAGGGAGAACGTGCCGGATGCGCCGGCGGGGCGTGCGGTGGTGTCGGTCATGTGGACCCTCCTCGGGTGTCGATGACGAGGCCGGCGTCTGCCGCCCTCGGGACTCCAGGGTCAACGCCCGCGGGCGTCGATCCATGCCCGACGGACGGGATGCGCACCCGACCCTCAGCCTCCGGTCGAGGGTGAGGTGGATCCGCCCGCTCCCCTCCCGGATGTCGGCACCCGTTCCTACACTCGAGGAAGAGGTTCGAACACCCGTTCGAACGACGAGGCGCGGCCGGCGCGACGACGGGAGGAGCGGCATGATGCGGATCGACGAGGACGTGGAGGTCGAGCTCTCCGGGGACGGCTCGCCGCTGCGGTTCACCTGGCGGGGCGTGGTCTACGGGGTGGTCAGCTCGCCCGAGCGGTGGATCGCGCGGGTCGACTGGTGGCAGCGCACGGGCCGCGCGCCCCGCGGCGCGAGCGCCCACCTGCTGGAGATGCGGATGTGGCGCGTCGAGGCCGTGCCGCTCACCACCGGCGCGTGCCGGGTGGACGGCTCGTTCGACCTGAGCGTCGACGCGCGCGGCAGGTGGTCCCTCGTCACGGCGTCGGACGACGAGCTCGACACGCGCCTGTTCGCCTGACGCCGCGGCCGCCGTCGCCGCCGTGGCCGCCGTGGCCGCCGCGCCATGGCCGGGCGCTCGCCGCGGGAGGACGCACGGCGACGCACGGCGGCTCACGGGGAATAGCACGGCGCATCCGCGGCTTCACCCCTGCGGCGCCGCGCACGGCGTCCCCGCACGCGATCACCCGGACCGCGGCGCACGGAGGAGGACCCGCATGGCGGCACTCGAGTGGCTGTTCGACGCGCAGCTCCGCATCGGCGACCAGACGGTGCTCTGCGCGCGAGATCGTCGGCAACCTCTTCGGCCTCGCCAGCGCGCTCGGCGGCATGCGCCGGAAGGTCTGGGCGTGGCCGGTCGGCATCGTCGGCAACGTGCTGCTGTTCACCGTGTTCCTCGGCGCCGTCTTCGGCACGCCGAACCCCGTCAACCTGCTCGGCCAGGCCGGACGCCAGGTCATGTTCATCGCCGTCTCCGTCTACGGCTGGCACCGCTGGCGCCAGGCCCGGCACGGCGGCGCGCCGGTCGTCCCGCAGTGGGCCTCGGGCCGGCAGCGGGTCCTGCTGGTGGTGGCCCTGATCGGCGGGACCGCGATCCTCACGCCCGTCTTCCGCGCCCTCGGCTCCTACGAGCCCGTCTGGGCCGACGCCTGGATCTTCGTCGGCTCGCTCCTCGCGACCTACGGCATGGCCAAGGGCTGGGTCGAGTTCTGGCTGATCTGGGTCGCCGTCGACCTCGTGGGCGTGCCGCTGCTCGTGAGCGCGGGCTACTACGCGTCCGCCTTCATGTACGTCTTCTACGGCGCCTTCACCCTCGTGGGGTTCTTCGTCTGGATGCGGGCGCGCGGCGGCGACGCCCCCGCCGTGGAGACCGCGTTCCCGGATCCGCGCATCGTCGAGGCGCCGACCGACCGCTAGGCCCGGACCCGCCGCGGCGGCTGGTCCGCTGCGGATGCCGCTCGGATCAGCCCTGGCCGTTGGAGCAGGTGTTCTGCGCCGCGGTCTGCCCGGTGATGCTCGCGTCGAGCACCTCCGACGTGGAGGACGGCGCGGGGGTCGGCGTCGAGCCGTCCGTCGGGGGCTCCTCCGTCGCGGGCGGCGTGGTCGCGCCGTCGGCGGGGACGCTGCCGGACTCGTCGGACGGCGCGGCCTGGCCGAGGGAGAAGTCCGCGTCCGACGCGAGCAGGCCCACCAGCTGCGCGGCGGCCGCCTCGTCGGGCTGCACGCGGCCGTTGGCGAGCACCGTGCCGGGGTACTGCAGGAAGCACGACGTCGTCGAGCGGGATGTCCTTGAAGGCGAGCGCCACCGAGACGAGCGTGTCGAGGTCCGCGAGCGAGGTGGACAGCTGCATGTTGTCGACCACGGCGCGTCGCGATGCCGTACAGCTTCGCGGGGTTCGTCAGCGTGTCCGTGCTCTTGATGGTCCGCACGAGAGCGCTGAGGAACACCTGCTGGTTGCCGATCCGGGAGATGTCGCTGCCGTCGCCCACGCCGTAGCGCGTGCGGAGGAACTGCACGGCGTCCTTGCCCTTGAGGCTGTGGAGGCCCGGGTCGAGCGACAGGTCGGTCTTGGGGTCGTAGATGCCGTTGGCCACGCACACCTCGACGCCGCCCACGGCGTTGGACATCTCGACCACGCCGTTGAACTGCACGACGCCGCCGTACGGGATGTCGAGGCCCGTGAGGCCCTCGACCATGCGCACGGTGCAGTCGAAGCCGCCCCGGGACAGGGACTCGTTGAGCTGCGCGCGCGTCGATGCCGCGTACTGAGTGCCATCGGCGACCCTCGCAGGCGGGGATCGGGACGAGCATGTCGCGCGGGAACGAGACGACCGTGGCGCGGGTGCTGTCCTCGCTGATGTGGAGGAGCATCGTCACGTCGTTGAGCGTCGCCGTGCCCACGTCCGCCGCGGCGCCGTACCCGTCGCCCTGGCCCGGCGCGGCTGTCGCTGCCGACGATGAGGATGTTCGCGCCGCCGTCGATGCCGCCGAGCGACGGCGGGAGGGACTGCCCGCCGGAGATGTCGACCTGGTTGGCGGAGACCGTGCGGGAGAGGTCCCAGAAGGCGATGGCGACGACGGAGACCGTCGCGACGAGCGACACCGCGGCGATCGCGGCGACGGCCTTCGCCACCGCGCGACCGGCGCTCGGGGCGCGCAGTCGTCCGTGGCGGGCGATGCCGCTGACGCGGGCCCGATCGGCGCGGGTCCTCTGGGGGGCATGCTGCATGGTGGGTCTCTCGTCGCCGGGCGGGGAGGCTCGGGCGTGGTCGCCCGGATCCCCACAGGGTAACCGAGGCCGGTGGAGCGTCTCCTCGGCGCGCGGCCGGATGCGCTAGGAGCCTGCCGCGCCCGCCGGGGCGCCGCCCCGGTGGTCGGCGCGGAGGTGCGCGTCGAGGAACGCGTCGATGCGGCGCCACGCGTCCGCCGCGGAGGCGGGCTCGGGTCCCATGCCGACGGCCCGCAGCACGGGACGCAGCGGGCGCGGACCCGTCTCGGCGTCGTTGAGGAACGCGTGACCGGCGTCCGGGTACTCGCGCACGTCGTGCGGGATCCCGTGCACGGCGAGGGCGGCCTCGAGCCGGTCGGCGGATCCCGCCAGCTGACGGTCGCGCCCGCCGTAGCTGGCGACGATCGGGCAGGCGCCGTCGAGCACGCCGTCGAGGTCCGCCGGGAGCATGCCGTAGTTGACGCTCGACGCGTCGAAGCCGCGGGAGGCCGCCGCGAGGGCGAAGCCGCCGCCCATGCAGAAGCCGATGACGCCCACGCGTCCGGTGCAGTCGGCCCGGCCGACGAGCAGCCGGCGGGCGGACTCGACGTCGACGAACGCGCGCCCCTCCCCCGCGGCGAGCGTGCGGAACGTGGACACGAGGCAGCGGCGCGCGCCGCCGGCGGAGAAGAGGTCGGGCATGAGCGCGAGGAACCCGGCCTCCGCCAGGCGCTCGGCCTGGCGGCGCATGACGGCGGTCACGCCGAACGCCTCGTGCACCACCACGACCGCCGGCCACGGCCCCTCGCCCTCGGGCACGGCGAGGACGCCGTGGAGGCCCGGAGACGCTCCGGGGCCGGCGGCGGGCAGCGGGATCTCGGTGAGCGTGACGGGCATGCCCTCACGCTAGGGCGCGACCGGGCCGCCGCCGCGGCGGGACCACGACCCCCAGCGAGCCGTCAGGCGAAGCGGGTCAGCCCCGACCCGCGCGGCTCTACGCGGGTCGGCGCGGGTCGGAGCCGATCAGCGCCAGGCGGTCGGGCCCACGGACCCGGCGCGGTACTCGGCCATGGGCACGCGGTCGCCCTTCCAGGCGCGCATGACGGGCGCGACGATGCGCCAGCAGCGCTCGGCCACGTCGCCGCGGACCGACAGGCGCGGATCGCCCGCGAGGATGCCGTCGAGCACCTCGCCGTACGGCGTGAGCTCCGGCTGCGCGAACTGCGTGCGGAAGGTGGCCTGGGTGAGCGTGAAGGGCTCGCCCGTGCCGTCCATGGTGACCTCGAGCGAGATGCTGTCGGGCTTCAGGTCGATGACGAGCCGGTCGGGCCGGGCCGACCCGTGGGAGCCCTCGGGGCAGGTGCGCCACGGGCTTGAACGTGACGACGATGCGCTTGGACGCCTCCTTGAGGGCCTTGCCCGAGCGCAGGCGGAACGGGACGCCGGCCCAGCGGGCGTTGGCGATGCCGAAGGTGACCTCGGCGAGCGTCTCCGTCTGGTTCGCGGGGTCCACCCCGTCCTCCTTGGCGTAGGCGGGGACCTTGGCGCCCTCGACGGATCCCTGCGGTGTAGCGGGCGCGGCGGCTGTGCGCCACCGGGTCGCCGTCCCACACCTCCGTGGCGCGGAGCACCGAGGCGATGTTCGAGCGCAGGTCGTCCGGGTCGATGCTGGCGGGCGGCTCCATGGCGAACACCGCGAGCACCTGCAGCAGGTGGCTCTGGATCATGTCGACGAGCGCGCCCGACTTGTCGTAGTACGCGGCGCGGCCCTCGAGCGCCAGGGTCTCGTCGTAGAGGATCTCGACCTTCTCGATGTCGCGCGCGCTCCACACCGACTCGAAGAACCGGTTGGCGAAGCGCAGCGAGACGAGGTTGAGCACCGTGGAGAGGCCGAGGAAGTGGTCGGTGCGGTGGATGCGGTCCTCCGGCACGAGCTTCAGCAGCTGGCGGTTCAGCTGGGCTGCGCTCCGGCTGTTCGACCCGAAGGGCTTCTCGAGCGCCAGCGTCGTGCCCTCCGGCAGGTCGATCCTCTCGAGCTGCTCGCACACCTTGATGGAGATGGCCGGCGGGAGCGCGAAGTAGAGGGCGGGGGCGCCCTCGCACGCCTCCAGGATGCGCTTCAGGTCGTCGAGGTCGGTGGGGTCGGCCTGGACGTACCTCGTGGACGAGACGATGCCCGCCGCCCGGCGCCCCGTGGCGTCCACCGAGTCGAACGCGGCCTTGACCGTGCCCGTCCACTCCTCGGGCGTCCGCTCGCTCCGACCGGTGCCGATGAGCTGGATGCGGCGCCCCCGATCGCTCGCCACGAGGCTGCCGAGACCCGGCAGGAGGAGGCGTTCCGTGAGGTCGCCGCTGGCGCCGAGGATGACGAGGGTGGAGGGTTCGCTGGTCATCCTCCGAGACTACGGGTCGCGACCGCGCGGGAGCCGACCTAGACTGGGCGAGTCGAACATCTGTTCGAACGACGCGTCCGGGGAGGACGCGAGGGGACATCGCCGGGAGGTGCACGTGAGCTTCACCCACCTGCACGTCGCGTCCGCGTTCTCCGCCCACTTCGGCACCACGGCGCCCGAGACGCTGGTCGACCGGGTCGCCGAGCGCGGCGCGTCGGCCGCGGCCGTCACCGACCGGGACGGGCTCTACGGGGCCGTCCGCCACATCCGCCGCTCCATCGCGGCCGGGGTCTCCCCCGTGGTCGGCGCGGAGCTCGGCCTCACGGGCGAGCACCCGGGCCGCGTGACCGTGCTCGCCCACGGCGGCGTGCAGGGGCAGGGCTGGGCGGCGCTCAGCCGCCTCATCAGCGCGAGCCACGGGCGCGGCACCGCACGGAGCACCGCGCGCAGCGCGCCGGCGGGGATCCCGCGCACCCGTCCGCCCGCGTTCCTCCTCGGCGAGGACGGGCCCGTCGGCACGGTCATGCTGGGGCCGGACTCCGACGTCGGCCGGGCCGTCGCGGCGGGCGACCACGCGCTCGCGTCCCGCCACCTGGCCGAGTGGTCGAGGCTCCTGCCCGGCGCGGTCGTCGTCGAGGTGGTGTGCCACTACACGGAGCCCGGCGAGTCCGCGAGCCTCCGCCACGCCGCGCGGATGATGGAGCTCGCCGACGCCCACCGCGTCCCCGCCGTGCTCACCAACGCCGTCCGCTACCTGGAGCCCGACGACGCCCTCACGGGCGACGTGCTCGACGCCGCGGGCACCCTCCGGCCGCTCGGCTCGTTCCGCCTCCAGCCCAACGGCCAGGCGTGGCTCAAGCCGCCCGCCGAGATGCAGGGCATCGCCCGGGAGATCGCGGGCACGTCGTCGCTCGACCGGCGGGCGGGCGAGGCGCTCCTGCGCGCCACCGAGGAGCTCGCCGACCGCTGCCGCCTCGATCCGGACTCGGACCTCGCCTGGCGGAAGCCGAAGCTGCCGGAGAAGTCGGTCATCGGCGTCACGGGCGACCCGGACGAGGCGCTCTGGCGGAAGGCGGAGGCGGGCGTCACCGAGCGGTTCGGGCACGTCGACGAGTCGATGCGGCAGCGCGTGCTCGCCCGCATGCGCACCGAGCTGCAGACCATCACGGGCTTCGGCTTCGCCACCTACTTCCTCACCGTCGCCGACGTGTGCTCCCTCATGCGCGACATGGGCGTCCGCAACCAGGCGCGGGGATCCGGCGCGGGCAGCCTCGTCAACTACCTCCTGCGCATCTCCAACGTCGACCCGCTCGAGCACGACCTCCTCTTCGAGCGCTTCCTCGGCAAGGTGCGCTCGACGCTGCCCGACATCGACATCGACGTGGAGTCCGCCCGGCGGCACGAGGTCTACCACCGGGTGTTCGAGAGGTACGGCAGCAACCGGGTCACGCTGCTGTCGATGCAGAACACCTACCGGGCGCGCGGCGCCGCGCGCGACGCGGGGCTCGCGCTCGACCTCGACGAGCAGCAGATCGACTTCATCGCCAAGAACATCTGGCGCTTCAACGCGCGGGAGTTCCGCGAGGTGCTCGAGACGAAGCCGGAGCTCAAGCCCATCGCCGACCTCGTGCGCGACGACCCGAGCATCGACCTGCTGGTCGACCTCACCGAGCGGCTCGACCGCCTCCCCCGGCACATCTCCATGCACCCGTGCGGCGTGATCCTCGGCGACTCCGACCTCCTCAGCACGAGCCCCGTGCAGCCGAGCGGCATGGGCCTGCCCATGAGCCAGTTCGACAAGGACGACATCGACGACATGGGGCTCCTGAAGCTCGACATCCTGGGCGTCCGGATGCAGAGCACCATGGCCTACGCGCTGGAGGAGATCCACCGCATCCACGGCACGCGCTCGGCCGTCGCGGGCGGCGTCCCGGTGGACGCGCGCTACGTGCACCGCGACGGCCGCATCGAGCTCGACGAGATCCCGCACGACGACGAGGAGACGTTCCAGGCCATCCGCACCACCCACACGCTCGGCATGTTCCAGATCGAGTCGCCTGGCCAGCGGGAGCTCATCGGCAAGATGCAGCCCGACGTGTACGAGGACCTCATCGCCGACATCTCGCTGTTCCGGCCGGGCCCCATGAAGGGCAACATGGTCGCGCCCTTCCTCGACACGAAGCACGGCATCACCCGGCCCGACTACCTGCACCCCCGGTTCGCGCCGTTCCTCGCGCCCACCTTCGGCGTGGTCATCTACCACGAGCAGGTCATCCGCATCTTCGCGGACTGCATGCAGGTCTCCCTCGCCGAGGCCGACGAGCTCCGCCGCAACATGGAGCGGCAGGACACCGTGGTCGAGGCCGCCTTCCGGGAGCGACACGGCCCGGCACGTCGACGGGCGCACGGGCGTGCGCCCGTTCTCCGACGCCGACGTCGAGCGCGTCTGGAAGGCGCTGAAGGGCTTCGGGTCGTTCGGGTTCTGCAAGGCGCACGGCGCGGCGTTCGCCCTGCCCACCTGGCAGAGCGCGTGGCTGAAGACCCACTACCCGGCCGAGTTCCTCGCGGGGATCCTCACCCACGACCCCGGCATGTACCCCAAGCGCCTGCTCCTCACCGAGGCCCGGCGCATGGGGGTGCCCGTGCTGCCGCTCGACGTGAACCTGTCGCGGGGCGTCTACCGCGTGGAGCGCGTGGAGGGCGAGGCGACCACGGGGCGCACGCGGATCGGCGAGCTGGGCATCCGGCTGTCGCTGCAGGACGTGCACGGCATGAGCGCGGCCGAGATGGAGCGCATCGAGCGGGGGCAGCCCTACGACTCCATCACCGACTTCTACGCGAAGGCGCAGCCGTCGCGCGCGCTGCTCGAGCGGCTGGCCGCGGTGGGCGCGCTCGACTCGCTCGCGACGTCCGCCGACGACCTCGCCGCCCGCGGACCGGCATCCCGCGGCGACGTCATGGCGTTCGTCCGGCGGCTCACGGCGCGCGCCGCGCGGCCCGCGGATCCGTCGGGGCAGCTGCCGCTGTTCGTCGACGACCGCGACCTCATCCCGCGCGGCTCGCCCGACCCGGACGGCCGCGAGCGGGTCGTGGCCGAGCTCGACATCCTGCAGATGGAGGTCACCGAGCACGTGCTGGAGAGCTACCGGCCGATGCTCGACGAGCTCGGGGTCGTCCCGGCGGGCGACCTGCTGGGGATGCGCAGCGGATCCGAGGTCGTCGTCGCGGGGATCCGCATCGCCACCCAGACCCCGCCCATGCGCAGCGGCAAGCGCGTCGTGTTCATCAGCCTCGACGACGGCACCGGCTGCTCCGACTCCACCTTCTTCGACGAGGCGCAGCAGCGGGCGGGGCCCATGCTGTTCGGCACGCGCCTGCTCGTCATCCGCGGGCGCACGCGGCGCACGGGCGAGCGCGGCGTCTCCATCCAGGCGGAGGACGCGTGGGACCTGAAGGAGATGTGGGCGCGCTGGCAGGACGCCCGGCGGCAGCGCGCGGCGGCGGGCGGCGGCGACGGTGCCGAGGGCGACGAGGCCCGGGTCGCCTGACCGGTCCCGCTCCGGGATGATGGAGGCACCCGAGACCGCCGCCGGAGGCCGCACGTGCGCATCACCACGACCGTCCGCACCACCACGCGGATCCCGTTCGTCCAGGTGGTCAAGACCTCGGTCGCCGCGGTCATCGCCTGGTTCGCCTGCATCGCCCTGCTGCCCGCGCAGCTGCCCATCTTCGCGACCATCGCCGCGCTGCTGGTCGTGCAGCCGAGCATCAACCAGACCTTCGGGAAGGCGGTCGAGCGCAGCCTCGGCGTGATCACCGGCGTGGTGCTCGCGCTGGTCCTCGGCCTGGCGTTCGGCACGTCGAGCGGCGTGGTGCTCGCCGCGGTCGTCGTGGCGGTGCTCGTGGGCTGGGTCTTCCGGCTGACGCCCGGGTCGAGCACGCAGATCCCCATCAGCGCCATGCTCGTGCTCGCGATCGGCCAGCTCTCGCCGGTCTACGCGGTCGACCGCATCGTGGAGACGATCCTCGGCGCCGCCATCGGCGTCGTCGTCAACCTCGCGATCGCGCCGCCCGTGCTGCACGAGGCGAGCCGACGCGCCGTGGTGGGCCTCGCGGGCGACTGCGCCGCCGCCCTCGACCGGCTGGCCGGCGCGCTGGCGGAGCCCGTCGACCGGGAGGAGCTGCACCGCATGCTGCTCGTCGCCCGCGAGCTGCGGCCGCGGCACACGCAGGCCGTCGCCGAGGTCGACCGGGGGCTCGAGAGCCTGACGCTCAACCCGCTCCGACGGCGGCACCGGACGCTCCTGGAGGCCGACCGGGAGCTGCTCGCGACGCTCACCGTGCTGGTCAACCGGATCGTCGGCATGACGCGCGCCGTGCACGACCGCTACGACCCGTCGCTCGCCGAGGAGCCGGTGGTGCGCGGCATCGCGACCGAGCTCACGCGGGCCGCCCACGACGTCCGCCTGCTGGCCGAGCACGCGATCCCCGTCGACGGCGAGGCCGGCGCGCCCCCGCACGAGGAGCCGGCGCTCACCGCGCCCCTCGTGGTGATGCAGCCGAGCGAGGAGCACTGGATCCTCATCGGCTCGCTCCTGGAGGACATCCGCCGCATCCGCTCGGAGATCATCGGCGGAGCCGAGTGACACGGCCGCTCCCCGGTTACAGCCCGCTCGAGCTCGACCCGGATCCCGGCGCCTCGGGCCTCGTGCCCGGCACCACGCCGACGGGCCTCGGCGCCGTGCGGCACCACCACGCGGAGCGCCGCGGCTCCGACACGGCGACGGTGATGCTGCACGGCGCCGCCGGCTCCTGGACCACGTGGACGCCCCTGCTCCGCACCGCGCGCCAGGCGGGCGTCCCCTTCTCGGACGTGGTGGCGATCGACCTGCCCGGATGGGGCGGCTCCGAGCTCGACGCGACGGACGGGGAGGCCACCGTCGACGCCATCGCCGACGCCGTCCGCGCGGTGGTCGACGGCCTCGGCTACGCGCGCTGGCGCCTCGTCGGCCACTCGATGGGCGGCTTCATCGCCCTGCACCTGGCGGCCCGGGAACCGGGTCGCGCGGTCTGCCGTGGAGCTCGTCTCCCCCACCACCTACTCGGTCATCGAGAGCGTCGCGCATCCCGTCCGCGCGTTCCGGGTCATCCCCGGCTTCACGATGATGCTCGGGGTGATGCGCACCATGCGCCGCCTCGGCCGCCCGGGCACCGCGCTCATCCGCGGGGTCGGCCGCATCCGGCTGATGCGCCCCGTCGCCCTGCCGCTCTTCGCGCACGGCTGGCGCGTGCGCGCCTCCGTCGTCGCGGCCATCGCGACGGAGGCCCGTCCGCGCGCGTTCTCCCTCGCCGCGGAGGTCACGCGCGGCTACGACGCCGACGGGCTCTGGGCGCGCATCGTGTGCCCGGTCGTCGCCGTGCGCGGCGACGACGACGTCTTCGTCTCCCCGGCCGACCTCGGCCTCCTCGCGCGCACGATCCCCACGCTCCGGTCGACGGTCGTCCGGGACGCCGGGCACTTCGCGCACGTCGAGCGCCCCGTCGAGACCCTGCGCGCGCTCGGCCGCCTCGGCTGAGCCGGACGGCGGGCACGACGACGCCCCCTGTCCCGGGAGGAGAGGGGGCGTCGGATCCGCGGAGCGCGGGAGGTGCGGGGCCGGAGCCCCGCGGGGTGGCTAGGCCGCGGGGGTCGCGAGGACCGCCTGGATGTCCAGCGTGATGGTGACCTTGTCGCCGAGCAGCACGCCGCCGGTCTCGAGGGCCGCGTTGTAGGTGAGGCCGAAGTCCTCGCGGTTGACGACCGCGGTGGCCGTCGCGCCGAACTTGGTGTTGCCGTACGCGTCCTTGCCGAAGCCGCCGAACTCGACGTCGAACGTGACGGGCTTGGTGACGCCGCGCATCGTGAAGTCGCCGTCGATCTTCGCGTCGCCGTCCGCCTCGACGCGCACGGCGGTGGAGACGAAGTCGATGGTGGGGTTGTTCTCGGCGTCGAAGAAGTCGTTGGTGCGCAGGTGCTGGTCGCGGTTCGGCTCGTTGGTGTCGATCGAGACGATGGTCGCGTGGGCCTTCACCGAGCTCTGCTCGGGGGTAGCGCCGGTGACGATCTCGGCGTCGAAGTCCTTGAACGTGCCCTTGACCTTGCTGATCATGATGTGGCGGATGCTGAACCCGACCGAGCTGTGGGTCTTGTCGATGGTCCAGGTGCCGGCGATGTATCCGGGGACGGTGGTGGTGTCGCTCATGTTGGTGCCTCTCGTACGGGGTCATGGGTCGGGCCGACGGCCTCGAGGGTATGCAAGCGCATGGATCCGGGATCCATTCCCGATTCATTTGCGAGTTCACGTACTTTTCGGGCGCTGTTGCCCGGCGCGTAGCGTGGCGGGATGCGCGCGATCACCTTCCCCGCCCCCGGCGGCCCCGACGTCCTCTCCCTCAACGAGCTCCCCGACCCGGTCGCCGGGTCCGGCGAGGTCCTCATCCGCGTGGCCGGCGCGGGCGTCAACCGCGCCGACCTGAGCCAGCGCGAGGGCGCGTACCCGCCGCCCGCCGGGGCCCCGACGCACCTCGGCCTCGAGGTGTCGGGCACCGTCGAGGCCGTCGGCCCGGGCGCCTCGCGCTGGAGCGTGGGCGACCGCGTGTGCGCCCTGCTCGCGGGCGGCGGATACGCGGAGCTCGTCGCCGTCGACGAGCGCCACGTCCTCCCGGTGCCCGACGGGCTCGACCTCGTGGAGGCGGCGGGCCTGCCCGAGGTGGTGGCGACCGTGTGGTCGAACGTCGTGCTCGACGCGCGGCTGCAGCCCGGCGAGACGCTCCTCGTCCACGGCGGGTCGAGCGGCATCGGCACCATGGCGATCCAGCTGGCGACGCGGCTCGGCGCCCGCGTGGCCGTGACCGCCGGCAGCCCGGCGAAGCTCGAGGCCTGCCGCGCGCTCGGCGCCGGGATCCTCATCGACTACCGCGAGGAGGACTTCGTGGCGGCGCTCCTCGCGGCCACCGACGGGCACGGCGCCGACGTCGTGCTCGACGCGATCGGCGGCGACTACATCGACCGCGACATCCGCGCCCTCGCCCGCGACGGCCGGATCATGGTGATCGGCGCGCAGAGCGGGGCGCCGACGAGCATCGCGCTCGGGCAGCTGATGGCGCGCCGCGGGCGCGTGTGGGGCACGACGCTCGCGCGCGGGACGCCGACGACAAGGCGCGGATCATCGCCGCGATCCTCGCGGACGTGTGGCCGGCGGTCGCCGACGGCTCCGTGCGCCCCGTCGTCGACCGGGTCTACCCGCTCGCCGACGCGGCGGACGCCCACGCCCGCGTGGCGTCCTCGGCGCACGTCGGGAAGGTGCTGCTCGCGGTCCAGGCCGGCGACGCCGCGCTCGTCAGCGGTGGTACTCCGTCATGAGGGGCTCCTGCCGGGGTAGTCGATGGAGGGCACGGCGCGGTAGATCACGTTCGTCGCCATCCCCTCGCACGGGTCGACGGGGACCTCGAGGTGCGGGACCCGCGGGCTCCTGTGCGTGGGCTCCCGCAGCTCCTCGCCGACGTGCTCGCACGTCTCCATCCGCCAGAAGCCGGAGGCCAGGCCCCTGCCCTCCTGCATGGCGCGCTGGATGAACGCGTCCTTCGCCGCGCAGGTGGCGCTCCCCTCCTTCCACACCTTCACGATGTACGCCTCGGACACCGCGCCGTTCGGCATGATCCGGTACCCCCGCAGATGCGGTGCCCCGCCTGCGCCTCGGCGGGCGCGGCGGGGACGAGCACAGCGGCCGGCAGCACGGCGAGGACCAGCGCGAGGCCGAGGACCCGGCCGGTCTGCCGGGCGGGGGCGGTGGTCGGGATGGTGCGCGGTGCGCTCGTCGGAGCGGGCATGG
This sequence comes from Clavibacter sp. AC415, assembly GCF_979252985.1. NCBI lineage: Bacteria > Bacillati > Actinomycetota > Actinomycetes > Micrococcales > Microbacteriaceae > Clavibacter > Clavibacter sp. AC415. Next base: position 203,086 of record NZ_CEEDAR010000014.1, on the reverse strand, counting down.
TCGTCCTGTCGGATGGAGGGGCGGTCGGGCGGCGAGGCCCGACGGCACCGACGGGGGCGGTCGATGCACGGGGCCCGGACATCCTGACGGCTCCGGCTGCCGGCGCGCGGCGGGCCTCCACACCGCTCAGGCGGCTCCGTCCGAGGGCTCGCGCCCGGCCACGGGCTCCGCCGGGGTGCCGGCCCCGCGCCGGGAGCGGATGCCGACGAGCGACACCAGCCCGCCCGCGACGAGCAGCGCCGCGGTCACGAGCACGACCCGATGGAAGGCGGCCACGTCGAGCACGGGCCCGGCGACGAGGCCGATGGCGGCGATGGCGACGAGGCCGGCCACGCGGCTGACGGCGTTGTTGACGGCCGACGCGATGCCGGCCTGCGCCGACGGCACGGCCTCGAGGATCGTCGACGTGAGGGGCGCGACCGTCATGGACAGGCCCAGGCCGAACACCAGGATGCCGGGGAGCAGCTGCCCCAGGTAGTCGATGGGCTCGCCGACGCGGAGCATCAGCAGGTAGCCCGCGCCGGCGACGATCGGCCCCACGCCCATGAGGAGGCGCGGTCCGATGCGCCCGGCCAGCGCGCCGAACCGCGTCGACAGCAGCAGCATGATGACCGTCGTGGGCACCAGCGCGAAGCCGGCGGACGTGGCCGAGAGGCCGCCGGTCTGCTGGAGGAACACGGCGATGACGAAGCCGCCGAGCGACAGCGCGCCGTAGATGCCGACGGTCGCCAGGTTGCCCACCAGGAAGTCCCGCTCGCGGAAGAGGGAGAGCGGCAGCATCGGGTGCGGCGTCCGCCACTCCCGCACGACGAAGAGCACCAGGCACGCGACGCCGACGACGAGGCTCCCGATCACGAGCGGATGCCCGAGGCCCAGCCGCGACTGCTCGATGAGCGCGAATACGGGGCCGCCGATGCCGAGCGCGCCGAGCACCGCGCCCGGCGTGTCCACGCGCGTGCCGTCGGCGACCGGCGCATCGTGCGGCAGCCGGGCGAGGAGGACCAGGGTCACGGCGATGGGCAGCACGTTGATGCCGAACACGAGCCGCCAGTCGAGCGCGTCCACCAGCACTCCGCCGAGGACGGGGCCCACGAGCATGGCCGTGCCCGTCCACGCCGTCCACGAGCCGATGGCGCGCGCCTGCGCCGGGCCCCGGAAGGCCTGCGCGATGAGCGCCAGCGAGCTCGGCACGAGGAGGGCCCCGGCCGCGCCCTGGGCGGCGCGTGCCGCGATGAGGATCCCCGCCGTCGGGGCGACCGCGCAGATGAGGGACGTGACGCCGAAGCCGACGAGCCCGCAGCGGAGCACCCGCACGCGGCCGAAGGCGTCCGAGAGGGAGCCGGCGAGGAGGATCAGGGCCCCGAGCGTGATGAGGTACGCGTCGACCACCCACTGCTGCACGACGAGGCCGCCGCCGAGGTCGTCGCCGATGGCGGGGAGCGCGACGTTCACGACGGTGCCGTCGAGGAAGGCGACGAGGAGGCGAGGACCGCCACCACCAGCACGGTGCGCCCGCGGCCGTCCGCCGACGCCCCCGACCCTCCGTCGGCCGGGCCGTCGGGACGGGCGGACGGGGCGGCGGCACGGGGCATGCGCTCGAGTATGCGCCGTGGCGGCGCCCGGTCAGGCGGGCGGGCGGCCCGCGGATCCCGCCCGGTCGATCGCGGCCTCCACGCGCCGCAGCACGTCCTCGTCGCCCATGATCCGGAAGTGGCCGGAGGCCGCGACGCGCTCGTCGACGGCGCCCTCGAGCGCGCTCCCGCCGGGGATGTGCGGGTCGAACCGCGCGAAGACGCTCGTGATGCGCGCGTTGACCTCGCGCGAGCGGCCGAGCTCCACGAGCGCCTGGTTCCGCGGCGAGAAGTCGCGGATGCTGCGGACCGGGAACAGCCGCGCGTACGAGGAGCCGAGGAACGGGGCGTTGATCGCCACCATCGCGCGGATCCGCCGGTCGGGGTCCCCGAACGCCATCAGGTGCTTGCCGATGAGGCCGCCCTTGCTGTGCGCGACGATCACGACGTCGTGGATGTCCTCGGCCTCGAGGTAGGCCCGGGCGCGTCGCGACATCTCCGCGACCCGGCCCGCGTCGGCGCCCAGCGCGCCGACGACGTGCACGCCGTGCCCGCGCGCGTGCAGCCGGCGGATGATCGGCAGCATGAACTGCCACCGCTCGTACACGCCCGGCAGCACGAGGATCGTCGGCCGGTCGTCGCGACCGTCCTCGAACGCGTGCGCGTCGTCGCGGGACCAGGGTCGCCGCGAGCCGCCAGCGGAGGACGTAGGCGTAGTCGAGCGCCCAGTCCCACGCCTTGCCGCAGCGCCGACAGCGGGGCGAGGCCGCCGGGTGCGTCCCGTCACTCGCGTGCCACCCGTCCATCCTGCCCGGGCCCGACGGGGGTGCGGGGTCCGGCCGCGCTCCGCGGACCGGCCGGGTCAGCCGACGCGGGCATGCTCGATCGACGGCCCGGGCGACGCCCACGGGATCCGTGAGCATCACGACGTGCGGCCCGTTCGCCACCCGCAGGCTGCCGCGCGGGATCGCGGCGGCCAGGGCGCGCGCGAAGGATCGGTCGACGACGGCGTCGCGGTGCCCGACGATCACCAGGGTGCGGGCGCGGATCCGGCCGGCGCGCTCCTCGACGCGGTCGCCGATGAGGTGCGGCAGCTGCCGCAGGTAGTAGCGGATGCCGCAGCGCAGGAAGTAGTCGCCGAGCACCACGGCGTTCGAGAGCAGCGGCTCCCGCAGCGTGTCGTGCGCGAGGGCGAGCCCGGCGCGGACGACGCCGCGCTTGCGCGGGTCGAGCGTCGGCGCGATGAGCACGATGCGGTCGGCGATCTCCGGGTGGTCGACGGCGAGCCGGGCGACGATCTGCGACCCGATGGAGTGGCCCACCACCACGGGGTCGACGAGGCCGTGCATGCGCACCACCTCCGCGACGACGGCCGCGTGGTCGGCGAGCGTCACGTCGCGCCGCACGCGCGGCGACTCGCCGTAGCCGGGCAGGTCGACGGCGTACACGTCCCCGTGCTCGGCGAGGAGGGCGGCGACCGGGTGGAAGTAGCGGGACGAGACGCCGATCCCGTGCACGAGGACGAAGGACGGTCGGCGCGCCGGGGAGCCGGCGGTCCCCGAGATGCCGGCGGGACCCGCCGAGCCGATGCCCGCGGGCGCGGACGACCGGGTGCGCCCGGCGTTGGCGCCCGGCGAGCGGAACACCTTGATGGCCACGCGGAAGCCGAGCACCGTGCGGCGCTCGAGGTCGTGGTCGACGGGGATGGCCCGGGAGCCGTAGCGACGGGAGAGCAGGAGCCAGCGCGGCGGCGACGACTCGGTGCGGTGGACGTCCCCCGGTCGCCGGACGCGGGCGAGCCTGGGCGAGGGGGAGCGCATCCTCTGCACCCTAGCGGGCCGCCGCCGGGGGTCCGCCGTGGCAGGGACCGCGCGCGCCCGGGCGATGGGAGGATGGAGCACCCGCCCACCCCGAGGAGACCCGATGAGCCCCGACTGGTCGAGGACGACCCTCGCCGACCTGCCCCTCCGCGACGGACTCCGCGGCGAGGAGCCCTACGGGGCCCCGCAGCTCGACGTCCCCGTGCTCCTCAACGTCAACGAGAACCCGTACCCGCTGCCCGACGAGGCGGCCCGCGCCATCAGCCAGGCGGTCCTCGAGGCCGCGGGGCGGCTTGAACCGCTACCCGGACCGCGAGTTCCTCGAGCTCCGCACCGAGCTCGCCGACTACCTCGCGGCCGACAGCGGGCTCCCGCTCGGACCGGAGAACGTGTGGGCGGCCAACGGCTCCAACGAGGTCCTGCAGCAGGTCCTCCAGGCCTTCGGCGGGACCGACCGCGTCGCCCTCTCCTTCGCGCCGCACTACGCGATGTACCCGGAGTACGCGCGCAACACCCTCACCACGTGGGTCTCGGGCCGCCGCCAGGAGGACTTCACGCTCGACCTCGGGAACGTCACGGCGCTCGTCGAGCAGCACCGGCCCGCCGTCGTCTTCCTCACCTCGCCGAACAACCCCACGGGGACGGCGCTCACCACGCGCGAGATCGAGCACGTCCTGTCCGTGGCGCCGGGCGTGGTCGTGATCCACGAGGCCTACGCCGAGTTCCGGCGCGCGCGGGCGTCCCAACGGCCGTCGCTGCTCCCGGACCACCCGCGGCTCATCGTGTCGCGCACCATGAGCAAGGCGTTCGCGTTCGCGGGCGGCCGGCTCGGCTACCTCGCGGCGTCGCCCGCGGTGGTCGACGCGCTCCGCATCGTGCGCCTGCCGTACCACCTGTCGCGCATCACGCAGGTGAGCGCGACGGCGGCGCTCCGCCACAGCGGCGTGCTGCTGGCGCAGGTCGCGTCGCTCCGGGCGGAGCGGGACGCCCTCGTCGACTGGCTCCGCGGACGCGGCTTCGAGGTCGCGCCGTCGGACGCCAACTTCGTGCTCTTCGGCCGCTTCCCCGACCGCCACGCGGTCTGGCAGGGGCTGCTCGACCGCGGCGTGCTGATCCGCGAGACCGGGCCCGAGGGCTGGCTGCGCGTCTCGGTCGGCACGCCCGAGGAGACGGCCGCGTTCCGCGACGCGCTCGACGACGTGCTCGGGACGCCGCGCGACGCCTGACCGATCGACCGCGGGCTCGCGGCGGCGGGTGCCGGGCCCGCACCCGCGTCAGGGCCGGAATCGGATCCCGGTCGCGTCCTCAGCGGCGGCCCACAGCTGCTCCGCTACCGCGGCCGAGCGCGCGTGCTCCGCGACGAAGGCGGGCGCCGGCGCGCCCCGGAGCTCGGACGGGCCGGACGGGCCCCAGAAGGCCCCGCCGCTCACGCCGTCCGCGACGGCCGCGTGGACGACGGGCCAGGCGCCGGCGTCCTTGCCCTGGACGAGCACCCGGGCGGGAGCGGCGACGCGTCGGCGGACGGCGGCGGATCCCGTCGCGAGTGCGCCCGGATCCTGCGGCGGCGTCAGCACGTCGACCGCGTACCCGGGATGCGCCGAGAGGGCGATCCGGTCGGATCCGGCGGCGCGCCACCGGCGGTCGAGCTCGGCGGCCAGCATCATGCACGCGGTCTTCGAACGGCCGTAGCGCACGAGCGCCGGCATGCGGCCCTCCCCCGCGAGGTCGCCGAGGTCGAGGGGCGAGAAGCGGTGCGCGAGGGATCCGAGCATCACGACCCGTCCACGGGCGCGGAGGCGCGGGGCGAGACCGGCGACGAGCGCGAGGTGCCCGAGCGCGTTGGTGCCCATCATCTCCTCGAAGCCGTCGACCGTGGTGCGGCGGTGCCGTGCGCGGCCGCCCGCGGGGGTGACGCCGGCGTTGGCGACGATGGCGTCGAGGTCCTCGCGGACGGCGGCGACGCACGCGTCCACGCTGTCGAGCCGGGCGAGGTCGAGCGGCACGACCTCCACGTCGGCCCCCGGGACGCGCGCCTGGACCGCCCGCGCGGCGGCGTCCCCGCGCTCGGCGGAGCGGCACGCGAGGAGCACGCGCGCACCCGCGGCGGCGAGCTGCACGGAGGTCCAGAGGCCGACGCCGCCGTTGGCGCCCGTGACGAGCACGGTCCGTCCGGCGAGCTCCGGCAGCTCCGGCGCCCCCGCCGCTCCCGTGGCCCCGACGCTCACGAGAGCGTGCCCACGCGCGTCACGCGCACGACGGCCTCGCCGGCCTCGTTCGACGCGTCGAGGTCGACGACCGCCTCGATCCCCCAGTCGTGGTCGCCCTCGGGGTCGTGCAGCGCCTGGCGGACCCGCCACTCGGTCGCGTCCTCGGTGATGGTCACGAGCGCCTGGCTGCGGGCGTCGCCGTCGGTGAGGATCCGGTCGTACTCGCCGAAGTAGGCGTCGAGCGCGTCGCCCAGGCATCCGCGTCGAAGCCGGACGGCGCGTCCAGCTCGCCGAGTGCGGCCAGGTCCTCCCGGGCCGTCAGCTGCACGCGGCGGAACATCTCGTTGCGCACGAGGATCCGGAACGCCCGGGTGTTGGCGGTGAGCAGCTTCGGCGCGGGCGGCAGCACCGGCGCGTCGCCGGGCGCTGCGGTCGGGTGCGACAGCTCCTCCCACTCGTCCAGGAGGCTCGAGTCGACCTGGCGCACGAGCTCGCCCAGCCACTCGATCACGTCGAGCAGCTCCTCGGTCTTCGCCTCGTCGGGGATGGTCTGGCGGAGCGCCCGGAACGCGTCGGAGAGGTAGCGCAGCACCAGCCCCTCGGAGCGCATGAGCCCGTAGAAGGAGATCAGCTCGCTGAAGCTCATCGCGCGCTCGTACATGTCGCGGACCACCGACTTGGGGCTGAGCGCGAAGTCGCCGATCCACGGCTGGCTCGCCGCGTACGTCGTGAACGACTGGTCGAGCAGCTCCTCGAGCGGCTTCGGGTGTGTGACGGACTCGAGCAGCTCCATGCGCTCGTCGTACTCGATGCCGTCCGCCTTCATCGCCTGCACGGCCTCGCCGCGGGCCTTGAACTGCTGCTGCGCGAGGATCGGCCGCGGGTCGTCGAGCGTCGCCTCGACGACGCTGACCATGTCGAGCGCGTAGGTCGGCGACTCGCGGTCCAGGATCTCGAACACCGCGACCGCGAACGGCGACAGCGGCTGGTTGAGCGCGAAGTCGGCCTGCAGGTCGACCGTGAGGGTGATGCGCGTGGGCCCGCCGTCGGGGTCCGCCTCCTGCTCGACGATGCCCGCGGTGCGCAGCGTCCGGTAGATGGCCAGTGCGCGGCGGGCGAGCGCGAGCTGGCGGATCCGCGGCTCGTGGTTGTCCTCGACGAGGGCGCGCATGTTCCGGAAGACGTCGCCGCCGCGCGCGATGACGTTGAGCATCATGGCGTGGCTCACCTGCATGCTCGAGGTCAGGCGCTCCGGCTCGGCGTCGATGAGCTTGCGGAAGCTCGGCTCGCCCCACGACACGAAGCCCTCGGGCGCCTTCTTGCGCACGAGCTTGCGGCGCTTCTTCACGTCGTCGCCCGCGCGCTCCAGCATCTTCAGGTTCTCGGTCTCGTGCTCGGGCGCCTGCGCGACCACGGTGCCCGCGGTGTCGTACCCGGCCCGGCCCGCGCGGCCCGCGATCTGGTGGAACTCGCGGGCGTTCAGCTGCCGCATCCGGGTCCCGTCGTACTTGGTCAGGCCCGTGAACAGCACCGTGCGGATGGGGACGTTGATCCCGACGCCGAGCGTGTCCGTGCCGCAGATGACGCGGAGGAGACCCTGCTGCGCGAGCTGCTCCACGAGCCGCCGGTACTGGCGCAGCATGCCCGCGTGGTGCACGCCGATCCCCGCGCGCACGAGCCGCGACAGGGTCTTCCCGAAGGCCGTGCTGAAGCGGAACGCGCCGATCAGCTCGGCGATCTCGTCCCGCTGCTCGCGCGTGACGATCTTGATGCTGGACAGGGCCTGCGCCCGCTCCAGGGCGGCGGCCTGCGCGAAGTGCACGATGTAGACGGGCGCCTGCTTCGTGTCGAGGAGCTCCTCGACCGTCTCCTGCACGGGCGTCACCGCATAGTGGAAGAAGAGGGGGACGGGCCGCTCGATGCCCGTGATCCGCGCGGTCGGGCGGCCGGTGCGCCGCGTGAGGTCGTCGGCGAGGTCCGTCACGTCGCCGAGCGTCGCGGACATCAGCACGAACTGCGCGTGCGGGAGGAGCAGCAGCGGCACCTGCCACGCCCAGCCGCGCTGCGGGTCCGCGTAGAAGTGGAACTCGTCCATCACGACCTGGTCGACGGGGGTGTCCGCGCCGCCGCGGAGCGCCCGGTTGGCGAGGATCTCGGCGGTGCAGCAGATGATCGGAGCATCGGGGTTCACCGACGAGTCGCCCGTGACCATGCCGACCTGCGCCGCGCCGAAGAGCTCGACCAGCGCGAAGAACTTCTCGGAGACGAGGGCCTTGATGGGCGCCGTGAGTAGGAGCGGCGGCCGCGGGCGAGCGCCGCGAAGTGCGCGGCGACCGCGACGAGCGACTTGCCCGTGCCGGTCGGCGTCGAGAGGATGAGGTGGGCGCCGGACGCGATCTCGAGGGCCGCCTCGTCCTGCGCCGGGTATAGCTCGATGCCCCGCCCGAGCGCCCAGTCCGCGAAGGCGTCGTAGATCGCGTCGTCGGTCGCCCCGTCCACGGCGAGACGCGCCGCCTCCTCGGTGAGCGTGGGGGCGAGGGCGGTGTCGGGCATGATGCGTCCATCCTCCCTGCCCGCCTGACGGCGGCACGCCGGGGCCGCGCCCGGCCGCGCGCCGTCGGGTCGGCCCGTCGCGGGTTGTCCACAGGCCGCAGGACGCCTCCGGTGCCAGCGCCTAGGTTCGCCGGATGCCGTCCCTCCCGCTCGACCCGAATCACGGGCGCACCCCCGCCGACCGCGCCGCGGAGCGCGAGCCCGCCCCTCGCGCCGCGCAGCCCGCGCAGCCCGCGCCCGTCGACCCGGAGACGGAGCGGGCGCGCCGGCGCGACCGCCGCACCGGGGTCGTCGCGCTCATCGTGGCCAGCGTCGTGCTCTGGGCGCTCATCGCCGCCGCGGTCGCGTTCGCGTTCGCGTTCGCGGCCAGCCGCTAGGGGGCCCGCGGCGGCGGCCTCCCGCCCGCCGGAGCGCTCCGCACCGCCCGGGTATGATCTCCTGTGCCCTCCGACGCCCTCCCCGACGACCCCGCCCAGCCCGTCGATCCCCCCGTGCCCGTCGACCCCGCCGCGACCGTCCACCCCGCCGCCGGCGCCATCGACCCCGCCGACCTCGCCGTCACGCTCCGCGTCCTCGGCTCCTCGCCGACATCGACGAGGAGCACCCGACTTCGTCGCCGTGCGCCGCGCCACCGCGTCCATGTTCAAGTCCGTCAAGAAGGCCTGCCGGCTGGAGAAGCGCGAGGCCGTCGCCACCGCCGACCGCGCCGTCGTCGCCGCCACCGCGACGGGCGCGCCCGACCGCATCGACGACGAGACCCGCGGCATCTCGCCTCGCCATCACGACGGCCGCCCCGACCGCCGGCACGCTCCTCCGCTCGCGGCCCTGCTACATCTGCAAGCAGCACTACACGCAGGTCGACGCGTTCTACCACGAGCTCTGCCCCGACTGCGCCCGCATCAACCACGCGAAGCGCGAGGCGCGCACCGACCTCACCGGCATGCGCGCCCTGCTCACCGGCGGCCGCGCCAAGATCGGCATGCACATCGCCCTGCGGCTCCTCCGCGACGGCGCGCACACCACCATCACCACCCGGTTCCCCCGCGACGCCGTCCGCCGGTTCGCGGGCCTGCCGGACGCGCACGAGTGGGTGCACCGCCTCCGCGTCGTCGGGCTCGACCTCCGCGACCCGGCGCAGGTCATCGGCCTCGCCGACGCGGTCGCCGCCGCCGGACCCCTCGACATCCTCATCAACAACGCCGCGCAGACCGTGCGCCGCTCCCCCGGCTCCTACGCCCCCCTCTCCGAGGCCGAGGCGGCGCCCCTGCCCGACGGCCCGATCCCGGAGCTCCTGACGTTCGGGCACACGGCCGACGCGCACCCGGCGGCACTCGCCGCCAGCGTCGCCGCGCACCCCATCCTCTCCACCGCCACGGGCATCACGGCGGCGGAGGTCACGGAGCTCGCCATGACCGCGGGGTCCTCGTCGCTCGCGCGCCTCGCGGCGGGGACGGCCATCGACGCGGGGGGCCTCGTGCCGGACCTGCACGACGCGAACAGCTGGACGCAGGTGGTGCACGAGGTGGATCCGCTGGAGATGCTCGAGGTGCAGCTCGCCAACGTGACCGCGCCGTTCCTGCTCGTCAGCCGCCTGCGGCCCGCGATGGCGGCGTCGACGGCCCGGCGCAAGTACGTGGTCAACGTCAGCGCCATGGAGGGGCAGTTCGCCCGCGCCTACAAGGGCCCGGGCCACCCGCACACGAACATGGCGAAGGCGGCGCTGAACATGATGACGCGCACGTCGGCCCGCGAGATGCGCGAGACCGACGGGATCCTCATGACGAGCGTCGACACCGGCTGGATCACCGACGAGCGTCCGCACCCCACGAAGGTGCGCCTCGCCGAGGAGGGCTTCCACGCCCCGCTCGACCTCGTCGACGGCGCCGCGCGCGTGTACGACCCCATCGTCATGGGCCAGGCGGGCGAGGACATCTCCGGCGTGTTCCTGAAGGACTACCGCGTCGCCGAGTGGTGACGCGCGGCACCCCGCGGAGACGACGAGGGGCCCGGACCCGCGCTGCGGTGTCCGGGCCCCTCGTCGTACGGCGGCTACTCGACGGCGTCGAGGTCGCTCTCGAGCAGCGCCGCGAGCCTCGTCGAGCGCGGCGTCCGCGCCGTCGCCCTCGGCCGTGAGCACCGACCTCGTCGCCGTTGGCGGCGCCGAGGCTCATGAGCGACAGGACGCCGCGTGGCGTCGAGCCGGCGTGCCGCCCGGCTTGCTGATCCTCACGGGCATCCCCTGGCGCCGGACGGCCTCGATGAACAGGGACGCGGGTCGGGCGTGCAGGCCCACGCGGCTGCCGATGGTGGCGGTGCGCTCGGTCATGGACGATCTCCTTCTGGTGGGGCGGATGGGCGGTGGCGGTGAACAGGCGGGGTCGGGGTCGGGCGGGGTCGTGAGCAGGCGGCGGGCCGTCAGGCGGCGACGGGCACGCCCTGGTCGACGGGCGCGGGATGGCGACCGCCTCGGGGCGCTTCGCCGTGAAGCGCTTGAGCAGCACCGACAAGAGGAACGCGGAGACCACCGTGCCGACGGCGACCGAGGCCAGGAACCCGAGGAACGTCCCGGTCCATCGCGAAGAGCACCGAAGACGCCGCCGTGCGGGGCCTGCGAGACGACGCCGAGGCCCATGACCATGGCGCCCGTGACGCCGTCCCCCACCATGCTCGCGGGGATGACGCGCAGCGGGTCGACCGCGGCGAACGGGATGTAGACGCCCTCCGAGATGAACGCGGCGCCGAGGAGCCACGCGGCCTTGCCGTTCTCGCGCTCCGCCGGGCTGAAGAGGCGGCGGATCGATGACGGTCGGAGGCGAGCGCCAGGGCGAGCGGCGGCACCATGCCCGGCGGCCACTGACCGCGGCCATGATCCGCCACGGCGCCTCGTTGTCGAGCGCCCCGGCGCCGAGGCCGGCGACGGCGAAGCGAGTGCGCGACCTTGTTGATCGGGGCCGCCGAGGTACGATGCACATCATGACGCCGAGGATGATCCCGAGCAGGATCGCGGAGGCGCCGGTGAGGGCCGGAGAGGAAAAGTCGTTCAAGCCGCGGGTGAGCGCCGCGATGGGGCCGCCGAGGACCATGACCATGAGGCCGGACGCGACGATGGAGGCGAGCAGCGGGATGATCACGACGGGCGTGAAGATCCGGCGCAGCCACCGCGGCACGTCGATCCGGCCGATGGCGTAGGCGATGCCGCCGGCGAGGAGGTCCTGCCGACCAGGCCGCCGAGGAAGCCGGCGCCCAGTGGATCACGGAGATGGACCCCGCGACGAAGCCCGGCGCCATGCCCGGCCGGTCGGCGATGGCGTAGGCGATGTACCCGGCGAGGGCGGGCACGAGGAACGCCATGGAGGCGCCGCCGATGACGAAGGCCACGGCACCCAGGTACTGGGCGAGGCCGCCGCGCGGGGAGGTCGGCGAGCGAGATCCGCAGCAGCGACGTCGGACGCCGTCTCGGTGATGCGGTAGCCGCCGAGCAGGAAGCCGAGCGCGATGAGGAGGCCGCCGCCCGCGACGAACGGGATCATGTAGCTGACGCCCGTGAGGAGCCAGCGCTTGAGCCGCGCGCCGACGCTCTGCGACGACTGCGGCGAGGCCTGCTGCGGATCCGGCGTGGACGCGCCGCCCGCGCCCGGGACGCGCGGGGCGCTCGGGTCCTTCGCGGCCGCGACGGCCTCGGCGACCATCTGGTCGGGCTGATCGATGCCGCGCTTGACGGGCGACTCGATGACGGGCTTGCCGGCGAAGCGCGCGCGGTCGCGGACGTCCGCGTCGACGGCGAAGATCACGGCGGTCGCCCGGGCGATGATCGCGGGGTCGACGGGCGTGACCGCAGGAGGACCCCTGCGTTCTCGACGTGCAGCTCGACGCCCGTCCCGCTCCGCCGCGGCCGACGAGCCGGAGTTCGGCGGCCATGTAGGTGTGGGCGATGCCGGTGGGGCACGCGGTCACCGCGATGAGCACGGTGTGCGTCGGCCGCGGGCTGCGGTCGCCGCGGCGGTCGCGCCGGTCCCGACCGCGTTCGACGAGGCCGTCGCCGGTGCCTTCGATGCCGGGCGCCCGTCGAGGAGGCCGGCTCGTCCACGAGCGCGCCCTCCACGAGGGGGACCGACCTGGTCCTCGGAGGTCGCGGTGCGGAGCGCCTCCACGAACTCCGGCTTGATGAGCAGGAGCGCGCGAGGCGCGACAGCAGCACCAGGTGCTCCTGGTCGGCGCCGTCCCGGCGCGGGCGGCGAAGAAGACGAGGTCGGCGGGGCCGTCCGGCGCGCCGAAGTCGACGGTGGGCGCCGGGCGGGCCATGACGAGGGCGGCCTCCGGTGACGGCGGCGGATCGGCGGTGCCGGATCGCGAGCCCCCGCCCATGCCGGTGCCGGTCTTCGACTCGCGCTCCCAGGCGTCGGCGAAGAGGGCGTCGGCGTCGGTGGCGCGGCCCTCGGCGACGACGCGCTCGGCCAGCGTGCGGACGGCGTGCTCGCGGTCGGCGCCGAGCGTCGGCGTCGAGGAGCACGAGGCGGTCCGCGATGAGCGATGGCATGTTCTTCTCCAGGGCGGGCGGTTCAGCGATCGGCGGCGATCGGGAGGAGCGGCAGGACGGTGACGCTGTCCGGCCGTGTCTGGTCGGGGGACGGCATGGTGCTCCCCGGCAGGGGACGCGGCGGCGGAGCCGCTGGGCGACGGGCCTGCGCGAGCCGCCCCTCGGGTCCGGCGCCGCGGTGGTCGGCCAGCAGGTAGCCCGCGAGCGACGAGTCGCCCAGCGCCCACGGTGCTCACGGGCACGATCGGCGGCATGGTGGCGTGCTCATCCTGCCGTCGGCCGTGGTGAGGACGGCACCGCGGGCGCCGAGGGTCGCGAGGACCGCCCGGCAGCCGCGGGAGACGAGGGCCCGGGACGCGTCGTGCACGAGGCGCGGGTCGTCCTCGAGCGCGTCGGGGTCGGCGAGGCCCACCAGCTCGGCGAGCTCCTCGGCGTCGGGCTTCACGAGGTCGACGACGGCGCTCCACGCGACGTAGCGCCGCCATGGGCGCGCCCGAGGAGTCCACGGCGATGCGCGGCGCGCGGTCGCCGAGCTCGGCGCGGACGGCGTGCACCACGCGCGCGCGGCGAAGTCGTCGTCGAGCCCGGCGGCAGGGACCCGGCGAGCACCAGGGCCGGCTGGCCGATCTGGCGCGCCGGATCACGAGGGCCACGAGCGCGTCGGCCTGGGCGGGCGAGAGCGCGGGGCCGGGCTCGTCGACCTTGGTCGTCGTGCCGTCGGGTTCCGCGAGGGTGACGTTCTGGCGCACCCGGCCGTCGATGTCGAGGTGGTCGAGCGGGCATCCGCTCGGCGGCCAGGGCCACCTGAGCATGGGGTCGTCGAGGCGTCCGGGCAGGAAGCGCGAGGGTCTCCAGACCCGACGCGATGAGCGCGCGGAGAGACGTTCACGCCCTTGCCGCCCGGCTGCTCGGCGACGCCGCGGGCGCGCTGCACGGCACCCCGCCGCGGGCGTAGGGCCCCGGCGAGGTCGATGGTGCGGTCGAGGCTCGGGTTGGCGGTGAGGGCGAGGATCACGCGACCATCACCTCCACCTCGGCGCGGGCGAGCGCGTCCCGGAGCGGCGCGTCCGGCGCCCGGTCGGTGACGAGCGTGTCGAGGTCGTCGAGGGCCGCGAAGCCGACGAGGGCCTCCTCCCCCGCCTTCGACGCGTTCCACCAGGGCGAATCGGCCCTGGCGGGATCCCCGGGTCAGGGCGGTCTTCACGGCGGCCTCCTCCTCGTCGGGCGTGCTCAGGCCGAACTCCGCGTGGATGCCGTTCGCGCCGATAGAAGGCGAGGTCCGGCCGCAGGCGCGACAGCTGACCCGAGGGTCGCGGGCCCGATCCGCGGCGCTCGTCGATGCCGCGGAGCCGGCCGCCGAGCAGCTGCGCCTCCACGGCGGGGTTCCGGCTGACGGTCTGCGCGACGACCATCGAGTGGGTGACGACGACGAGCGTGCGGCCCGCCACGTCGGGCGTCCCACGCGGCGAGCCGAGTCGGCGACGAGGCTCGTCGTGGTGCCCGCGTCGAGGGCGATCGATCCCGGGAACGTGGTGGGGATGAGGCGCATGGCGGCGTCGGCGATGCGGGCCTTGGCGGCCGTGTTGCGGGTGCCGCGCGCGTCGAGGCTCTCCTCGGCGCGCGTGGAGCGGTTGGCGCGGACGGCGCCGCCGCGCACGCGGCGGAGCACGCCGCGCGTCTCCAGCTGGGCGAGGTCGCGGCGGACGGTCTCGGTGGTCACGTCGAACTCGCCAGGGCCGGGCCCACCACCGCGACTCGGCCGGGGCGCGCTCGAGGAGGGCGACCACCCTGTCCTGGCGTTCCTCGGCGTACATGGGCGGTCTCCTTCGACTCCGTGGGGCACGTGCGCCTCGCGTTCCTCGCACTGTAGCCCGCATCCGCAGGAGAAGCAACAAGCTCCCACACGGAACCACACGATCGCAGACAGGCGCGCGCTCCGCGGATCGGGGACGGGTCAGCGCCCGAGTGCGGGCGGGCCTCCTCACGCAGCACGTCCGCGACGGCATCCGCCTGCCCAGGCGAGGCCCTGGTGGCGTTGGGGTGCAGCGGCACGGAGCCCGCGCTCCCGCCGAGGCCGGCGACGTACGCCTCCCCGCGTCGCCGGCGCACGCGCCGTGCGCGCAGCGGTCGGGGTCTCCTCGTCGACGTAGCGCGCACCGGCCTCCCGGGCGGCGCGGGCGATCGCGTCGTCGAGCGCCCGCTGGATCCCCGCCAGCCACACCGCACTCCCGGTCGGTGAGGAGCAGGCCTGCCCGTTCACGGTCGCGCCCGCCGTCGCGCGCAGGCAGCCCTCCGCCGGGAGGGCGTCGGGACCGGCCAGCACGGTCAGGATCAGCCGAGCCCGCTGTGACGATGCGGGCGTCGGGCGCGGCGGCGCGGATCCGGGCGAACGCGTCGTCGAGGCCGGCCGAGACCTCGCCGTCGATGCGGGCACGGACGGCGTCGGTCCCGCCCGCGGGCGCGAGCTGGTCGACGCACGTCGCGCCTCCCGCGGCCACCGGGCCCTCCGGGGTCACGCGCCAGGCAGCCGCCCACGAGCGCCGGGAAGCCGAGGTCGTCGCCGCCGAGCCGCACGAGCACGACGTCGGCGCCGTCGGCCAGCGCGTCGAGCTGCGCGGGCACATCGTCCGCCCGCCGCGCTCCCGAGGGGCCGTCGAGGTCGGCCGTCGTGGCCCCGTCGCGGGCCGCGTCCACGAGCTCGGCGCCGACGGCCGCGACGGCGACGCGGACTGGACGCGGCGACCGTGCGCCCGCGAGAACGCCGGGATCGCCCGGGACTGGGCTCGGCCGGCCCCGGCGCCGGTGGAGGACAGCCGTCCCCCAGCGCCACGACGCGGCAGCGGCTCGGCGTCCGGCGTCGGCGTCACGCGGCTCGGAGCGGAGCAGCCGGCGGCGGCGAGGAGGAGGAGCCCTGGCCGTGACGCCGACGCCAGAGGAGGCTTGCCAGTGTCGTGCTCGGGGTACCCGTCGGAGCGCCGCCCGGCGGGTCACGGTGGCGGGATCGTCGTCGGCGTGGTCCATCCCGTCGCACCCTACGCGAGGGCCGCGGGCGGAGCCGCTCGGCGGCGGGAGCCTGGGTCAAGTCCTCGGCGGAGCGCCGTCGGGCGTACACGACGACGGCCACGATCAGGCCGACCACGAGCCCGGCGGCCAGCGGGAAGAGGAAGCCGCCCGGGCCGATCTGCGTCACGACGCTGCCGTGGTCGATGCGCGTGTCGACGACGCCGGGCACGTCGAGCCCCGGGTAGACCCCCTCGGTGCCCTGCGCGAAGGACGTGATCAGGAGCGTCACGATGACCGCCGCGCCCACCACGAACGCGGCCCAGCAACCCCAGTACCGCGGATCCGACCACCGACGTGCGGTGCGGGTCGGCGGCGTGCGTCCGGTGCCAGGGTGGCGTGCGACATTGTGGAGCTCCAGGGGTCGATGAGCCTGGGCCACGGGTGCCCGGCGTCCTCCATGTGGAGGACAGTCCCCCGATCGGGGAGCGTCGGCTCGGCCGCGCGGGAGCGCCGAACGGGGCTGTCAAGTCCCTTGGCGTCGGTGGGCCGCCGGGCGTCGGGTGGAGCGACGTCCACGACGAGAAGGAGGCACTCCCATGACCGACCTCACGACCGGCCGCCGCACCTCGGCCGAGCTGCTCCGACGACCCGGGCCCTGGATCCAGGCGCACGTCGACGACTCCGTCGACACGGCCGAACCCTCCCCAGGTGCTCGAGACCCGGCGGACCAGCGTCCTCGACCGGCTCGCCCGCGGCGGCGCGTCCGACGACGACCTCGCGCTGGTCTCGTCGGCGCTCGCGCACGAGCCCGCGCCCCGGCGGCCCGCGCACCCGCATCGTGCTCGTCGAGGCGGCGCAGCTCGTCCTCGACGAAGTCGATCCCCGGCATCCCCACCGAGCCCGAGTCCGTCGGCGTCATCCCGGTGCCCGACCTCGCGCCCCTCCTGGAGCGCGAGCCCGAGCGCATCGTCCACGTGGTCGTCGAGACCGAGCCGGGGACGGCGGCGAGGTGCGCGTCCTGCGGGCGGGCGCGGACGAGCTCGTCGACGAGCGCGCCGTCGAGGGCCCGGACCGACACGCTGCACGCCGTGCACACGGGCGGGTCGCGCCAGGACCGGCTGCAGCACCACGCCGAGGAGATCTGGCGCCAGACGCAGGGCGAGCTCGCCGAACGGGTCGACGACGTGGTCCGGCGGCACCGGCGGCGCCTCCTCGTCGTGGCCGGCGACATCCGTGCCCGCCAGCTGCTCGAGGGGGAGCTCGGAGCGGAGGCCCGGGCGATCCTCTCCGTGGAACCGACGAACACGCGCGCCGACGGCGCCGACGGCCGGGCCCTCGAGGACCGCGTCCGGACGGAGCTGCAGCGGATCCTGGCGGCGGGCGAGCGGGACGTCCTCGAGCCCGCGTGGCCCAGCACGACGGCCGCGGTGACGGCTGGGCCGAGACGCGGGTCGGCACCGTCGTGCGCGCCCTCGCGAGCGCGCAGGTCGACACCCTCGTGCTCGACGCCGACGCGCTCCGCGACCAGCGCCTGCTGGCGCTCGGCGGCGCGCCGTGGATCGCGGCCGCCCCGGAGGACGCCCTCGGCGCGGAGGTCCTCGGGCACGTCCCGGCGCACGTCGCCCTCAGCCGCGCGGCGCTGCTGACCGACGCGCGGGTCGTCCTCACGGACTCGACCACTGCGCCGGACGGCGCGGACGCGATCGGCCTGCCCGGCGGCGCATCGGTCGCCGCGCTCCTGCGCTGGCCCGAGGGCCCGGCCGTGCCGGGGACGGGCCCGACCCCGTGACGGCGCTCTCCGACCCCGTAGGCCGCGCACCCACCACCGCCACCACGAGCCCCGAGGAGGCACCATGACCGACGCACCCACCCACGACGAGCTGCCCCTGCCCGACTTCGACCACGTCCCGCTCGCGACGCTCCCGCAGCGCATCCTGCCCCTGGACGAACGGGAGCTCCTGCTCCTCGTCGCCTACGAGGGCGCCCACGGGGACCGCCTGCCGGTCATGCAGGTGCTCGAGCGGCGCCTCGAGGCGCTGCGCGACGGCGCCGAGCCCTCCGGCCGCATCCCGGACGCCATGCCCGAGGTGGCGGAGGGCGGTCACGTGGAGCGGGTGACGCCGGCAACGAGCTTACCGCCCGTGAACCCGCCGTCGCACGGCGACCCGACGAACCCCGCGCAGCCCCGCTGAGCCAGGCAGGGCCCGGGAACGGGAAGAGCCCCGCTCCTCCGTGAGGAGGAGCGGGGCTCGAGGGTGGATCTGAGGGGATTCGAACCCCTGACCCCCTGCATGCCATGCAGGTGCGCTACCAACTGCGCCACAGACCCGTTCTCCGCTTCCCTGCGGAAGCGACTCGTCTACATTACTACACATTCCGACCGCCCCATGACCAGGGCATCCTCCCCGCCGGTCCCGGCCCGAACTGCCCCGGGGATCCCGGCGCACACGGCCGTGACCGTGCTCGGAGGACCCGGTCGGCGGGCAGGATCGAGCGCCGATCCGAGACGAGCGCCGGTCCGGCGCGGTGGCCGGACCGGCGTCGCGGCCGATCAGGAGGCGGAGGCGCTCGGCTCGATCTCGAGCTCGACGACGGGGCAGTCCTTCCAGAGGCGCTCCAGCGAGTAGTACATGCGGTCCTCCTCGGTGAAGACGTGGGCGACGACGTCGCCGAAGTCGAGGAGGATCCAGCTGCCCTCGCTCTTCCCCTCGCGGCGCAGCGGCTTGGCGCCGGCCTCGATCATCTTGTCCTCGATCTCGTCGGCGACCGCCTGCGCGTTCCGCTCGTTGCGGGCCGAGGCGATCAGGAAGACGTCGGTGAGCGGCAGGGGCCGGAGACGTCGAGCGCGACCAGGTCGATGGCCTGCTTGGAGTCGGCGGCGGAGGCGGCGACCTTGAGCAGGTCGAGGGCGCGGGGAGAAGCGGTCACAGAGTCCTTCCGGGACGGGTGGGGTGGTGCAGGGGTTCAGAATACATTCGTCATGAAGGCGACGATGACGAGGCCCGCGCCGATGACGGCGACTCCCCGGCCGTGACCGCCGCGACGACGGGTGCCGTGAAGCGCTTCCGCGGCGGCGGCTGGACGACGGCGCGCGTCGAGGTGTGGGTGCTGACCGCACGGCTCGCGCGGACGGGCTCCGAGTCGGAACCGGCCGGGGCGTGGTCATGGTCGTCGCCCTGCTCGAGGATGCGGTCCATGTCGGCCGTGTCGAAGCGGTCCGGATGGGTGCCCATGGAGCCGAGGCTGCGGGGCAGGTCGATCGACCCGGTGATGATGATCTCGCCCGTGCTGTTCAGCGCCTGCTGCATGTCGCCCGCGTGCGGCACGGTCGGGAGGATGAAGTGGTTGCCGGTGTGCGGCTGGTCCTCGTCGACCTGATCCTGGACGGACCAGTGGCCCGTCGGCGGCGTGAACGGAGTGCGGACGTCGGCGGCGGCAGCGGCGGCTCCGGTCGGCTCGGCCGCGCGGTCGCCGGGCTCGACGCCCTCGAGGTCCTCGGACGCGGCGGAGGCGCGGGTCCCGAACGAACGCGGCTCGAGGGACGGGGGCGGCTGGGACCGGTCGCCCAGGAGGCGGGCTCGGAGCGACGGCGCCGGGCAGGGGGTCCTCGTCCCGGCTCGGCGTGTGCGCGGCCAGCGGGGGCACCGTCGGCTGCTCCCCCGAGCTGTCCACGTTGCAGGCCCGCGGCGTCGCCCGAGGGCACGATGGGCGCGAACGGCCAGGCGGAGGGGGTCTCGGCGGACGGCGTCCCGGGAGCGCGCGGCTCCTCGGTCTCGCGGTCGGCATCGGCGTCCTCGACCGGGACGGCCTCGATCTCCTCCGCCTCCTGCGCGGGGACGGCCTCCGCCTCGACGTCGGCGGGGCGCCGGCAGGCGCTGCCGTACGGCGCCCGCGGTCGGGGTCGCGCGGGACCCGCGGCCGTAGCGGACGTACGGCGGCAGCCGGACGCACCGGGACCGGGAGGGCGCGTTCGTCGACGGCCACGGCGTCGCGGCCGCCGGTCGCGGCGGCGGCGCCATCTGGGCGGCGCCATCGCCACCGGCGTCGGCGTCCCCCGAGGGAGCGGACGGCGTCGCGGACGGGGATCCGGGGGACGCCCGCGTGCTCGGATCCGCGCTGCTCTGACGCGCGGCCTCCTCGGCCTCGCGGACGGCACGGCGCTCGGCGGCGGCGGTCACGCACGCCCCGACAGGAGGATGGCGGAGGTCTCGGGACCCACGCCGGACGACGCGGCCGGGACCGCGGCGGTGTCGGGCGCGGCGGCGACCTGG
The DNA here is from genome assembly GCF_979252985.1 of Clavibacter sp. AC415. NCBI lineage: Bacteria > Bacillati > Actinomycetota > Actinomycetes > Micrococcales > Microbacteriaceae > Clavibacter > Clavibacter sp. AC415. Next base: position 183,124 of record NZ_CEEDAR010000014.1, on the reverse strand, counting down.
TCGGACGCCCCAGGCGGACTCCGGCGCAGGGGCCTCCCCCTGCTGCGCGTCCCCCGGCGCGTCGACGACGGAGACGGAGGCATCGGGTGCGGTGTCGACGGGGGCGGCGTCCTCGGAGGCGGCGTCCTCGGAGGCGGAGGCGACGGCGAGGAGTCGGAGGCGGGACCGGCGCCGGGACCGGACGTGTCCGGGCGGAGGATCGCGGTGCGTCCGCCGGGACGTGGTCGGCCGGGGCGTCGTCCGCCTCGTCGATGCCGAGCGCGAGGGCGCGGGCGCTGCTCGGCGGCGCGCATCTCGCGGCGGCTTCAGCCCGAGCGTCTGGGGAGCGGGACCGTCGTCGAGGCTCGAGGTCGGCCCGGCGTCGGGCGCGTCGTCGGAGGGCTCATCGCGGGCGCCCGATACAGATGGTGCTTGGAGACTCGTACTGGACGACTCCGTCGGGGACGAGGTGCCGCACGGGGAAGCCCCGTCCGACTCGGCTCCGGCAGTCGGTCGAGGAGATGGCCAGCGCCGGCACCTCCAGCAATCTTACGTCGGCATGCGGGAGGGCGCTCTCGGTGAGGTCGTGCCCGGGACGCGTCACGGCGACGAAGTGCGCCAGGTCCCACAGCTCCGCGACGTCCTTCCACCCGAGGATCTGCTGGATGGCGTCCGCGCCCGTGATGAAGAAGAGCTCCGCGTCCGGGTGCGTGCGCCGGATGTCGCGGAGCGTGTCGATCGTGTAGGTGGTGCCGGCCCGGTCGATGTCGACGCGGCTCACGGTGAAGCGCGGGTTCGCCGCGGTCGCGATCACGGTCATGAGGTAGCGGTGCTCGCCGTCGGTGACCGTCTGCTTCTGCCACGGCTGGCCTGTGGGGACGAAGATCACCTCGTCGAGCTGGAGGTGCTGCTGCACCTCGCTCGCGGCGACGAGGTGCGGCCGTTGTGGATGGGGTCGAACGTGCCGCCCATGACCCCGATGCGGAGGCGCGGGGTCGCGGGTGTCGTCATCTGGCGGGTGCTCGCGCTCAGTGCGCCTGGTCGGCGGTGCCGTGGCCCTGCTCGGCCACGGGGGCTTGCCCCACTTCTCCGAGTGGCGGTTGCTCACCGTCGCGGAAGCTGAACATGACGACGCCCAGGGCGATGAACGCGACCGCGGCGACGGCCGGGAACACCCACAGCGGGGCGGCGAGCTCCATGGCGTGCTCGGTCTCGGCGAGGAGGGTGGTGGTCAGCGCGTGCATGGGATCTCCGTTCGTGGCACGCCCCGTGGTGCGGAGGCGGCGCCTGCCATCCTATCGGCGAGCCCCTCGCGGCGTGCACCGGGTCCGGGCGTGCCGTGGCGCGCTCCGATCGCCGCCCTGGACCGCGTCCGGTCAGCCGCGGACCTGTCCGCTCCCCCGCACGACCCACTTCGTGCTGGTCAGCTCTGCAGCCCCATCGGCCCGCGCGCGTGCAGCTTCTGCGTGGAGATGCCGACCTCGGCGCCGAAGCCGAACTCGGATCCGTCGGTGAAGCGCGTGGAGGCGTTCACCATGACGACGGCCGAGTCGACGGCCGCGAGGAAGCGCTCCGCCACGGCGACGTCGGATGTGACGATGGACTCGGTGTGGTGCGTGGACCAGCGGGCGATGTGCGACACGGCGTCCTCCACGGAGTCGACCACCCGGACGGCCAGGTCGAGCGAGAGGTACTCCGCGGCCCAGTCCTCCTCCGTGGCGGGGACGGCGGCGGGCCACAGCGCGCGGACGGCCTCGTCGCCGTGCACCGTCACACCGCGGTCGCGCAGCGCGTCGAGCACGTCGGGGAGCACGCGCGGCGCGGCGTCCCGGTGGACGAGCAGCGTCTCCATGGCGTTGCAGACGCTGGGGCGGCTGACCTTGGCGTCGACGGCGATGTCGACGGCCATCCGCGCGTCGGCGGACGTGTCGAGGTACACGTGCACGACGCCCGCGCCGGTCTCGATCACGGGCACGGTCGACTCCTCGACGACCGTGCGGATGAGCTCGGCGGATCCGCGCGGCACCAGCACGTCCACCAGTCCCCGCGCGCGCATGAGGCGGGCGGCACCGGCGCGTCCGTGCGCGTCGACGGTCTGCACGGCGTCCGCGGGGAGGCCGGCGCCCTCGAGCGCCGCCCGCATGACGTCGACGAGGACGGCGTTCGTCCGGAGCGCCGCCGAGCCGCCGCGGAGGACGACCGCGTTGCCGCTCTTGAGCGCGAGGGCGGCGATGTCCACGGTGACGTTCGGCCGGGCCTCGTAGATGGCGCCGACGACGCCGAAGGGGACGCGCACCTGCGAGAGCAGGAGCCCGTTGGGGAGCGTGCGGCCGCGCACCACGTGGCCGAGCGGGTCGTCGAGCGCGCGGATCCCGGCCACGGCATCCGCGAGCGCGGCGACGCGGCGCGCGTCCAGGGTCAGCCGGTCGAGGAGGCCCGTCGCGAGCCCCGCGGCCCGTCCCGCGTCGAGGTCCTGCACGTTGGCCGCGACGATGCGGTCGGCGTGCGCGACGAGGGCGGCGGAGACCGCGTCGAGCGCGGCGTCGCGCTGGCCGGACGTGCGGGCCGCGACGGCGGTGGACGCGGCGCGGGCGGCCCCCAGGATCCGCTCGAGCTCCGCGTCCGGTCCGTGGGCGCCGCCGGATGCAGGGGGAACGGCGGGCTCGGCGGGGGCGGCGGAGGCGATCGTGGGCATGGACGGAAGCCTAGCGCCAGCGGCCCGACGACGGGCGGACGCGACGAGCGGACGCGACGGCCGGCCTGGCGTGGCGCGGTCAGGCGCGGGGCGCGAACCAGGTGCCGACGTGCCCGCCGGCGAGGGCATCCGCGACCTGGGCGGTCGAGGTCAGGAGCACGCCCGTGCCGGCCTCGGCGGCCAGGCGAGCGGCGGCGACCTTGGTGACCGCTCCCCGGTGCCGACGCCCGTGCCGGTGCTGCCGATCTCGACGCCCGCGAGCTCGTCGCCGAAGTCGACGTGCTCGATGCGGCGCGCGCCCGGCTCCTGGGGCGGGCGCGTGTAGAGCGCGTCCACGTCGGAGAGGAGGAGGAGGAGGTCCGCGTCGACCAGCCTCGCGACGAGCGCCGCCAGCCGGTCGTTGTCGCCGAAGCGGATCTCGTGCGTCGCCACCGTGTCGTTCTCGTTGACGATGGGCAGGAGCCGGAGGCCGAGGAGGCGCTCCATGGCGCGCTGCGCGTTCTCGCGGTGGTCCGGCGCCGCGAGGTCGCCGGCGGTGAGGAGCACCTGCCCCGCGACGATGCCGTAGCGGTCGAGGCTCTCCTGGTACCGGAAGACGAGCACGCTCTGTCCGACCGCGGCCGCCGCCTGCTGCGTGGCGAGGTCCGCCGGCCGGTCGTCGAGGCGCAGGAACGGCATGCCCGTGGCGATGGCACCCGACGACACCAGGACGACCTCGGCGCCGCGCGCGTGCACCGTGGCGATGGCGTCGACGAGTGGGCCGATCTGCCCGGCGTTCTCCCCGCTGATGGACGACGAGCCGACCTTCACCACGATGCGGCGCGCCGTCGCGATGCCCGCGCGCGCGGTCGTGCCCATCGGCTACGCCTTCTCGTCCGCGGAGGCGTCCTCGTCGGTCGCGTCGTCGTCCGCCCACAGCCCGGCCTCGCCCTCGCGCACGAGCTGGGCGCGGGCCTCCGCCTTGGCGTCCATGCGGGCGAAGTAGTCCTCGCGACGCGCCTGGTTCGTGCGGCGGTTGAGCGGGTCGACGCGGGCGTCCGCGCCGCGCGGGCTCGTGATGAGCTCGGCGGTGGAGGTGAGGGTGGGCTCCCAGTCGAAGACCACGCCGCTGCCCTCGCCGATGACGACGCTGGAGCCGGCGACGGCCCCGGCCTTGAACAGCCCGTCCTCGACGCCGAGCTTCGCGAGCCGGTCGGCCAGAGTAGCCGACGGCCTCGTCGTTGGTGAAGTCGGTCTGCTGGACCCAGCGCTCCGGCTTCGTGCCGAGCACCCGGTAGATGTCCCCGTAGCTGCCGCCGTCGACGCGGATGGTGAAGGGCTTCTCGTCCACGGCCCGTGGACGCAGCACGATGCGCGGGGCCTCGGGCTCCTCGGCGGCCTTGGTGCGGGCATCCTCCACGAGCTCGGCCAGGGCGAATGACAGCTGGCGCAGGCCCTCGTGGCTGACGGTGGAGATGTCGAACACGCGATAGCCGCGCGCCTCGAGCTCGGGGCGCACGAGCTCGGCGAGCTCCTGGGCCTCGGGGACGTCGATCTTGTTCAGCGCGATGAGCTGGGGGCGCTCGAGCAGCGGAACCTGGCCCGCGGGCACCGGGTACGCGGCGAGCTCGGTGAGGATGATGTCGAGGTCCGAGATCGGGTCCCGGCCGGGATCGAGCGTGGCGCAGTCGAGGACGTGCAGCAGCGCGGAGCAGCGCTCGACGTGGCGGAGGAACTCGAGCCCGAGGCCCTTGCCCTCGCTGGCGCCCTCGATGAGGCCGGGCACGTCGGCGACGGTGTACCAGGGAGTCGGCCGCCTCGACCACGCCGAGGTTCGGGTGCAGGGTCGTGAAGGGGTAGTCGGCGATCTTCGGCTTCGCGGCGGAGATGGACGCGACGAGGCTGGACTTGCCCGCGGACGGGTAGCCGACGAGCGCCACGTCGGCGACGACCTTCAACTCGAGGACGACGTCGCCCTCGTAGCCCTGGGTGCCGAGGAGCGCGAACCCGGGGGCCTTGCGCTTGGTGGTGGCGAGCGACGCGTTGCCCAGCCCGCCCTGCCCGGCCTCGGCGGCGACGTAGCGCATGCCCGGCGTGGCCATGTCGGCGAGCTCCTGGCCGTCGGCGTCTTTGACGACCGTCCCCACGGGGACGGGGAGCTGCCAGGGTCTCGCCGAGCGTGCCGTGGCGGTGGTCGCCCATGCCGGGGCCGCCGTTCCGCGAGGAGCGGTGCGGTCCGCGGTGGTAGGCCGAGCAGGGTCGTGACCTGCGGGTCGGCGACGAGGACGATGTCCCCGCCGTTGCCGCCGTTGCCGCCGTCGGGGCCGGCGAGGGGCTTGAACTTCTCGCGGCGGACAGAGACGCAGCCGTTGCCGCCGTTTCCCGCCCGCAGGTGGAGGGTCACGGTGTCGACGAATGTCGCCATGGCTGTCGCTCGTTTCTTCTCGGGGTGTCTCCTGCGGAACGCACGCAAGGGCGGGCCGAGGCCCGCCCTTGAGGTGCTGCGCGGCTGAGCCGCTGCAGGATCGTGCTGTCGGCCTGCGCTAGGCCGGGACGACGATGTTGACGACCTTGCGGCCGCCCTTGACGCCGAACTCCACCGAGCCGGCGGAGAAGGGCGAACAGCGTGTCGTCGCCACCACGGCCGACGTTGACGCCGGGGTGGAAGTGCGTGCCGCGCTGGCGGACGATGATCTCGCCGGCGCCGACGACCTGGCCGCCGAAGCGCTTCACGCCGAGGCGCTGGGCGTTCGAGTCACGGCCGTTGCGGGTAGAGCTCGCGCCCTTCTTGTGTGCCATCTGCTTCTCCCTGCGTTCTCGTGCTAGTTGATCTCGGTGACCTGGACGCGCGTGAGGTCCTGGCGGTGCCCCTGGCGCTTCTTGTACCCGGTCTTGTTCTTGAACTTCTGGATGACGATCTTGGGACCGCGGAGGTCGTTCAGGATCTCGGCGCTGACGGTGACGTCGGCGAGCTTCGCGGCGTCCGTGGTGATGGTGTCGCCGTCGACGAGCAGGACCGCGGGGAGCACGACCTTGCCGCTCTGCTGGTTCTTGACCCGGTCCATCGTGACGATGGTCCCGACCTCGACCTTCTCCTGCCGACCGCCGGCGCGCACAACTGCGTAAACCACTTTTCCGTACCTGTTTTCTCTCGCGGGCTTGACTCACTGGGGACATGACGCCCTGTGGCCCGAATCATTGGAGGAAGTCTGCATGCACGCGCACGACCTCGGGGGTCGGCGCATGCCAGCGACTCACCATGTTACCGGAACGCCGGACAGGGGTCGAACCGCGGACCCCCGGCGTCCTCCATGGATCATACGCGAGCATCCGGCCGCCGAGCCGCATGCGCGCCGGGCGCGTCGCGCGGCGGTCCGCCCCGGGGCCGGGGCGATGCCTGCCTATGCTCGCAGGATGACCGTGCTCCTCGACCGACCCGCGTGGCCCGCGCACGGCACCCTCTGGGCGCACCTGGTGAGCGACGCGTCGCTCGACGAGCTCCACGCCTTCGCGCGCGCCGCCGGGATCCGGAGCGGAGCTTCGACCGCGACCACTACGACGTGCCCGGCGCGGTACGCGGAACTGGTCGCGCGCGGCGCCCTCCCCGTGTCGAACCGGGACCTGGTGCGGCGGCTCCAGGCCAGCGGGCTGCGCGTCACCCAGCGCGAGCGTCGGGCGCCCGAGACCTGACCGTCGTCCGCACGGTGGACGACGAGGGGCCCGGAGCATGCGCTCCGGGCCCCTCGTCGTCCGGCCGTCCCCAGGACAGCCGCGGGATCAGCTCGCGTCGTCGGCGGCGGCGGCCGGCGTCGTCAGCGTCGGGGTCGAGACCCGGCGGGTGCGTGCCCGCCCCTGTCCCGGCTCCTTGGGCTGCGGCAGCGCGTCGAGCACGGAGCCGAGGAGCTGCTCCGCGTCGGCCGAGCTGACTCGGCGCGGCGCCGTACGGGCGCTCGCGACGGGGATGTCGAGGATCTGCACGGGCTCCAGGCGGATGGCCTCGCGCGGCTCGAGCGTCGAGCGCGGGCTCCTCGACGGCGGCATCGGCGGGGTCGGGTCCTCGGCGGGAGCCGCGGGCTCTGACGTGGAGGGCGCCTCCTGCGCCTCGACGGTCGCGGACGACGCGCGTCCCCGGCCTCCCCGGCTGCGCCGCGGACGGTCGCCGCGCCGCTGCTCGTCCGCGGCTGCCGGAGATCCCGCGGACGCCGCGGGCTCGGCCTCGTGCGCCGCCGATCCCTCGTCGGGCGTCCGCACGACGTCCTCGACCCGGTCGATCGCCTCGTTCACCGTCTGGATGGTGCTCGTCGCGATCTTGGCGAGGGCGGAGCGCGCGTCGTCGGTGATGCTGTGGGTGCTCGCCGCGGGCGTGCACTGCTGCTGCGCCTGTCCGCCGCCGCGCCCGCCGCCGTTGCCGCCGTTGCCGTTGCCGCCGCCGTGCTCCTGGCCCTTGCCGCCGCGACGGCGGCCCTGACCCTGGATCGGCTCCTGCGGCGTCTGCTTGTGCTCCATGAGCGGGTCGTGGTGGATGATGATGCCCCGCCCGGCGCACGTCTCGCAGTTCTCCGAGAACGACTCCAGCAGCCCGAGGCCGAGCTTCTTCCGGGTCATCTGCACGAGCCCGAGCGAGGTGACCTCGGCGACCTGGTGCTTCGTGCGGTCGCGGCTCAGGCACTCCACCAGGCGGCGCAGCACGAGGTCGCGGTTGCTCTCGAGGACCATGTCGATGAAGTCGACGACGATGATGCCGCCGATGTCCGCAGGCGCATCTGGCGGACGATCTCCTCCGCCGCCTCGAGGTTGTTCTTGGTGACGGTCTCCTCGAGGTTGCCGCCGGATCCGACGAACTTGCCCGTGTTCACGTCGACCACGGTCATGGCCTCGGTGCGGTCGATGACGAGCGAGCCGCCGGAGGGCAGCCAGACCTTCCGGTCGAGCGCCTTCTCGATCTGCTCGCTGACGCGGTGCTCGTCGAACGAGTCCCTCTCGCCGCGGTACGTCTCGACCCGGTCGATGAGGTCGGGCGCGACGCCGCGGAGGTAGCCCTCGATGATCTCCTGGGCGTCGCCGCCGTCGATGACGAGCTTGTGGAAGTCCTCGTTGAAGACGTCGCGGATGATCTTCAGCAGCAGGTCGGGCTCGGAGTGCAGGAGCGCGGGCGCCTGCGCCTTCTCGACCTGGCGGCTGATCTCCGCCCACTGCGACGTGAGCCGCTCGACGTCGAGCTTCAGCTGCTCCTCCGTCGCGCCCTCGGCGGCCGTGCGGACGATGACGCCCACGTTCTCGGGCAGCACCTCCTTCAGCGTCTTCTTCAGGCGCGCGCGCTCCGTGTCGGGGAGCTTCCGGCTGATGCCGTTCATGGAGCCGTTGGGGACGTACACGAGGTAGCGGCCCGGCAGGCTGACCTGGCTGGTGAGACGGGCGCCCTTGTGGCCCACCGGGTCCTTGGTGACCTGCACCAGGACGCGGTCGCCGGGCTTCAGCGCGACCTCGATGCGGCGCGCGTGGCTGCCGCCGCCCTTGTCGGCGTTGGCGGCCTCCCAGTCGACCTCGCCGGAGTAGAGCACGGCGTTGCGGCCGCGGCCGATGTCGATGAAGGCGGCCTCCATGCTCGGGAGCACGTTCTGGACGCGACCGAGGTAGACGTTGCCGATGAGGGACGCCTCGTCGGCGCGGGCGACGTAGTGCTCCACCAGCACCTGGTCCTCGAGCACGCCGATCTGGATCTTGCCATCGCGCGAGCGCACGATCATGCTGCGGTCGACCGACTCGCGGCGGGCCAGGTACTCGGACTCCGTGAGGACGGGGCGGCGGCGGCCGGCGTCGCGGCCGTCGCGGCGGCGCTGCTTCTTCGGCCTCGAGGCGGGTGGAGCCCTTGATGCGCTGCGGCTCCGTGATGAGCTCGGGCTCGCGGGGCGTGCGGACCTTGACCACGGTGCCGGGAGCGTCGTCGCCGTCGCGGCCCTCCTCGCCGGTGCGGCGGCGCGCGCGGCGGCGCACGGAGGGGGCGTCGTCCTCGTCGTCGTGGTCGTCCTCGCGGTCGCGCACGCGACCGTCGCAGCCCGCGCTGCGGTCCTGGCCGCGTCCGCTGCGACGCGAGGAGCGCGAGGGGCGGTCGTCGCGGTCGGCGTCGTCGTCCTCGTCGCGGTCGTCGTCGCGCCGGTCGTCCCGCGCGCGGCGGGGCGGCAGCGGGGCGATGTCCGGGGCCTGGAAGAAGACGGACAGGGACGGGAGCGTGCGAGCCGGGGCGGCGGGGGCCTCCGTCGCGGGCTCCTCGTCCGCGACGGCGTCCGTGCCTGCGGCGGCGGGCGCGGAGGCGGGCTCGGGAGCCGGGGCGGCGGGCGCGGAGGCGGGCTCGGGAGCCGGGGCGGCGGGCGCGTCGGCGGGCTCCTCGGCGGGAGCCGCGACGGCGGCCTTGCGCGGGGCGCGCTTCCGCGGGGCCGGGGCGGCCGGTGCCTCGTCGGCGGGCGCGGCGGCCTCCGCGGACGCGGGAGCCTCGTCGGACGCGGGAGCCTCGGCGGACGCGGGCGCTGAGGCGGACGCGTCGACGCTGGCGTCGTCCGGCTGGGCGGCCGCGGGCGCGGAGGCGGCGGTGCTCGCGCGGCGGGAGCGTCGGACGACCGGCGCCTCCTGCTCGACGGGCGCGGACTGGGTGTCGTCGTTCTCGTTCAGGGTGTGGCCCTTCGCTACGGAGGCGGCGGGCGTGCCGCTCGCCTCGGGGGACGCGGACGCGGGGAGGACGGGCGGGCCGCCGGTCTCCGTCGCCGCGGTCGGCTCGGCGCGGCGGCCGGTCAGCCGCTCGAGGAGGCTGGGTCGCCTCCTGCCGGTGTTCTCGTCTCTCTCCACCATCTCTGGTGCACTCCTCAACCGGACGGTACGGCCGCGCCGTATCCCGGTAGCTCTCCGAGTGGATCCCCGCCTTCGCGGTTCTCCGTCGATCCTGGTCTGCGACTTCCGGCCCGAGGCTACGGTCGTGCGCACTGGTACGGAACTGGCTATCCGCCGCCGGACGTGCCGTGCGGCCCGGGTCTGCCCCGGGAAAGACTGTTAATGGCGGTCGTCCCGCGCGGCGGGTCGACCTGCCAGCCAGTATCGCACGCCGACGCCCACCCGGCCGTCAGGGTCACGGCCGGGCCGTCTGCCATGATCTCCCGATGACCGCGACCCGGGCCCCCGTGCACCCCCGTTCCCTGGCCCTCCTGCTCGTCGTCACGGGCGTCGTCGGGTGGATCGGGTCGTTCGTCCTCGTCCTCGAGCGGCTGCACCTGCTCGAGGAGCCGGGCGCGTCGCTCTCGTGCGACATCAACCCGTTCATCTCCTGCGCGACGGTCATCGAGTCCGCGCAGGGCTCGCTCCTCGGCTTCCCGAACCCGCTCATCGGGGTCGCCGCCTTCGTGGTGCCCGTCGTGCTCGGCATGGTGCTCCTCGCCGGGGCGCGGTTCGCGCGGTGGTTCTGGACGCTCTTCGCGCTCGGCACGCTGGGCGGCTGGCTGTTCGTCACCTGGCTCTTCACCCAGAGCGTCTTCGTCATCGGTGCGCTCTGCCCGTACTGCCTGCTGGTGTGGAGCGCGATGATCCCGCTGTGGTGGGGCACGCTCTCCGCCACCGCGCGGTCGGGTCTCATCCCGGTGCCCGCCGGGATCCGCCGGGCCGCGGACGCGGTGGCGCCCTACGCGTGGGCCGTGGTCGTGCTGAACTACGCCGTCATCGTCGTCGCGATCGTCGCGGCCTTCCCCGCGCTGATCCCGACGCTCCTCGGCTGAGCGGGCCGGGACGTGCGAGAGGGGCCGACCGGATCCGGTCGGCCCCTCTCCGCGTGCGCTCCGACTAGAACCAGAGGGCGAGCTCGCGCGCCGCGGACTCGGGCGAGTCGCTGCCGTGCACGAGGTTCTGCGCGACCGCGAGGCCCCAGTCGCGGCCGAGGTCGCCGCGGATGGTGCCGGGCGCGGCTCCGGTCGGGTCGGTGGTGCCGGCGAGCGACCGGAAGCCCTCGATGACGCGGTTCCCCGCGACGCGCACGGCGACGACGGGACCGGACTCCATGAACTCCACGAGCGGCTCGTAGAACGGCTTGCCCTGGTGCTCCTCGTAGTGCTGCTCGAGCAGGGCGCGCTCGGCCTGCAGCATGCGGAGGTCGACGATCTGGTAGCCCTTGGCCTCGATGCGGCGGAGGATCTCGCCGGTGAGGCCGCGGGCGACCCCGTCGGGCTTCACGAGGACGAGGGTCTCCTGGACGGGTGCGGTCGTGGGGGGATCTCCTACGGGGTGGAGCCGGCGGCTCGTCGGTCGGTCGGTGGTCGGTGGGGAGGTCGTGGGCGCCGTCGGCCGCGGCGGCCTGCTCGTCGAGCATGGCCTGCTCCCCAGGCCCCGCGCGCGGCGGCCTTCTCGCGGTCGATGCGGGCGCCCTGGACCATGGCGTAGATCCAGAGGAGCAGGAAGAACCCGCCGACCGCGTACATGGCGGGCAGGACGAGGCCGGTGAGGACCACGAGGACCTGCACGACCCAGCCGGCGCGCACCCCGAGCGGGGTGCGCAGCGAGCCCGACGACGGCGAGCATCGCGAGCACCAGGAGCGCGCCGCCGCCGAGCGCGGGGAGCGCCGGCAGCGCCTCCAGGCCGAAGGCGACGAGGCTCGCGAGGAACACGACGATGACCTGGAAGCCCATGACGATGGACCCGAGGATCTCGACCGTGGTGCGGGGCGGACGGGGGCGGCGCGTGCGGGCGGGCCGCCCGTCGGTGCTCACGCGGTCTTCCAGCCCGCCTGGTCCGCGTGGGCCATGGCCTCGCCGACGAGGAGGATCGAGCCGGTGACGAGCGCCGCGCCCTTCTCGGTCTCGCCCGCTGAGTCGCGGGCGTCCTCGAGGGCGGTGCGGAGGTCGGGTTCGACCGTCACGCGGTCCCGGCCGACGACGCCGACGACGACGCGCGCCAGCTCGTCGGGGTCCACCGAGCGCTCCGATGTGGAGGCCGTGACGATGAAGTGGTCGACGACCGGGGCGAGCTCGCGCACGATGCCCTCCGCGTCCTTGTCCGCGAGGACGCCGAGGACGGCGGTGACGCGGTCGAAGGTGAAGTAGACGGGCAGCGCCGCCGCGAGCGAGGCGGCACCCGCGGGATTGTGGGCCGCGTCGACCAGCACGGTCGGCTCCGTGCCGACGACCTGCAGCCGCCCGGGGCTCGTCGCCGTGGCGAGGCCCTCCGCGAGCACGTCGTCGTGGATGGCGTGGTCGCCGCCGCCGAGGAACGACTCGACCGCGGCGATCGCGACCGCCGCGTTCTGCGCCTGGTGCGCGCCGAACAGGGGCAGGAACACGTCGCGGTAGGTGCCCGCGAGGCCCTGGACGGAGACGACCTGGCCGCCGACGGCGAGGGTCGTGTCGAGGAGGCGGAACCGCTCCCCCTCCATGGACCAGGTGGACTCGGTGAGCTCGGCCGCGCGCGTGAGCTCGGCCACCACCTCCGGCACCTGCGCGGCGGAGACGACGTCGGACGCGGGCTTCACGATGCCCGACTTGGTGCGCGCGATCTCGGCGACCGTGGATCCGAGGCGCTGCGTGTGGTCGAGCGAGACGGGCGTGAACACCGCGACCTCGCCGTCGGCGACGTTGGTGGAGTCCCACTCGCCGCCCATGCCGACCTCCACGACCGCGACGTCCACGGGCGCGTCGGCGAACGCCGCGAACGCGAGCACGGTGAGCGCCTCGAAGAAGGTGACGGGCTCCTCGCCCGCGGCCACGAGCTCCTGGTCGACCATGTCGATGAAGGGCTCGACGTCGGCCCAGTTCCGGCTGAGCGCCTCGTCGGTGATGGGGAGGCCGTCGACGACGATGCGCTCGTTGAACCGCACGAGGTGCGGGCTCGTGAACAGGCCCGTCCGGAGGCCGGCGGCGCGGAGGATGCTCTCCGTCATCCGGCTCGTCGACGTCTTCCCGTTGGTGCCGGTGACGTGCACGATCTTGTACGCGCGCTGCGGGTCGCCGAGGAGCTCCACGACGCGACGCGTCGCCGACAGGCGCGGCTGGGGCGCCTGCTCCCCCACGCGCGACAGGAGCGCCTGGTACACGAGGTCGCCCTCGCGCTCGAAGTAGTTCTCGTCGTCGACCTCGCGGCCCGCGACGATCGACCGCTCGGCCTCGCGGCGGAGCTCCGCGGCGTCGTCGGCGAAGAGCTGGTCGTCGCTCAGGCCGTCGACGTCGGGGTCGAGGGCGCGCGCGGCCGCGTCGACGCCCTCGTCGCCCTCGGGCTCGAAGTCGTCGTCGCGCCGGGGCTCGTCGTCGTCGAAGGGCCGTCCGCCCTGCTGGTCGCTCATGCTCGCTCCACCTCGATGTACAGGGGCGATCCGCCGCCGACGGTGATGCCGGCTCCCGGATCCGCCACGGCGTCCGCGTCGATGCGCAGCGCCACGGCCAGGGTCTCACGCGCGATGAGGTCGCGGAACCGCTCCGCCGCCTCGGCGCCCGCGGCGTCCAGGCGGATCACGAGGGCGATGCGGTCGCTCACCTCGAGTCCCGCGCCCTTCCGCGCGTCCTGCACGTTGCGCACCACGTCGCGCGCGAGGCCCTCGGCCTCGAGCTCGGGCGTGAGGGCCGTGTCGAGCAGGAGGAAGCCGCCGCCCGGCAGGAGGGCGAGCGCCTGGTCGGCGCGGTCGCCCGCGACCTCCAGGACGAGCTCGTACTCGCCCGCCACGAGCGGCACGCCGCCCGCGACGACCTCGCCGTCGGCCTCGGTCCAGTCGCCGGCGCGGGCGGCCTGGATGACCTGCTGCACGCCCTTGCCGAGGCGCGGCCCGGCGACGCGCGCGTTCACCGTCAGCCGGCGGGTGATGCCCGCGTCCGACGCGCTCGTGGCCGTGAGCTCCTTGACGGCGACCGCCTTCACGTTCAGCTCGTCGCGGAGGATGTCCTCGAACCGGGCGAGCCCGTCGGCGTCGTCGCTCACCACGGTGAGCCGCGCGAGCGGCTGGCGGACCCGGAGGCCCGACTGCTTGCGGAGCGAGAGCGCCGTGGAGGCCACCTGGCGCACCCGGTCCATCACCTCCACGAGCCGGTCGTCGGCCGGCAGGTCGTCGGGCTCGGGCCAGTCCTCCAGGTGGACGCTGCGCCCGCCCGTGAGGTCCTTCCAGATGCGCTCGGAGACGAGCGGCAGGAGGGGCGCCGCGACGCGCGCCACCGTCTCGAGGACCGTGTACAGGGTGTCGAACGCGGCCGTGCGCGTGACCGTGCCGTCGGCCGCGGTCTCGACGCCCGCCCAGAAGCGGTCCCGGCTGCGGCGGACGTACCAGTTGGTCAGCACGTCGGCGAAGTCGCGCAGGGAGGCCGCCGCGAGCGTGGAGTCGAGCGCCGTCATGTGCGCCGTCACCTCGGTGACCAGGCGGCGGGTGCGGGCGAGGATGTAGCGGTCCAGCACGTCGTCGCTCGTCGTGTCGCGGTGCGCCTCGTAGCCGCCCGGCGCCGCGGAGTTGGCGTAGAGCGAGAAGAAGTACCAGGTGCTCCAGAGCGGCAGCAGCACCTGCCGGACGCCCTGCGCGGATGCCCTCCTCGGTCACCACGAGGTTGCCGCCCCGGAGCACGGGGCTCGCGAGCAGGAACCAGCGCATGGCGTCGGATCCGTCCCGGTCGAACACGTCGTTGACGTCCGGGTAGTTGCGCAGCGACTTCGACATCTTCTGGCCGTCGTTGCCGAGCACGATGCCGTGGCTCACGACGCTCGAGAACGCGGGTCGGTCGAACAGGGCCGTCGAGAGCGCGTGCAGCGTGTAGAACCAGCCGCGGGTCTGCCCGATGTACTCGACGATGAAGTCGGCCGGGCTGTGGGCGTCGAACCACTCGCGGTCCTCGAACGGGTAGTGCACCTGCGCGAAGGGCATCGATCCGGAGTCGAACCAGACGTCCAGCACGTCCTCGATGCGGCGCATGGTGGAGCGGCCGGTCGGGTCGTCGGGGTTCGGGCGCGTCAGCTGGTCGATGAACGGGCGGTGCAGGTCCGTGGGGCGCACCCCGAAGTCGGCCTCGAGCTCGTCGAGGCTGCCGTACACGTCGATGCGCGGGTAGGCCGGGTCGTCGCTCTTCCAGACGGGGATCGGGCTCCCCCAGAAGCGGTTGCGGCTGATGGACCAGTCGCGGGCGTTGCCGATCCACTTGCCGAACTGCCCGTCCTTGACGTTCTCCGGGGTCCACGAGATGTCCTGGTTGAGGCGCACCATGTCGTCGCGGAAGTCGGTGACGCGCACGAACCAGCTGGACACCGCCTTGTAGATGAGCGGGTTCTTGCAGCGCCAGCAGTGCGGGTACGAGTGCTCGTAGCTGGCCTGGCGGATGAGGCGGCCCTGCGCCTTCGGCGTGCGCGTGAGCGTCCTGCCGGCGTCCGACCACAGCTCTCCCGCGACCTCGGGGACCGTGTCGACGAAGCGGCCGCCCTCGTCGAGGGACAGGATCACGGGGATGCCGGCGGCGGCGCAGACCTGCTGGTCCTCCTCGCCGTAGGCGGGGGCCTGGTGGACGATGCCGGTGCCGTCCGTGGTCGTGACGTAGTCGGCGACGAGCACCTGCCACGCGTTCCCGGTGCCGAAGCGCTCCGTGTCGGCGTAGAAGTCCCACAGGCGGTCGTAGGCGACGCCCTCGAGCTGACGGCCGAGGACCGTGCGGGACACGGCGGCGCGCGCCTCGTCGGCGGACGAGTAGCCGAGGTCCTTCGCGTAGTTCCCCACGAGGTCCTGCGCGATGAGGTACTCGGACCCGAGCACCTCGGCGGCGAGCTGCACGGACGACGCGCGGGGCAGGGAGTCCGGCGCCTCGGAGTCGGGCGTGCCGGCGGGGCCCGCGGGCACGATGGCGTACGTGATGTCCGGCCCGACCGCGAGCGCCATGTTCGTGGGCAGGGTCCACGGGGTCGTCGTCCAGGCGAGCGCACGCACGGCGGTGAGGCCGAGCGACTCGGCCTTGGCGCCGACGAGCGGGAACGTGACGGTGACCGACTGGTCCTGGCGCATGCGGTAGACGTCGTCGTCCATCCGCAGCTCGTGGTTGCTCAGCGGCGTCTGGTCGTGCCAGCAGTACGGGAGCACCCGGAAGCCCTCGTACGCGAGGCCCTTGTCGTGCAGCTCCTTGAAGGCCCAGATGACCGACTCCATGAAGTCGATGTCGAGGGTCTTGTAGTCGTCCTCGAAGTCGACCCACCGCGCGGAGCGGGTGACGTACTCCTCCCACTCCCCCGTGTACTCGAGCACCGACCGGCGCGCGACGGCGTTGAAGGCCTCGACGCCCATCTGCTCGATCTCGCTCTTCTCGGTGATGCCGAGCTGGCGCATCGCCTCGAGCTCGGCGGGCAGGCCGTGCGTGTCCCAGCCGAAGCGGCGGTGCACCTGCTTGCCGCGCATGGTCTGGAAGCGCGGGAAGGCGTCCTTCGCGTAGCCGGTGAGGAGGTGCCCGTAGTGCGGGAGGCCGTTGGCGAAGGGCGGGCCGTCGTAGAAGACCCACTCGTCGCATCCCTCGCGCCGCTCGACGGAGGCGCGGAAGGTGTCGTCGCGCTTCCAGAACGCGAGGATGCCGGTCTCGATCTCCGGGAAGCGCGGGCTCGCCGCGACCTGGTCGGGGGCGTGCGGGTCGTCGGGGACGGGACGGGGGTAGGTCATGGCATCTCCTGCGGCGTCGGCTCTCCGCGAGGACGCCCGGAACCCGTGTGCGGATCCCCGAGCGCGGTACCACCCCGCTTGCCACGCGACGCGCGGCCACTCTCCAGAGGCGATGACGGGCCCGACCCGTTCGGTTCTACCTGCCCCGCGGTCGTCCGTGCGGGGCTCTACTTCCGAAGGCTCCCCGGTGATGGCCGGATCGGCGCCTGTCCCACGATCCTAGCGCGCGCTCCCGCGGGTGCCGCAGCCCCTCAGCCGCCGAGCTGGGCGCGGTAGGCGTCCGCCCGCCAGGGGAGCTCCAGCTGGTCGCGGCCCGCGGTGTCGGGGTGACCCGCGAGGAGCGTGCGGATGTCGTCGAGCGCCCGAGCCCGCTCGGGGTCGGGCATGACGACGACGCGGCTGACGGCAGCCCGCGAGCGCCACGACGTCGTCGGGGGTCGTGCGGTGCCGGTGGGGGAAGGACGCGTGCTCGACCGGGCCGAAGCCGGGGAACGGGCCGGGCTCCTGCCCGGGCCCGCGCGGGCGGCGTCCCGGCTGGAGGAGCGCGTCGAGCTCGCGGACCCAGTCCTCGCGCACGTCCATCGCGTTCCACACCAGGCAGAGGCGGCCGCCGGGGCGGAGCACGCGCGCGGCCTCGCGGGCCGCCTCCCCGGCGTCCATCCAGTGCCACGCCTGCGCGACGAGGACCGCGTCCTCCTCGCCGTCGCCGAGGGGCATCGCCTCGCCGGATCCCGCGCGGACGTCGACGTCGGGGGACGCGGCGGCCAGCACGGCGCGCATGCCGGCGTCGGGCTCCACCGCGGTGACCTGCAGGCCGCGCGCGGCGAGCAGGCGCGTGAGCTTGCCGGTGCCCGCGCCCAGGTCGACGACCCGGCGGGCGCCGGCCGGGAGCATCCACTCCACGGCCGCCTCGGGGTAGCCGGGGCGCACGCGGTCGTACTGGTCGGCCACCGCGCCGAAGCTGGCGGCGAGGGCGGCGTGGTCGGGATGGCGGGCGTCGTCGGTCATGGGGCCATCCTGCTCCGCGGACCGGGGCTCGGGAGGCGGCGCGCGGCGCCCCTCCGGCGGCTCAGCCGAGCTGCGCCGCGAGCGCGGGACGCAGCGGGTCGAGCGCCCGCCGCACGGCGTCCTCGAGCGGTCCGCGGGTCACCCCGTCCGCGGCCCACGCGACGACCGCGGCGGCCGTCGCGGCGGCGACCACGGCGGCGGCGACCCGGACGCGCGCGTCGGAGGCGCGGAGGCCCGAGCCGCGCGCCAGGGCCTGGGCGACGGGATCCACGAGCGGCGCCGCGCGGGCGACCCCCTCGCCCGCGACGGCCGCGCCGAGCCCCATCACCTCGTGCTGGGTCAGCGCCGAGCGGCAGCCACCCCTCGCCGCGGTCGCGCGCCGCGTCCAGGAGCGACTCGACCACGCCGTCCACGGGCGTCCGTCCGGCGTCCGCCGCGGCGAGCGCCTGCCCGAGCGCCCGGAGCGTGTCGTCGAGGCCCGCCCAGAGGAGGTCGGCCTTGGAGGCGTAGTAGTTGAAGAAGGTGGCGCGGCTGACCCCGGCGCGCTGCGCGATCTGCTCCACCGTCGTCGCCGCGTAGGTGTTCTCGAGGAAGAGCTCGGCGGCGGCCTCCTCCAGGGTCGCCCGCGACGATCGGCGCGGACGGCCGGCGGGACGGGCGGAGGTCATGGGCCCATCCTGGCGCACCGGCGTCGGTGGGGTCCCGTATTGTTGGACGCGGTACAGAAACCACTCCCCCGCGCCCGACCGGCGCTCCCACCCGGAAGCACCCATGATCCCCACCTCGCGCGCCCGCGCCCTCGCGGGCCTCGGCGCCCTCGCCGCGACCTCCCTCGTCCTCTCCGGCTGCACCCCCGCCGCCCCCGAGGCGTCCACCACGCCCGTCTCCGGCGGCACGCTCGTGTACGCGTCGGGCGACGCCGAGCCCGAGTGCCTCGACCCGCACGTCGGCGGCAACTACCCGCAGGCGCTCGTGTCCTCCCAGTTCCTCGAGCCGCTCGTGTCGCTCGACGGGGAGGGCGGCATCACGCCCTGGCTCGCGGAGACCTGGACCTGGAGCGACGACGGGCTCGGACTCACCCTGCAGCTGCGCCAGGGCGTGACCTTCACCGACGGCACCCCGTTCGACGCCGACGCGGTGGTGGCGAACATCCAGCACGTGCAGGACCCGGCGACGCTGTCGAGCACCGGGTACCTCGCGCTGGAGGCCGTCGCCGACGCGACGGCCGTCGACGCCTCCACCGTGCAGCTGACGCTCTCCACCCCCGACAGCGCGCTGCTGGAGTCGCTCTCGCAGCCGTGGCTCGCCATGGAGTCGCCCGCCGGGATCGCCCGCGGCACGGACGAGAACTGCGCCCAGCCCATCGGCACCGGGCCGTTCCTCGTCGAGCGCTGGGACCGCCAGCAGTCCGTCTCGCTGATCCGCAACGACGACTACTCGTCGCCCCCCGCCGACGCCGAGCACAGCGGGCCCGCCTACCTCGAGCGCGTCGACTGGCGCTTCCTCCCCGACTCCGCCTCCCGCTACGCCGCCCTCCAGAGCGGCGAGGTCGACGTGATCGACAACGCGCAGCCCGACGCCATCGCCTCCGCGACGGCCGCGGGGACCCTCGGCGAGCTGGACGCGCCGCGGCCCGGCGCCTCCAACCGCATCGAGCTGAACTCCGGGCAGGCGCCCTTCGACGACGCGCGCGTCCGCGAGGCCTTCATCCGGTCGGCCGACGTCGACGCCGGCATCACGGCGCTGTTCCAGGGCACGGCCGAGCGCTCCTACTCGCCGCTCGCGAGCACCGAGCCCGCCGGCGTCTCGGACCCCGACCCGTTCGAGATCGACGTCGACCGGGCGGGCGACCTGCTCGACGCGGCCGGCTGGTCGGCGCGGGACGCCAACGGGATCCGCACGCGCGACGGCCAGCGCCTCACGCTCCGCTTCCCCGTGAGCACCAACCAGTCGATCCCCGCCGAGCAGTCGCTGTTCGAGCAGATCCAGGCCACCACGAAGGAGGTCGGATTCGACGTGCAGCTCGAGCCCATGGACCTCGGCTCCTGGTACGAGGCGCTCGGGGACGACGCGTACGAGCTCGTCAGCGCGCCCTACACCAAGGCCGGACCGGACGTGCTGCGCATCCTCTACGACACCTCGGGCATCACCCCCGCGCCGAGCGGCTACTTCGCGAACCACGCCAAGGTGTCGGTCCCCGAGATCGACCAGGCGCTCGCCGAGGCGCGGTCCACGACCGACCTGGAGCGCCGCGACGCGCTCTACGCCGACGTGCAGCGCCGGGTGATGGAGGGGCACTGGATCCTGCCGCTCTACGACCAGCAGAACCACTTCCTGCTCGGCGCCGACGTGCAGGGCCTCCGCGCGCTGCCGTCGGTGGCGACGCCGACGCTGTACGACACCTGGCTCGCCCGGTGACCCGCGGCCGCGCCACCGCACCCCGCTCCCGCGTCCCCGCCCTCGCGCGGGCCGTGGGGGCGCGGGATCGGCGGCGCGGTGCTGGTGCTCTGGGCGGTCGCGACGGTGACGTTCCTCGCCGTGCGGCTCATCCCGGGCGATCCGGCGCAGGCGATCCTCGGCGGGCCGGGATCGCAGGCGCCGCCCGAGGCGGTGGCCGCGGTGCGCGCGGAGTACGGCCTCGACCAGCCGCTGCTCGTGCAGTACCTCGCCCAACTCGGCCGGCTCGTCCAGGGCGACCTCGGACGCTCGTACGCGCTGCGCGAGGACGTGGCCGCCGTCCTCGCGCGCCAGCTGCCGGGCACGCTGCTCGTCGCGGTGCTGGCGCTCGCGGTGGCCTGGGTCCTCGCGCTCGGGCTCGCCCTGGTCTCGATCGGCGCCGGCCGCGTGGCGGGGGCGCTCGGGGCGGGCGTCGAGATCGTGGCCGCGTCGCTGCCGCACTTCTGGATCGGCGTGGTGCTCATCCTCGTGTTCTCCACCGGTCTCGGCTGGCTGCCCGCGGTGAGCGGATCCACGCCCGCCGGCCTGGTGCTCCCCGTGCTCACGCTGGCCATCCCGCTCGCCGGCTTCCTCGGCCAGATCATGCGCGAGGCGCTGCTGGACGCCCTGGACTCCCCCTTCGCGCTCGCCGCGCGCGCCCGCGGGGAGTCCGAGGCGGGCGTCCGGCTCCGGCACGCGCTCCGGCACGCGGCCGCGCCGGGCATCGCGCTGTCCGGCTGGGCGTTCGGCTTCCTCATCTCCGGCGCCGTGGTCGTCGAGCAGATCTTCGCCCGGCCCGGCCTCGGACGCACGGCGCTCTCGGCTGTGACCAGCCGCGACGTGCCCGTGATCGTGGGCGTCGTGCTCGTGGTGGCGGTGATCTACATCGTGCTCACCGCCGTGACCGACCTGCTCGCGCGCCTCGTCGACCCGCGCCTGGTCGACGCCCGCACCGGACCGGTGCCGACCGCCGCGCCCGGAGCCGACGCGGATGCCGACGCACGGGCGGTCACGCGATGAGCGATCCCCGCGCCGAGACCCTCCTCGCGTCCGCGCCCTCCCGACCGCCGCTCCGGATCCTCGCCGCCGCCGGCACCGCGGGCGCCGCCCTCGCGGTCGCGCTCCTCCTGGCCGCCGCGCTCGCGCCCGGGCTCCTCGCGCCGGGGGATCCGCTCGCCATCGCCCCGGCGGAGGCCTTCCGTCCGCCGGGCGCCGGGCACCTGCTCGGCACCGACGAGTCGGGGCGCGACGTCCTGACGCGCGTGGTGCACGGCGCCGGCCCCAGCCTCGTCATCGGCGTGAGCGCGACGGCCATCGGCCTCGGCCTCGGCGCGGTCCTGGGCCTCCTCGCGGCGCTCCTCGGGCGCGTCGCCGACTTCGCCGTCAACCGCGTCATCGAGGTCGTGTTCGCGTTCCCGGGCCTCCTGCTGGCGCTCTTCCTCATCGTGATCCTCGGGCCCGGCATCGGCAGCGCCACCCTCGCCGTCGGGATCTCCGCGGCGCCCGGCTACGCGCGCATCATCCGCGGCCGGGTCATGTCGGTGCGCCGGTCGCCGTACGTCGAGGCCGCCACGGTCCTCGGGCGTCCGCCGCTCGTCGTCCTCGTCCGGCACATCCTGCCGAACACCGCCGCGCCCCTGTTCGTGCTCGGGACGCTCGGCGTCGGGCAGGCGATCGTGTGGGCGTCCTCCCTCAGCTACCTCGGCCTCGGCACGGTGCCGCCGGATCCGGAGTGGGGCGCGATGCTCGCCGCCGGGCGCACCTACATCGGCTCCGCGCCGTGGCTGACGGTCGTGCCCGGCCTCATGATCGTGCTCACCGCCACGGCCTCGACCGTGCTCGGCCGCGCGCTCGAGCGACGGGTCCGGGCCTCGTGAGCGGCGATCGGGCGACCGGGGACCGTGCCGCGACCACCCGGGCCGCCGCGGGTGCGTCCTCTCCGCTGGCGCTCCGCGTCGAGGACCTCCGGGTCTCCTTCGGGGGCGTCCCCGTCGTCCACGGGGTCTCCCTGCGCATCGCCGCCGGCGAGTGCCTCGCCCTCGTCGGCACCTCGGGCTCCGGGAAGAGCGTCACGGCGCGCAGCCTCCTCGGGTTGGCGGGCACGGGCGCCGAGGTCCAGGCCGACGCCCTCGAGATCGCCGGCCGCGACCTGCGCCACGCCGGTCCCCGCGAGTGGCGCCGGGTGCGCGGCACGGGAGTCGGGCTCGTGCTGCAGGACGCGCTCTCCTCGCTCGACCCGCTGCGCCCGATCGGCCGCGAGATCGGCGACCCCCTCCGCCTGCACGGCATCCGCGACGCCCGCGCGCGGCGGGCGCGCGTGCTCGAGCTGCTCGAGCGGGTCGGCATGCCGGATCCCGCGACGCGCGTGCACCAGCGCTCCGGCGAGCTCTCCGGCGGGCTCCGCCAGCGCGCGCTCCTCGCGGCGGCCCTGGCCCTCGACCCGCCGCTGCTCGTCGCGGACGAGCCCACGACGGCGCTCGACGCCACCGTGCAGGCGCGCATCCTCGACCTGCTCGCCGACCTGCGCACGCGCGGCCAGGCGACCCTGCTGGTGAGCCACGACCTCGCGGTCGTGGCCCACCTCGCGGACCGCGTCGCCGTGATGCACGACGGCCGCATCGTGGAGGAGGGCCCCACCGCGGACGTCCTGGGCTCCCCCGCCCACCGTCGCACCCGCGCCCTCGTCGCGGCGGTCCCGACGGGCGTGCCACGGGGCGTGCCGCTCTCGGAGGCGCGGCTCTCGGCCGTCGCCGACCGCACGCCGGCGCCCAGCGGATCGCCGGCGTCCCCCGCCGGTGCCGCCGGGGAGGTCGTCCTCCGCGCCACCGGCCTCGGCCGGTCCTACCGCGGCCCAGGGCGGCACCGTCCGCACGGCCGTCGACGACGTGGACCTGGAGGTCCGCCGCGGCCGCACGCTCGGGCTCGTCGGCGGGTCCGGGTCCGGCAAGACCACGGTCGCGCGGCTCCTCCTCGCGCTCGAGGAGCCCGACGCCGGCACCGTGACGCTCGACGGGGAGCAGTGGAGCGGGATCCCCGAGCGCGCCCGCCGCAGCCGTCGTCCCCGCGTCGGCGCCGTCTACCAGGACCCGCTCGCGTCGTTCGACCCGCGCTGGACGGTCGGCCGGATCCTCCAGGACGCCCTCGCCGTCGCGGGACTCCACGGCGCGGAGGCCGTCGACTCGCCGGCGACGCTCCTCGCGCAGGTCGGCCTCGATCCCGCGCTCGTGCTCCGCCGCCGCCCCGCGCGCCTGTCGGGCGGCCAGCGCCAGCGCGTCGCGATCGCCCGCGCCCTGGCGGCCCGCCCCGACGTGCTGCTCTGCGACGAGCCGGTCTCGGCCCTCGACATCGCCGTGCAGGCCCAGGTGCTCGACCTGCTCGACGAGCTGCAGCGCCGACTGGGCCTCGGCATCCTGCTCATCTCCCACGACCTCGGCGTCGTCGCGCACATGAGCGACGAGATCCTCGTGATGGACGAGGGCCGCGTCGTGGAGCGCGGGTCCGCCGACGACGTGCTGGCTCGCCCCGCCCATGCGGTCACGCGGGCGCTCCTCGCGGCCGTCCCCCGGCTCGACTCCGGCCCGGCGCCGCGCTGACGGCCCGGCGCCGCGCTGACGGCCCGGCGCCACGCTGACGATCGGGCGCCGCGCTGACGGCCCGGCCTCAGACCCCGGCGTGCCGGTCGAGGAACGCGTACAGCTCCCGGTCGTCCACCCCCGGGAAGGCCCCGCGCGGCAGCGGCGCGAGGATGTGCGCGTGCAGGCGCGCGCTCGGCCACGCCCGATCCCGCCACCGGCCGGCGTCCGCGGGGTCGGCGCGACGGCAGCACGACTCGTCCGGGCACCGCGAGCTGCTCCGCGCGGTCGTCTCCCGGCCGCGGAACCACCGCGCGTGCGCGAACGGCACGCCGAACGTGATCGAGTACTCGCCCTCCGCCGTGGACCCCGTCTGCGTCGAGCACCAGAACGTGCCGGCCGGCGTGTCCGTGTACTGGTGGAACTCGGTGGTGCGGTTGGTCCGGTCGAAGGCGCCGCGTGCCGCCCACTCGCGGCACACCGGCTGGCCCTCGACGGCGCCGGTCACATCGACGGGCAGCGGCAGGCCGTCGTTCTCGTACGCCTTGTAGACCGCGCCGTCCCCGCCCACGCGCAGGAAGTGCACGCGGAGGTCGAGGTGCGTGGTGCAGATGTTGGTGAGCCGGAGCGCCGCCGCCTCGTGGGTGACCCCGAACGCGTCCCGGAAGTCCTCCACCGCGAGGTCGCGGCGCGACTTCGCCTGCCGCGAGGAACTCGACCGACTGCGTCAACGGCATCAGGCACGCGGCCGCGAAGTAGTTGATCTCCAGCCGCTGCCGGAGGAAGTCGGCGTAGCTGGCGGGCTCCTCGTGCCCGAGGACCCGGTGCGCCATGGCCTGCAGCGCCATCGACCGCAGGCCGTGACCGCCCGGGATGGAGGCGGGCGGAGGTAGATCCGGCCCTCGCCGAGGTCGGTCACGGAGCGCGTGGACCGCGGCAGGTCGTCCACGTAGATGAGCTCGAAGCCGAGCCCCTCCGCCATCCGGCTCACGCTGCGGTGCGAGAGGGCGCCCCGGCTGTGGCCGACGTCGGCGAGCATCGCCTCCGCCAGCTCCTCGATGGCGGGGAGGTGGTTGTCGCGGGCCCGCATCATGAGCCGCTGCTCCGTGCGCGCGCGACGGGCCTCCTCGGGCGTGGCGATCGACTCGCGGGCCCGCCGCGCGAGCTCGCGGTGGAGGCCGACGAGCGCCTCGAGGGTCTCCTGCGGCAGGGCGCGGCTCGCCGGCACCGCGGGCAGGCCGAGGCCGCCGTAGAGCGGGGGAGCGCTGCGCCCGGTCGAGCTCGATCTCGAGGGCCGAGCGCGCGTCGGGCGCCTGGTCGGCGAGCAGGTGCGTCACGTCGACGCCGAGCGCGCCCGCGATGCGGCCGAGGG
Organism: Clavibacter sp. AC415; assembly: GCF_979252985.1. Classification (NCBI taxonomy): domain Bacteria; kingdom Bacillati; phylum Actinomycetota; class Actinomycetes; order Micrococcales; family Microbacteriaceae; genus Clavibacter; species Clavibacter sp. AC415. The sequence goes on along the minus strand of NZ_CEEDAR010000014.1, from coordinate 158,455 downwards.
TGGAGAGCCGGGTCTCGCGACGCCCGTTCTCGATCATGCTCAGGCTCGCTCGGCAGGATGCCCGCCCGCTCCCCCAGCGCCTGGAGCGTGAGCCCCGCGCCCTTCCGCGCGTGCCGGATGCGCCGTCCGATGACGAGCTGGTCCATTCCTTCACCTTCTCCGTGAACATCCGCGCTTGCTCACGCCTGCGGAGTCGCCGAACCCCATCCTGGCCGGTCTCAGGCTGGAACAACAGCCCGATCGACGAGGACGGAAGCCATGACCACGATCCGAGGACGCACCCCCGCTCAGCACCGCCGACCGCGCGCACGACGGCGGCCCGGGCGCATCGCCCCGCGCCGCCGGCCCGGACCGCGGCGACGCCCCCCTCCCGCCGGATCCGCCGCCCCGGCGCACGCCCGCGATCCCCGCGTCGCCGCCTGGGTCGCGGACGTCGCGCCGGCTGACCCGCCCCGACCGGGTTGGTGTCTGGTGCACGGGGAGCGTGGCCGAGTACGACCGGCTGACGCGGGAGATGGTGGCGCGGGCACGCTCATCCGCCTGAACCCCGAGTGGCGCCCGCACAGCTTCCTGGCCCGCAGCGACCCCGCCGACGTCGCCCGGGTCGAGGACCAGAAGGACGTTCATCTGCTCAGGAGGACCCCGCCGACGCCGGTCCCACCAACAACTGGCGCGACCCGCGACGACGCGCGCCGAGCTCGACGACCTGCTCGCGGGGTCCATGCGCGGGCGCACCCTGTACGTCGTCCCCTTCTCCATGGGGCCGCTCGGCGGCGCGATCTCGCAGCTCGGCGTGCAGATCACCGACAGCCCCTACGTCGTCGCGAGCATGGCGCTCATGACCCGGATGGGCGACGACGCGCTCCGCCGCATCGGCCCGGACACCCCCTGGGTGCGGGCGCTGCACGGGCTGGGCGCGCCGCTCCTCGACGACGCGGGCCGGCGCACCGCCGACGTGGCCTGGCCGCACAACGCCGACAAGCGCATCTGCCACTTCCCGGAGGCGCGCGAGATCATCTCGTTCGGATCGGGGTACGGCGGCAACGCCCTCCTCGGCAAGAAGTGCTTCTCGCTGCGCATCGCGTCCGTCATGGCGCGGGACGAGGGCTGGCTCGCGGAGCACATGCTCCTGATCCGCGTGACGAGCCCCGAGGGCCGCCGCTTCCACGTGGCCGCCGCGTTCCCGTCGGCGTGCGGCAAGACGAACCTCGCCATGCTCACCTCCACCATCCCCGGCTGGACGGTCGAGACGCTGGGCGACGACATCGCCTGGCTCCGTCCCGACGTCCAGGGGCGCCTGCGCGCGCCGTGAACCCCGAGCGCGGCCTCTTCGGCGTCGCACGGGCACGGGCGAGGCCACCAACCCGAACGCGATGGCGACCGTGTGGGGCAACGCGATCTTCACGAACGTCGCGCTCCGCCCCGACGGCGACGTCTGGTGGGAGGGCATGACGCCGAGGCCCCCAGCAGGCCTGGTGGACTGGCAGGGGCGACCGTGGTCGCCCGCGTCCGGCACCCCGGCCGCGCACCCCAATGCGCGCTTCACGGTCGGCATCGAGCAGTGCCCGTCGCTCGCGGACGACTGGGACGACCCCGACGGCGTCGTGGTCGACGCGATCCTCCTCGGCGGGCGGCGCGCCACCAACGTCCCCCTCGTGGCGGAGGCCGAGGACTGGGAGCACGGCGTCCTGATGGGCGCGACCATGGCCTGGAGCGGACCGCGGCCGCCGAGGGCCGGGTCGGCGAGCTGCGGCACGACCCCTTCGCGATGCAGCCGTTCTGCGGCTACGACATGGCGGACCACTGGCGCCACTGGCTCGAGGTCGGCCGGGGCCTCGGGCCCGGGGCGCCCGCGTCTTCCAGGTCAACTGGTTCCGGACGGGCGCCGACGGCGCGTTCCTCTGGCCGGGCTTGGGGAGAATGCCCGCGTGCTGGAGTGGATCCTGCGTCGCGTCGAGGACCGGGTGCCCGTGCGTCCGAGCCCCGTCGGCGGGCTGCCCGCACGGCCGACCTCGACGTCGACGGGCTCGACCTCGCGGACGGCGCCCTGGAGGAGCTGCTGGCGCTCGACCCCGCGTCCTCGCTCGACGAGCTCGACGCCGTGGACGCCCACTTCGCCCCTTCGACGGCCGTGTGCCCACCGAGCTCACGGGACGGGTCCAGGCCATGCGCCGGGCCTTCCAGGACGCGGCGCACGAGCGGTCCACCTAGCCGGACGGGCAGATGCGCGGGGCCGGGACTCCCGCGCATCCGGCCGTCACGCCATCCGGTAGCCTGAACCCCGCACAGCAGGCACCTCACCATCGACACGGTGCCGTCCACACGAGGGAACCGGAGCACGCATGGCTGACGAACGACGTCCGGACACCACGCAGGAGGCGACCGCACCGCCCGTCGCCCGGGTCCCCGACAAGCCGGCCCTCGAGGGCCTCGAGGCCAAGTGGGGCAGCCGCTGGCAGGCCGACGGCACGTACGACTTCCGCCGCGACGAGGCCGCCGCGGGCACCGTCTTCTCCATCGACACGCCGCCGCCCACCGCGAGCGGATCCCTCCACATCGGCCACGTCTTCAGCTACACGCACACGGACGTCGTCGCCCGCTACCGCCGCATGCGCGGCGAGTCCCCGTCTTCTACCCGCTCGGCTGGGACGACAACGGCCTCCCGACAAGGAGCGCCGCGTCCAGAACTTCTCGGCGTCCGCCGCTGCGACCCCCGCGCTTCCCTACGACCCGGGCTACGCGCCCGCGGAGACCGGCGGGACGTCCAAGCCCGGCGACCAGCAGCGACCCATCTCCCGCCGCAACTTCATCGAGCTGTGCGGAGGCCGCCGAGGAGGACGAGAAGCAGTTCGAGGACCTCTTCGCCGCCTCGGCCTCAGCGTCGACTGGCGGCAGACCTACCGCACCATCGGCCGGGAGGCGCAGGTCGCATCGCAGCGCGCGTTTGTTCCGGAACCTCGCCCGGGGCGAGGCGTACCAGGCCGACGCGCCCACCCTGTGGGACGTCACCTTCCGCACCGCGGTCGCGCAGGCCGAGCTCGAGGACCGCGAGCAGCCGAGCGCCTACCACCGCCTGGCGTTCCACCGCCCGGACAGCGACGTCATCATCGACACGACCCGACCGGAGCTTGCTCGCGGCGTGCGTCGCCCTCGTCGCCCACCCGGACGACGAGCGGTACCAGGGCCTGTTCGGGACGACCGTCACGACCCCGTCTTCGGTGTCGAGGTGCCGGTGCTCGCGCACCACCTCGCCCAGCCCGACAAGGGCTCCGGCATCGCCATGGTCTGCACGTTCGGCGACCTGAACGACGTCGTGTGGTGGCGCGAGCTGCAGCTCGAGAACCGCGCCATCGTCGGCTTCGACGGCCGCATCGTCTCCGAGGCGCCCGCCGCCATCACGTCGGACGCCAGCCGCGCGGCCTACGCCGCCCTCGCCGGCAAGACGGTCTTCTCTGCGAAGGCCGCCGTGGTCGAGCTCACCGAGTCCGGCGAGCTCCTCGGCGAGCCGCGGAGGATCACGCACCCCGTCAAGTTCTACGAGAAGGGCGACAAGCCCCTCGAGATCGTCTCCACCCGCCAGTGGTACATCCGCAACGGCGGCCGGGACGAGGAGCTCCGTCGGCCTCATCGGCCGCGGCCGGGAGATCGAGCTTCGTCCCCGACTTCATGCGCGTGCGGTACGAGAACTGGGTCGGCGGCCTCAACGGCGACTGGCTCGTCTCCCGCCAGCGCTTCTTCGGCGTGCCCCTGCCCGGTCTGGTACCCGCTCGACGCCGACGGCAACCCGGAGTTCGAGAAGGCCATCACGCCCACCGAGGAGCAGCTGCCCGTCGACCCGTCGTCGGATGCGGCCCCCGGGTACACGGGAGGACCAGCGCGGCGTGCCCGGCGGCTTCCAGGGCGAGACTCGACGTGATCGGACACCCTGGGCCACCTCCTCGCTCACCCCGCAGCTCGCGGGCGGCTGGGAGCGCGACCCGGAGCTGTTCGACCTCGTCTTCCCGTTCTCCATGCGGCCGCAGGGGCAGGACATCATCCGCACGTGGCTCTTCTCCACGGTCCTCCGCGCCGAGCTCGAGCACGGCGCGGCACCGTGGCGGACGGCGGCGATCTCCTGGCTGGATCCTCGACCCCGACCGCAAGAAGATGTCGAAGTCGAAGGGCAACGTCGTCACGCCCGCGGCCACGCTCGAGCAGTTCGGCTCGGACGCGGTGCGCTACTGGGCGGCCTCCGCCCGGCTCGGCGTCGACGCCGCCATGGACCCGCAGAACCCGACCCAGATCAAGATCGGCCGCCGCCTCGCGATCAAGGTGCTGAACGCCGCGAAGTTCATCCTGTCCTTCGAGGCCCCCGCCGACGCCCGGGCCACGCACGCCATCGACGTGGGCATGCTCGCCGCCCTCGCGGAGGTCGTCGAGACCGCCACGAGCGCCCTCGAGGAGTACGACCACGCGCGTGCCCTCGAGGTCGCCGAGAGCTTCTTCTGGACGTTCTGCGACGACTACCTCGAGCTCGTGAAGGACCGCGCCTACTCCGCCGACGCCGACCCTGGCTCGATCCGCGGCGCATCCGCGGTCGCGGCCCTCCGGCGCGGCGCTCCACCGTCCTCGCTGCGCCTGTTCGCCCCCTTCGTGCCGTTCGCGGCGGAGGAGGCGTGGAGCTGGTCCCACGAGGGCTCCATCCACACGGCCGCCTGGCCCACCGCTCCCCGGCCCGACGCCCCTGCCACCGGCGGCACGGCCGACCCGCGGCTCCTCGGCCTCGCCGGCCGGGCCCTCGTCGGCATCCGCCGCGCGAAGACCGACGCGAAGGCGTCCCAGAAGACCCCGGTCGCCGAGGCCGTCGTCGCGGCGTCGGCGGACGACATCCGCTCGCTCGAGCTGGTCGCGAGCGACCTGCGCGCCGTGGGCCGCATCACCGACCTGCAGTTCACCGAGGGGGACGGCCCGGCCGTCACCCGCATCACGCTCGCGCCCGTCGAGCCCTCGAGGAGAGACCGACGCATGACCATCTCGATCCGCCCCGTCCGCGACGGCGACTTCTTCCCCTGGTTCGACCTGTTCGCCGGCTACGCCGAGTTCTACGGCACCGAGCTGACGGACGAGCACGCCGTGCTGGCCTGGAGCCACATCATCGACGACGCGCACGCGAGCACCGCGCTCGTCGCCGTCGACGACGCGCACGAGGGCGCCCTCGTCGGCCTGGCCCACTTCCACCGGTTCGCCCGCCTCGCGCGCGGCACCGACGGTCTCCTGCTCGACGACCTGTACGTCCGCGAGGTCTCGCGCGGCCAGGGCGTGGGCGAGCAGCTGGTCACGGCCGTCGCCGCAGCCGCGCGCCGCGATGGCGCGAGCATGCTCCGCTGGATCACCGCCGAGGACAACGCCCCGGCGCAGCGCCTGTACGACCGCGTGGCCCGCCGCACCGCGTGGGTCACCTACGAGCAGGACGTCTGATGCAGCTCGGCACCCGCTGGCCCCTCGGCGGCACCGCTCCGGCGGAGCTCCCCGAGGTCGTGCTCCTCGCCGTGAAGACGGTGGAGTCCGACGTGGTGGCGCTCGACGCCGACACGTCCGCGTGGCGCTGGACGCTCACGTGGCTGGAGCGCAAGCCCGTCGTCGAGCTCGACGACGGCACGGTCATCCGCTACGACCCGATCGAGGACGCGGCGACGATCACCATCCCGGGCGAGTCCACGGACGACCCCTTCGACGACTGACCGACAGCACGCAGCCTGCGGGAGGGGCGGGCCGCGCCGCCGCTCCGGGGCCGGGGGGAGGCGCGGCCGGTGACCGCTGTGCCATCCTCGAGGTCAGGAGCGACCGGCCCGGACCCCGCCGGCGGTCGATGCCGTGGTGCCCGCGACGGGTGCCCGCTGAGACGACAGGGGACGACATGGACTCCGCCGGTGCGAGGACGGACGGCGAGGCCGTCGCGACGACCGCTCCCCGAGCGACGGCGACCCGACCGACGAGGCGCTGGGCCGCCTGGCCGAGGCGGTGATGACGCTGTCGGACGACATGCACGAGGCGCTGGTGCCCGTGTGGGAGCCGCTGACCGGCCTCCAGGTGCTGTTCCTCCGGATCATCGCGCGCTACGACCGGGTGACCCGCGTCGATCTCATGGTCCGGTGCCGCACCTCCCGCGCCGCCGTCACCCCGGGACTCGCGAGCCTCGTGCACCGGCAGTTCGTCGTCGAGACGCCGGACGGGGACGAGACCGTCCTGACGCTCGGCCCGTCGGGGCGCGAGATGCTCATGCGCATCGACCGCGCGCGCGTCGCGTGGGTGCGTCGCGCGCTCGCGGCCCACGGCGGCCGGCTCGACGACGAGGTGGACCGGACGACGGCCGTCCTCCGGAGCCTCCGGGACGTCGAAGCCCCCGGTTAGGGCGCCCGTCGGCCGCCATCACGGGTCGCGCGTCACGTCACGGCGCGCGCGACGGCGCGGCAGGGGTGCGGTTCAGCGCCGCGCGAGGATCTCCCCGTGCGGCATCGCGAGGAAGCCGTCCTCGTCCGCCGCCCACTCCTGCCATCCCGCGCGGATGGCCTGCAGGTCGGCGTCGTCGGCGAAGCCGCCGTCGAGGGCCTGGCCCGCGAAGGACGAGGCCACGGCCCGGTCCGCCCACGCGCCGCCCCACCAGGCGCGCTCGTCATCGGAGGAGAAGCACCAGACGGAGGCGCTCGAGGCGATGTCGGTGAAGCCCGCCGCCCGTGCCCAGGCCTTCAGCCGCGATCCGGCGTCGGGCTCGCCGCCGTTGGCCCGGTGCACGGGCAGGTAGACGTCCGCCCACCGCCGGAGGCCGTCGGACTCCGGGAACAGGGCGACCTTGGAGTAGATGACGTCGCGCGCCGCGACGAGGCCGCCGGGCCGGGTGACGCGCCGCATCTCCGCGAGCGCGCGCACGGGGTCGCCGACGTGCTGCAGCACCTGGTGCGCGTGCACCACGTCGAAGGACGCGTCGTCGTAGGGCAGCTCGTACACCGAGCCGACCACGAACTCGACGTTGCCCGTCCCGCGGTCCCCGGCGAGGGACTGCGCCTGCCGGACCACGTCGTCCGACATGTCGAGGCCCACCACGCGTCCGGGCGCGACGATGTCGGCGAGCTCCACCGTGATGGTGCCGGGACCGCTCCCGACGTCCAGCACGTCGAGGCCCGGCCGCAGGTGCGGCTCCAGGTAGGCGGCGGAGTTCCGGACGGTCCGCGCGCTGTGCACGCGGAGGACGCTCTCGTGGTGGCCGTGGGTGTATCGCTCGCTCGTCACCGTCCGAGCCTAAGCGGGCGTCCGGCCTAGGCTCGACCGTCGCATGACGACGCCCCCGAATCCCTTCCTCGAGCCGAGCACCCTCCCCTACGGCATGCCCCCGTTCGCCGACATCCGCGAGGAGCACTTCCGCCCCGCGTTCGAGGCCGGCATCGCGGAGCACCTGGCCGAGGTCCGCGCGATCGCCGACTCCCCCGAGCCGCCCACCTTCGAGAACACGCTCGTCGCGCTCGAGCTCGCCGGCCGCACGCTGGACCGCGTCAGCCACGTATTCTTCACCCTCACCTCCGCCGACAGCTCGGAGTGGACCCGGGAGCTCGACGCGTGGATCGCGCCCGAGCTCGCGGCGCACTCCGACGCCATCCGGCTCGACTCCGCCCTGTACGCGCGCATCCGCACCGTGCACGACGGCCGGCACGAGGCGGGCCTGGACGCCGAGTCCGCCTACCTCGTCGAGCGGTACCTGGCCGAGTTCACCGTGGCCGGCGCCGGCCTCGACGACGCGGCGAAGGACCGCCTCCGCGACCTGAACCGCCGCCTGTCCACGCTGACCACGCGCTTCGAGTCGAACCTCCTCGAGGACACGAACGACCTCGCCGTGGTCGTGGACGATCCCGCGCAGCTCGACGGACTCGGCGAGGGCGCGATCGCCGCCGCGGCCCAGGCCGCCGCCGACCGCGGGCTCGAGGGCCGGCACCTGATCACCCTCGTCCTGCCGACAGGCCACCCGTACCTGGCGCAGCTCACCGACCGTGCGCTCCGCCGGCGGATCATGGAGGCGTCGCTCGCGCGCGGCGCCCGGGGCGGAGCGCACGACAACCGCCCGCTGGTGCTCGAGATCACGCGGCTCCGGGCCGAGCGCGCCGCCCTCCTCGGCTTCCCGAGCCACGCCGCCGCCGTCACGTCCGACCAGACGGCCCGGACCCCGGAGGCCGTGGCCGAGATGCTCGGCCGGCTCGCTCCCGCCGCGGCCCGGAACGCCCGCGCGGAGGCCGTCGAGCTGCAGCGCGTCATCGACCGCACGCAGGAGGAGCTGGGCGAGCCGACCTTCGAGCTCGCCTCCTGGGACTGGGCCTTCTACAGCGAGCGGGTCCGCACCGAGCGCTACGACGTCGACACGGAGCGCATGCGCCCCTACCTCGAGGCGGACCGCGTCCTCCACGACGGCGTCTTCCGCGCGGCCACGCTGCTGTACGGCGTCACGTTCGCCGAACGCCCCGACATCCGCGCCTACCACCCCGACGCCCGCGTGTTCGAGGTGCGCGACGAGGACGGCGGGCCGGTCGGCCTGTACGTGCTCGACCTGCACACGCGCGACTCCAAGCGCGGCGGGGCGTGGATGAACCCCCTCATCTCGCAGAGCGCCCTGCTCGACACGCCCACGGTGGTGCTCAACAACCTCAACGTCCCGAAGCCGCCCGCGGGCCAGCCGACGCTCCTCAGCTACGACGAGACGAACACGCTGTTCCACGAGTTCGGGCACGCGCTGCACGGTCTGTTCGCCCGCGTCACCTACCCGCGGTTCGCCGGCACGAACGTCTTCCGCGACTTCGTCGAGTTCCCGAGCCAGGTGAACGAGATGTGGATGCTGTGGCCCGAGATCCTCGCGTCGTACGCCGTGCACCACGAGACCGGCGAGCCCATGCCCGCGGAGCTGGTCGCCGCCGTGCAGGCCTCGAGCGCCTTCAACGAGGGCTTCCTCACGAGCGAGTACCTGGGCGCCGCCCTCCTCGACCAGGCGTGGCACCGCATCGGCGTCGACGACGTGGTCGAGGACGTCGACGTGTTCCAGGCGGAGGCCCTCGCCGCCGTCGGGCTCGACGTGCCCGCCGTGCTCCCCCGCTACGCGTCGAGCTACTTCCAGCACACGTTCGCGGGAGGCTACGACGCCGGGTACTACTCCTACATCTGGAGCGAGGTGCTCGACGCCGACACGGTCGAGTGGTTCCACGAGAACGGCGGCCTCACGCGCGCGAACGGCGACCGGTTCCGCTCACGGCTGCTCGGCGTCGGCGGGTCGAAGGACCCGCTCGACGCGTACCGTGACTTCCGCGGGCGCGACGCGGTCATCGAGCCGCTGCTCGCACGCCGGGGGCTCGCCGACTGACGCACCGCGCGGGACGACGAGAGCGCCGCACCTGCGAGGGGTGCGGCGCTCTCGTGCGTGAGCCGGGGGCCGAGCGGGCCAGCCGGTCAGCGGATCAGGCGGACTTCTCCGCGCGCAGCAGGGACGCGCGCGGCACGATCGTCGGCGCGGCGTTCTGCACCACGGACTCGCGGGTGATCACGACCCGGCCGACCTCGTCGTCCGACGGGATGTCGAACATGATCGGCCCGAGCACCTCCTCGAGGATGGCGCGGAGCCCCCGCGCTCCCGTCTGCCGCAGCACGGCCAGGTCGGCGATGGACTCGAGGGCACCCTGCTCGAACTCCAGCTCCACGCCGTCGAGCTCGAACATGCGCTGGTACTGGCGCACGAGCGCGTTGCGCGGCTTGGTGAGGATCTCCATCAGCGCGCGCTGGTCGAGCTGGGTGACCGTGGTCACGACGGGCAGGCGGCCGATGAACTCGGGGATGAGCCCGAACTTGTGCAGGTCCTCGGGCAGCACCTCGCCGAACACGTCGGCGTTGACGTCCTTGCGGTGCAGCGGGGCGCCGAAGCCGATGCCCTTCTTGCCCGCGCGCTGGCTGATGATGTCCTCGAGCCCCGCGAACGCGCCGGCGACGATGAAGAGCACGTTGGTCGTGTCGACCTGGATGAACTCCTGGTGCGGGTGCTTGCGCCCGCCCTGCGGCGGCACGGAGGCCACCGTGCCCTCGAGGATCTTCAGCAGCGCCTGCTGCACGCCCTCGCCGGAGACGTCGCGCGTGATGCTGGGGTTCTCGGCCTTCCGCGCGATCTTGTCGACCTCGTCGATGTAGATGATGCCCGTCTCGGCGCGCTTCACGTCGTAGTCGGCCGCCTGGATGAGCTTCAGGAGGATGTTCTCGACGTCCTCGCCGACGTAGCCGGCCTCCGTCAGCGCGGTCGCGTCCGCGACGGCGAACGGCACGTTGAGGCGCTTCGCGAGAGTCTGCGCCAGGTAGGTCTTGCCGCAGCCGGTGGGGCCGATGAGCAGGATGTTGCTCTTCGCGATCTCGATCTCGTCGCCCACCGTCTCGGCCGGGCCGATGGTGCCGACGGCGCGCACGCGCTTGTAGTGGTTGTACACCGCGACGGACAGGGCGCGCTTCGCGGCCTCCTGCCCGATGACGTACTCGTCGAGGAAGCCGAAGATCTCCTTGGGCTTGGGGAGCTCGAACTCGCCCGTCGTCTCCTCGCTGGCCTCGGCCAGGCGCTCCTCGATGATCTCGTTGCAGAGCTCCACGCACTCGTCGCAGATGTAGACGCCCGGTCCCGCGATCAGCTGCTGGACCTGCTTCTGGCTCTTCCCGCAGAAGGAGCACTTGAGCAGATCCGCGCTCTCGCCGATGCGTGCCATGAATGCCTCCCCGGAAGTCGTGCGGTGTGCCACGAGCCTAACCCGTGCATGGGACATCGCCCGGACCCCTGGGAGCACGGCCCGTCGCGTGGTATCGGTGGTCGCGGATCCGTCACACGGCGCAACACACGGGGCGTCGTGGAGCCGCCGCACCCACCATGTCGGCATGACCGAGAACCCCGCCACCGCATCCCCCGACGCGCTGTCCTTCGCCTACTGGGTCCCGAACGTCTCGGGCGGCCTCGTGACGAGCGACATCGAGCAGCGCACCCACTTCGACTTCGACTTCAACGTCGAGGTCGCGCAGCTCGCCGAGCAGCGCGGCTTCGACTACGCCCTCAGCCAGGTGCGGTACGCCGCGTCCTACGGCGCCGACCAGCAGCACGAGTCCACGTCGTTCTCGCTGGGCCTCCTGCTCGCCACGGAGCGCCTCAAGGTCATCGCGGCCGTGCACCCCGGGCTCTGGCACCCGGGCGTGCTCGCGAAGTGGATCATCACGGCCGATCACATGTCGCACGGCCGCGCCGCCGTCAACGTGGTCTCCGGCTGGCTGAAGGACGAGTTCGTCGGCTTCGGCGAGCCGTGGCTCGAGCACGGCGAGCGGTACCGCCGCACCGAGGAGTTCATCCGGGTGCTCCGAGGGCTCTGGACCGAGAAGGACTTCACGCACCTCGGCGACTTCTACCGGATCCACGACTTCACGCTGAAGCCGCCGCCCGTCGCCGTGCCGGGCCGGGCGCACCCCGAGATCTTCATGGGCGGCAACAGCACTGACGCGCGCGCCATGGGCGGTCGCGTCACCGACTGGTACTTCTCCAACGGCAAGGACTTCGCGGGCTTCGAGGAGCAGCGCGCCGACGTGCTGGCGTCCGCGCGCGCAGCCGGCCGCACCGAGCGCGTGCGCTTCGGGCTGAACGGCTTCGTCATCGCCCGGGACACCGAGCAGGAGGCGCAGGAGGTGCTCGAGGAGATCATCGCGAAGGCCAACCCCGACGCGGTCGAGGGCTTCCGGCAGGCGGTGAGGCAGGCGGGCGCGTCGACCGGCGACGGGAAGGGCATGTGGTCCGACTCCACGTTCCGCGACCTCGTGCAGTACAACGACGGCTTCCGCACCGGGCTCATCGGCACGCCGGAGCAGATCGCCCGCCGCATGGTCGAGTACCGCAAGCGCGGCGTCGACCTCCTGCTGCTCGGCTTCCTCCACTACCTGGAGGACATCGACCGGTTCGGCACGGACATCCTGCCCATCGTCCGGGAGCTCGAGCGCGAGGCGATCGAGCGCGGCGAGCTGGAGGAGCCGGCCGCCTGACCCGGACGCGCAGGAGGGGCGGTCGGCATCAGCCGACCGCCCCTCCGCCGTGCGGGTCCTAGCGTGCGGGGATCGCCGCCGTCAGGTTCTTGCGCGAGGTGAGCACCTGGTCGATGAGGCCGTACTCCAGGGCCTCGTCGGCGCCGAGGATCTTGTCGCGCTCGATGTCGCGGTTGATCTGGTCGCGGTCGCGGTTGGTGTGCTTCGCGAGCGTGTCCTCGAGCCAGGAGCGCATGCGCATGATCTCCGCCGCCTGGATCTCGATGTCGGAGGCCTGTCCGCCGCTGGACTCGCCCGTGGCGGGCTGGTGGATCAGCACGCGCGCGTTGGGGAGCGCGAGGCGCTTCCCGGGCGCGCCGCCCGCGAGCAGGACAGCCGCGGCCGAGGCGGCCTGACCGAGGCACACGGTCTGGATCTGCGGCGAGACGTACTGCATCGTGTCGTAGATCGCCGTCATGGCCGTGAAGGAGCCGCCGGGCGAGTTGATGTACATCACGATGTCGCGGTCGGGGTCCATCGACTCGAGCACGAGCAGCTGCGCCATGACGTCGTCGGCCGACGCGTCGTCGACCTGCACGCCGAGGAAGATGATGCGGTCCTCGAAGAGCTTCGCGTAGGGGTCCTGCCGCTTGTAGCCGTAGGCCGTGCGCTCCTCGAAGCTGGGGAGGATGTACCGCGACGACGGGCTCGTGGCGGTGGAGCCGGCGCCGCGGGCGCCGCCGAAGGTGGGGAGTTCCATGTTCTCTTCTCTTACCTGTCTACTCTGTCGCGGGCTCTAGGAGGTCTCGGTGCCGCCGCCGCCGACGACGTCCGTCGCCGACTCGCGAATGTGGTCGACGAAGCCGTACTCGAGGGCCTCCTGGGCGGTGAACCAGCGGTCGCGGTCGCCGTCCTCGTTGATCTGCTCGGCCGTCTTGCCGGTCTGGCCCGCGGTGATCTCGGCGAGGCGCTGCTTCATCGAGAGGATGAGCTGGGCCTGCGTCTGGATGTCGCTCGACGTGCCGCCGAAGCCGCCGTGGGGCTGGTGCAGCAGCACGCGCGCGTTCGGCGTGATGTAGCGCTTGCCCTTGGTGCCGCTCGTGAGCAGCAGCTGGCCCATGGAGGCGGCCATGCCGATCCCGACGGTGACGATGTCGTTGGGCACGAACTGCATGGTGTCGTAGATGGCCATTCCCGCGGTGATGGAACCGCCGGGCGAGTTGATGTAGAGGAAGATGTCCTTCTCGGAGTCCTCCGCCGCCAGCAGCAGGATCTTCGCGCAGATCTCGTTCGCGTTGTCGTCGCGGACCTCGGATCCGAGCCAGATGATGCGGTCCTTCAGCAGTCGGTCAAAAACACCGGGTACCAGTGTCGGTTCGGCCATTGTTCGAGCTCCCATTCATTCGTCGCTTCGAGTCACGAATCTATCGGAGCGCCGTCCGCCCGATCGCCGTGTTCGCCGCGGGCGGAGCGGTGCCGCCGCCGCGGGCGGAGCGGTGCTGCCGCCGCGGGCGGACCGGTGCTGCCGCCGCGCCGCAGGAAGCACGAGGGCCCGGGGAGCGTCTGCTCCCCGGGCCCTCGTGCTGCCGACCGCGTGCATGCGTCCGGCGGATGCGACTACTCCGAGTCGGCGGCCTTCGGGGCGGCCTTCTTCTTGGGCGCCGCCTTCTTCTTCGGCTTCTCGGCGGGCGCCTCCTCGACGGCGGCGGCCTCGGCGGGGGCCTCGGCCTCCTCCGCGGGAGCGTCGGCGACGACGGCCTCGGCGTCCGCGTCGGCGGGCTCGGCGGCATCGGCGTCACGGACGACGGGCTGCGTGAACTCGGTGACGTCGACGGCCTTCCCGTCGGCGTCCACGACCTTCGCCTTGTCGAGCACGACCGCGAGGGCCTTGTTGCGCGCGACCTCGCCGACCATGGCGGGGATCTGGTTGTTCTGCTGCAGCACCTGGACGAACTCGTTCGGCTCCATGTTGTACTGCTGCGCGCCCTGGATGAGGTACTGGGTCAGCTCGTCCTGGCTGACCTTCAGCTCCTCCTTCTCGGCGATGACGTCGAGCAGCAGCTGCTGGCGGAACGCCTTCTCGCTGGACTCCTTGACCTCGGCGCGGTGCACGTCGTCCTCGAGGCGGTTCTCGTTCTCGAGGTGGCGGTGCACCTCGTCCTCGACGAGCTTCTCGGGGACGGGGATCTCGACGCCCTCGAGGAGCTTGTCGACGATCTGGTCGCGGGCCTGGGTGACCTGGCCGAACACCTTGGACTTGCCGACCTGGGTCTTGACGTCCTCGCGCAGCTCGTCGATGGTGTCGAACTCGCTGGCGATCTGGGCGAAGTCGTCGTCGGCCTCGGGCAGCTCGCGCTCCTTGACGGACTGGACGGTGACGGCGATCTCGGCCGTCTCGCCCTCGTTGTCGCCGCCGAGCAGCTTCGACTCGAAGGTGGTGCTCTCCCCCGCGGTGAGGGACTCGAGCGCCTCGTCGATCCCGTCGATGAGGTCGCCGGAGCCGAGCTCGTAGGAGATGCCGCTCGCGGTGTCGACGGCGTTGCCGGCGATGGTCGCGGTGAGGTCGATCTGCACGAAGTCGCCCGTCTTCGCGGGACGGTCCACCGTGATCAGCGTGCCGAAGCGGCTGCGCAGGTTGTCGAGCTCGGTGCCGACCTCGTCGTCGGTGACCTCGACGGAGTCCACGGTGAGCTCGAGGCCCTCGTAGGACGGCAGGTCGAACTCGGGGCGGACGTCGACCTCGATCTCGAGGAGCAGGTCGCCGGTGAGGTCCTTGCCGGGCCACTCCTTGACGTCCGCCTCGGGGCGGCCGAGGGGCCGGATGTCCGACTCCTTGACCGCTGCCTGGTAGAAGCCGTCCATGCCGTCGTTGACGGCGTGCTCCAGCACGGCCTCGCGACCGACGCGCTGGTCGATGATGGCGGGCGGCACCTTGCCCTTGCGGAAGCCGGGGATGTTGACCTGCTCGGCGATGTGGCCGTATGCGTGGTCGATGTGCGGCTTCAGGTCTTCGGGGGTGGCAGAGATCGCGAGCTTGACGCGCGTGGGGCTCAGCTTTTCGACCGTGGTCTTCACGTGTGGAGTTCTCCTGTATTCGCGGTACGCGCCTCGGCTGAGACGGCATTTCGTCGTCGGGGATGTGGTCGGGGCGACAGGACTCGAACCTGCGGTCTTCCGCTCCCAAAGCGGACGCGCTAGCCACTACGCTACGCCCCGGCTGCCACGCATTCCCTCGGTCGGCGCGGGCACCGTGCACCTCGACGTGCAGGCGCGCGGAAGCCGATCCGACCGTGGCACAGCCTATCCGACTCGTGCCGGGCGCTGGTCACCGGCGGCGGGAGGCTGCGCTACGCTGGACCCCGCGCATCCGGCGTGCGGCCCCTCGGGGGCGGCGGCACCGGCATCGCGGGGATGTAGCTCAATGGTAGAGCCTCAGTCTTCCAAACTGATCACGCGGGTTCGATTCCCGTCATCCCCTCTCCCGGTCCCTACTCCCCGCGCGTGCCCGCGGTCTCCCCGCCCTGCCTGCGTCCGACGCCGGTGGGCGGCCGGCGGCCGCATCCACCGCCCCTCCCCACATGCCGCCCCTCGCGACGGGCCCCCGTTCGGGGTCCCGGCCCTCACGGCGGGCCGGGTTGCCGATAGCGTCCTGAGCGGCGGGTGGATGCGCGGATCCGCCCGAGCGAGCGCAGGGGGCGTACATGGTCACGGATGACGCGGGAACCGGCCCTCGGACGGATGCGGACGACGGCGCGGCACCTCGTGCCGGAGCCTCCTGGCCGGTTCGCGCCGAGCATCTCAACCGCACGGACCTGTGCCCCTCCTGCTTCGCCCCGCTCGGCGCCCTGGTCTGCGCCAGGTGCGGCCTCGACGTCCGGGCGCCCGGGGCCGCCGAGGTCCTCCGCGTCTCCGCGGACATCGTCCGGCTCGTCGACGACCGCACGCGGCTGCTCGGCTCCATGCGCGACTGGGCGGCCGCACGCACCGCGGAGGCTCACCGCGCTGCGCGCACCGCGGAGACGGCGCGCACCGAAGCCGCGGGGGCGGTCTCCCCGTCGACGGCCGCCGGCATCGCCCTTCCTCGAGCCGTGCCGCCCACGCCGGGCTGGGCACCGCCGGCGGATCCGGCCCGCTCGGCGGCGACGCTCCCCGGGTCGGCGGAGCCCGCCGCCGCTGTGCCTCCCGCCGCTGTGCCTCCCGCCGCTGTGCCTCCCGCCGCTGTGCCTCCCGCCTCTCGTCCCGCGCCGGCCGCCCCGCGCCGCCGGTTGAGCGTGCCGGTCGTGATGCTGAGCATCGGCGTCGTGCTGCTCTCCGTGGCCGCCGTGTTCTACGTCGTCTACGCCTTCGTCACCTACGGGCTCCTCGTGCGCGCGGCCATCACCGGCGCCGTGACCGTCGCCGCCTTCGCCGCGTCCGCGGTCCTCGCGCGGCGACGGCTGGCCGGGACGGCGGAGGCGGTGGGCGTCGTCGGCGTCGTCCTCCTCCACCTCGACGTCTGGGCGGTGCGGGCGTACGACCTCGCCGGGGCGGGATCCGCGGATCCGTTCCGCTACTTCGGCGTCGGCACCCTGGTCGCCTCGGCGGTCCTCCTCGCGCTCCGCCCGCTGCTGCGGGTCCGCGCGATCGGGTTGGCGGGTTGGGCCGGTCTCCCCGTCGCCGCCGGGCTGCTGGCGGCCTCCGCCTCCTCCCTCGATCCGGCCACGCGCACCGCGCTGGCGCTCGCCTTCGCCTCCGCCGTGTCGCTCCTGCACGCGCTGCCCCAGGCGCGCGGCTGGTGGTCGCCCTCCTCGTGGGAGCGGCTCGTGCTCCGTGTCGTCGGCGTCGCCACCGCGGCCGGGGCTCTCCTCGCCGGAGCGGCGAGCGCCGCCGACCCGGGCGCGGTCCCGGCCGTCCCCCTCCTCCTCGCGGCGACCGCGGCGGCCGTGCACGCCGCGCTCCTGTCGTCCAGCACGCCCGCCGTCACGACCGCCGATCACGGCGACCGCGAAGGCGGCGACGACGACGTCGCCGCCCGCACTCCCCGGCGGCCACGACCTGGGGCACGCGGCCGCTGCGCATCATCGCCTCCGTGGTCGCCGGCGCCGGTGCCGCGATGGCCGTCCCGGTCACGGCCGTCACCGGCGGTCCGGCCCTCTTGACGCTCTGCGGACAGCTGGTCGCCGCCGTCCTGGTCGTCGCGGTGCTCGACGTGGCCGCCGGGCGTCTGACGGCGCCCCTGCACGCCGCGTCCGCCCGTGTCGGCCGGTCGGCCGCGGGCGTGGTCGCGATCGTCGCCGCGCTGCCCGTAGCCCTGACCGCGGCGGGCGGTGCCGCCGCGGCGATGGTCGCCGGCGTGCCCCCGTGGGCGCTCGAACCCGGCAGCGACCCGGTGCGGGAGCTGGCGCGGGAGACCGGCGCCCTCGGGGCGGCGGCCGACGGCAGGGCCGCGGTCCTCGGCGTCGTCGCGGCCTGGCTCCTCGTGCTCGGCGCCTCCGTCCTCGGGCGTCGGCTGGCTGCGCGACGCGGCGCCCTCGCCTGGTCGGGCGCGGTCGTGGTGGTGGTCGCGATCCCAGCCATCGGCCCGCTCGCCGCGGTCGTGGCCCTGTACGTCCTCGTGGCGGCCGCCGTGGTGGCGCTCGGGATCCGGACCGAGGCGGCCCCAGCCCGCAGCGACCTGTCCACCGCGCATGCCGACGGCACCGTCCCCGCGCCGGAGCCGGGGTCGACCGCCGGCGCCCGCGTCCTCCTCGGTGCCCGTTCCGCTCCCGTGAGCGCGCTCGGCATCGCCGCCGCCGCAGCGGGCTGGCTCGCCTCATGGGGCAGCGCACCCACCTGGTGGGCAGCCACCCCCGTCCTCCTGGGGCTCCTCGCCGTCGTCGCCCGCACCGGGGGCAGCGCCGTGGCTCGTGGCGGCGCCACCGTCGTCGCGGCGGCGGGCACCCTGCTCTCCGTCGCGGCCCTGGCGCCGTCCTTGCGCCACGCCGGCGTCATCGGCGGACCTCCCCCCTCCGCGACCTTCGGAGATGCGTCCGATCCCGTGGTCCTCGTGCTCGCGACGTCCGGTGCCCTCGTCCTCGTCGCCGGTCTCCTCCGCTCCGCGCCCGGGGCGCGGCGGAGCCTGGTGCTCGTCACGTCGCTCCTCCCCGGGCTGGTCGCGTCCCTCCTCGTGATGCTGGCGGGAGCCGACGGCGCGGGCGGGCGCCTGACCTCCGCGCCCGCCTGGCCCGTGGCAGCGCAGGTGCTCCTCGCCGCCGGACTCGTCGCATGGACAGCCGGGGGTGTCGGGCTCCGCCCCCTCCCGCCGCGTCCCGAGCGCACCCCCGGCGAAGTCGTCGAGCTCCTCGAGCCCCTGGGCTCCGGGCAGCGACCGATCGTCGCCGGGCTCGGGGTCGGGGCCGCGCCCGCCGAGGACGCGCCCGCTGAGGACGCGCCCGCTGGAGTCCCGGCCGCCATCCCGTCGCCTCGATCCCCCGGTCCGCGCAGCCGGATCACCCGGGAGCGGCCGACGAGGTCGGCGACGGCTGCGCCGACAGCGCCGGTGGGCCTCGCCGTCGTGATCACGGTCGCCGTCCTGCTGCCGTCGCGCGGGCTGACCTCCGGCATCCTCCCCGCCGCTGTCGCCCTCGTGGTGATCGCGGCAGGGCGCCTCGCCTACCTCCGCGCGTCCCGGGCGCTGCGCGTGGCCCTGGACGCCGGCTCGGTCGCAGTGGGCGCCGCGGCGCTCCCCATCGCGGTCGTCGGCGGGGCCCTCGGCGGACGAGAGGACCGGGTGTGGATCCCGCTCGTCGTCCTGGCGGTCGCCTCCCTCGTCCTCTCGACCGCCGCCGACGGCCTCCTCCTCTCCCGCAGCGCGCGGCGCATCTGGGCGTGGACGGCCCTCGGCCTGGGGATCGCCGCACTGTGGTCGCGCCTCCTGGCGACGGACGTCCGCCTCGTCGAGGCCTACGTCCTGCCGATCGCCGGGACGCTCCTCGCCGTCGCGGCCCTGCTGCATTGGGCAGCGCTCCGCGTGGACCGGCCCGAGGCCGACGCGCACGGTCCGCGGGTGCGACGGGGTGTCACCTCACTGGTGCTCGCGGGGATCCTCACGGCCGCCCTCCCCCTGGCGCCCGCCGGACGCGCGGACGACGTCTTCCGGCCGCTCATCGCCACCGCGGTGCTGGCCGCGCTCGCACTGTCCGCCGCCGCGGGACTCCGCCGGGTCCCCTCCGCCGTCCGCCCGCTCCTCCGCGCGACGGTCGTCGGCGGCGGTCTGCGGGCTCCTCGCCCTCGGCGCCACCCGTGCGATCCGCTTGGCGGCAGCGCCGGTCGAGCGCACATGGGCCGTCGACGCGCAGCTCGTGGTCACGTGCGCGCTCCTGGTGGCGACGGGCGCCCTCGTCCTGCGGGCCGCCCGGGACGCCGTCGACAGCCTCATCGCCGGGGCCGCGATCGCGGTGGTCCCCGCCCTCACGGCGCTGGTGATGGTCCTCTCCGTCCGGCCCGACCAGGGCGTGACGCGACCCCTCGCCGCAGCCGTCCTCCTGGTGTCCTGCGCCGGCGCCCTCCTCGCGATCCGCACGGCGCATCGTCGGGTCCTCGACGTCGTGACGGCCGTGGCCCACGTCGCAGCGGTCGTCGTCGCCCTCGCGTCGTGGCGATCGGCGTCCCCCGCGGCGGACACCGGGGCGGTCGCGGTGCCGGTCGTGACCGCGGTCCTCATCGCCGCCGTCGGCGCCGCGGCGCGCCTGGGCGCCCGGACCGCGGAAGCCGGCGGCTCCCGTCGGGTCCAGCGCCCGGCGGGGTACGCGGCGGACGCGGCCGTGGGCGTGCTCGTGCTGGTCGCCGTCTCCGCGACCGCCGTGGTGGACGCGCCGGGTCTCCCGCTCGCCCTGCTCCTCGCGGCGAGCGCCGTGCTGATCACGTCCCTCGATCCGCGGTCCGCGGGTCGCCGCAGGCTGGGCTGGGGTGCCCTCGTCCTCGGTTCGGCCGCCCTCTGGGTCGCGCTCGCCCGCGGGGACGTCGGATCGGTCGAGCCGTACGTCCTCCCGCCGGCCGGGGTCCTGCTGCTCGTCGCCGCCGCTCTCGAGCGGGGCCCGCTGTCGTCCCTCCGTGCCGGCCCGGACGGGTCGCGCCGCACCGGGAGCGGCGCGCCGCTGCTCCTCGCCGCCCTCCTCCTGGCGGCCGTGCCGAC
The DNA here is from genome assembly GCF_979252985.1 of Clavibacter sp. AC415. Classification (NCBI taxonomy): domain Bacteria; kingdom Bacillati; phylum Actinomycetota; class Actinomycetes; order Micrococcales; family Microbacteriaceae; genus Clavibacter; species Clavibacter sp. AC415. The sequence continues at coordinate 138,267 of NZ_CEEDAR010000014.1, read as the reverse complement.
CGCGGTGGCGTCCTGGGAGGGCGGGCCCGTGCGCGGCCTCGTCCTCGGCGGCGCCGCCGGAGCCTGCCTGATCCTCGCCTGCGCCGCACTCGGCCGGTCGGCCGCGCCTTCGCCGACGCCCGAGCGCACCGCCGGCTCAGCTCCATCCGATCGCGCTCGCAGGTCGCTCCTCGTCGCGACGGCGGCCCCGGCGGCCCTCGCCGTGCTCCTCGTCGGCCTCGGCCGCCCCCTCGCGCAGCTGCTGGCCGACGCGCCCGCCACCCCGGGACGCACGGACCTCTGGTCGCTGTCGAGCGGCGTCGTGCTGATCCTGGCGGTCGCGCTCCTGGGCACGGGGGCGGAGGCGCCTCCGCGTGCGTCGCGCCACGACGCGCCGGCGACTCCGACCCCGTCGGCAGCCGCGCCCTCGACAGCCGGGCCGTCCGCACCCGTCGCCGCGGTCCCCGGCGGCGCCCTCGTCGCCGTCCTGGCCGTCGCGCCACGCGCACTGGCACTCGCGGCGCTCGCGGGCGTCACGATCGTCGGCACCGTCGCGGTCATCGTCGGGCACGCTGCCGCCCTCCCCGGCACGACCGCGCGATCCGCGGTCCTCGTCGCCCTCGTCGCCCTCCTCCACGTCGCGGCGGCGGGTAGCGGTGCCCGGGCCCCGCACGTCGAGGGCGGCGACCATGGCGACGGCGACGACCCCGTCAGCGACGCGGCGGCCGGCCCCGCCGAGCACCGGTCCACCCCGGAGCCTCGACCCTCGCGGCGGGGCCCGCTTCGTCGACCCGCTGGTCGCGGTCTCCGCCCTCGTCGCGGCCGTGCTCGCGGCCGCCGTCCTCGCCGGCACCGGTGCCGCGGATCCGGTCGAATGGGTCACGGTGCCCGTCGCCCTGGCCCTCATCGCGGTCGGCACTCGGCGGATGGCAGACGACCCGACGGCGGGCAGCATGCGCCATCTGGCACCCGGGCTCCTCGTCCTGATGGTGCCGCCGCTGCTGGCCGACCTCGGCCCCTCCCCGCCTGGAGGATCGTCGCACTCGGCGTCGTGGCGCTCGCGGTGCTCCTCGTCGGAGCGGCGCGGCGTCTGCGAGCCCCCTTCCTCATCGGCGGCGCTGTGCTGCTCGTCCACGCGATCGCCCAGCTCTGGCCGTGGATCCGCGACGCGTCGGCGACGGTGCCGTGGTGGGCCTGGGCGGGCATCGGCGGCGTCGTGCTCATCGCGGTGGCCGCCCGCTACGAGCGGCGGATCCGCGACCTCCGCGAGGTCGCGGCTCGCGTCTCCGCCCTGCGCTGAGCGGGTCGCCGGGAGCCCACGCGTCCCGGTAAGCGATGCCTCAGCTTGCTTGCGGCGCTCGACGAGGTGCGCGAGATTGAGGTCACCGTCCGCAGCCCGCAGACCCGTCCACGTTCGAGGAGAACCCATGACCGACACCGTCCACGTCCCCACCAGCTCCGCCTCGGCCGACGTCGCCGCCGGCGTCGCGCAGTTCCTGAGCCCCGTCGTCGTCAACCTCCAGGCCCTCGCCGTCAACGGCAAGCAGGCGCACTGGCACGTCCGCGGCGCCAACTTCATCGGCGTCCACGAGTTCCTCGACGTCCTCGTCTCCCACGCGCAGGACTGGGCCGACACGGCCGCCGAGCGGGTCGTCGCCCTCGGCCTCCCCATCGACGCCCGCATCGAGACGGTGGCCGCCTCGACCACCACGGCTCCGCTCACGCCCGGCTTCCGCCAGTCGAGCGCGACCATCGCCGAGGTCATCGCGCAGATCGACGCGACCATGGAGCTCGTCAACCGCGCGGTCCAGGAGCTCGGGGAGATCGACGTCAACAGTCAGGACGTGGCCATCGAGATCGCCCGCGGTCTCGAGAAGGACCGCTGGTTCCTGTTCGCGCACATCAGCGAGTAGCCGGCCGACCGGCACGCGCCGACGGACGGGGCCGGATCCAGCAGGATCCGGGCCCCTCTCGTCATCCCCGCGCGAGGAGCGCGCCTCGGGCCGTCCAGCGCCCGCAGCCTCGGGGACGATGCACCGTCACGCCCCGCGCATCAGGCCTGGCAGTACGGGCACCAGTAGAGCTTCCGCCCCGCAGCCTCCTCCATCACGATGTTCGTGCCGCGCACGCGGCACGGCAGGCCCTCGCGGTGGTACACCCAGTGGCGGTCGGCCCGGTTGCGGAGCGCCGCGTCGAGCCTCTTGCCGCGCAACCCGTCCATGGTCATCATCTGCCCCACCTCGACGCCCTTGCGGAGCAGCTTCGACCAGTCCTTCCAGAGACCGCGCACGACGTCCTCGGGCACATCGCGCCCCGGGGTGTGCGGGTTCTGCCGCGCCCGGAACAGCAGCTCGGCCCGGTAGACGTTGCCGATGCCGCTGACGACGGCCTGGTCCATGAGCAGCAGCCCGATGGCGGTGGGCTTCTTGCGCACCGTGGCCGTGAACCGGTCCTCGGAGCGCTTGCCGCCCTCGACGAGCGGATCCGGCCCGAGCTTGTCGATGGCCTGCTGCACCTCCTCGGCGTCCGCGACCACGCATGCGGTGGGGCCGCGGAGGTCCGCCACGGCGTGCTCCGTGAGCAGGCGCACGCGCACCTGGCCCACGGGCTCCGGCGGCCACGCCTCCGAGGAGAACGGGTCGTGCACCTTCTCCTGCTCGGCCATGCGGAGGCGTGCGCGACGGGGTGCCCCGATGCTGGCGAGGGAGTCCTCGGCGGCCGTGTCCACGGGCGCGTCGTCGACGCGCTCGTCGACCGGCACGTCGCCGCGCATGCCGTTCTGTCCCATCCGGTTCAGCGTCGACACGTCGCCGGCGAAGTCCCATGCACCGTAGAGCCCGAGGTGCACGCGGAGCCACACCCCGCCGTCGAACTCGAGGAACATCTGCTTGCCGACGGCCTTCGCGCCGAGGAGCCGCCGCCCGTCGAGCACGGCGGCGCCCTCCGCGAATCGGCCCTGCGGCGACGACGCCTGCACCGCATCGCCGACGAAGTGCGCCTCGAACTGCTTCGCGATCCGGTGGATCGAATGCCCCTCGGGCACGGCGGCCTAGTCGGTGACGGGGTGGCCGGCGATGGCTCCCGTCGTCTCGTACTCGGCGAGCTGCGCGATGCGGCGCGCGTGGCGCTTCTCGGCGGAGAACGGCTCGGCGATGAACGCGTCGATGAAGGCCGTGGCCTCCTCGACGGTGTGCTGCCGGGCGCCGATGGAGATCACGTTCGCGTCGTTGTGCTGGCGCGCCAGCACCGCGGTGGACGGGTTCCAGACGAGGGCGGCCCGCACTCCCTCGACCTTGTTGGCCGCGATCTGCTCGCCGTTGCCGGATCCGCCGAAGACGACGCCCAGCGCCGGCGTGCCGGCGCGCTGGTCGGCGACGACGGCGCGGGCCGCGCGGATGCAGAACGACGGGTAGTCGTCGAGCGGCTCGTAGGCCACCGGCCCGTGGTCCACGACGTCGTGGCCGACGGCCGTCAGGTGCTCGGTGAGGAACCTCGAGAAGTCGAGTCCCGCGTGATCGGTCGCGATGTGGATGCGCATCGGTGCATCCCTCTCTGCCGCCCGGGCGGCGTCGTGCCCGCGGTGCGGGCGGTCGGTCACGCGGCGAGCGGGCGCCGCGTGGCGCCCGCTCGTCGCGTGCGCGACGGGAGTGGGTCAGTCGAAGACGGGGCCCACGGTGCGCGAGCGCTTGATCTCGAAGAAGCCGGGGTACGCGGCGACGGCCACGACGCCGTCCCACAGGCGGACGGCCTCCTCGCCCTTCGGCGCCGGGGAGATGACGGGGCCGAAGAAGGCGACGCCGTCGACCGAGATCACGGGGGTGCCGACGTCCTGGCCGACCCGCTCGATGCCGTCGAAGTGGCTCGCGCGCATCGGCTCGTCGTAGCGGTCGGTGCGGCTGGTCTCGGCGAGCTCAGCGGGGAGGCCGAGCTCGGCGAGCACCTCGGGGACGACGACGTCCGCGTCGGTGTTCCCCTGCAGGTGGATCCGCGTCCCGAGCGCGTCGTAGAGCGGCTTGACGTGCCCGGCGCCGTGCTCGGCCTCGACCGCGGCGACGAGGCGCGTGAAGCGGAGCGCACGCGGGAGGAACTCGGCGAAGTGCGGGTCGTCGGCCTTGTCCTCGTTGAGGACGGCGAGGCTCATGACGCGCCAGGTGATGTCGAGGTCCCGGTGGCGGGCGACCTCGTCGACCCAGCGGGAGGTCATCCACGCCCAGGGGCAGGAGGGGTCGAACCAGAACTCGACGGCGGTGGTGCGGGGGCTGCTCTGAACGTCGGACATGCCGCCAGCCTAGGTCAGCCGACGGAATAGGATCGGCTCCGAAGCGGCGCCGCTCCGCCTGGGCACCCGCGGTCCCCGACCGCCCGGTGAATCGTCACGCGAGGCGCGTCCGCAGGCCCACCCACCTCACGGACGAGCAGGAGCACCATGCCAGGAGAGAACCTCACCCGCGTCGAGGCGGAGGAGCGCGCCGCGCTCCTCGCCGTGTCCGAGTACGACGTCGCGCTCGACCTCACCCGCGGGGCCGAGGTGTTCGGATCCACGACGACCGTGCGCTTCACGGCGACGGCCGGCGCGTCGACCTTCATCGACGCCATCACGCGCACGGTGCACTCCGTCACGCTCAACGGCCGCGAGCTCGACCCGGCCGACGTGAGCGACGGCGTGCGCATCCGCCTCGACGACCTCGCGCAGGAGAACGAGCTGACGGTCGTCGCCGACGCGATGTACACGAACACGGGCGAGGGCCTGCACCGCTTCGTCGACCCGGTCGACGACGAGGTGTACCTCTACTCGCAGTTCGAGGTGCCGGACTCGCGCCGCATGTTCGCGGTGTTCGAGCAGCCGGACCTCAAGGCCGTCTTCCGCTTCCGGGTCACGGCGCCGGCGCACTGGGAGGTCGTCTCGAACTCCCCCACGCCCGAGCCGACGGCCGCCGCCGACGGCGCGTCCACGTGGACCTTCGAGCCCACGCTCCGCATGTCGAGCTACATCACGGCGCTCATCGCGGGCCCCTACGGCGTGGTCCGCAGCGAGCTGACGTCGAGCGACGGCCGCACCATCCCGCTCGGCGTGTTCGCCCGCAAGTCGCTCATGGAGCACCTCGACGCCGACTACGTCTTCGACAAGACGCGCGAGGGCTTCCGCTTCTACGAGGAGCGCTTCGCGTACCCTTACCCGTTCCCGAAGTACGACCAGCTCTTCGTCCCCGAGTTCAACGCGGGCGCGATGGAGAACGCGGGCGCCGTCACGTTCGTGGAGAGCTACGTCTTCCGCTCCAAGGTGACCGACGCGGTCAAGGAGCGCCGGGTCACGACGATCCTGCACGAGCTCGCGCACATGTGGTTCGGCGACCTCGTGACCATGAAGTGGTGGGACGACCTGTGGCTCAACGAGTCCTTCGCCACCTACATCTCGACCCTCGCCACCGCCGAGGCCACCGAGTGGATGGGGGCCTGGACGACCTTCAACGCAGGAGAGAAGTCCTGGGCGTACAACGCAGGACCAGCTTCCGAGCACGCACCCCGTCTACGCCACCATCAACGACCTGGAGGACGTGCAGGTCAACTTCGACGGCATCACCTACGCCAAGGGCGCCTCGGTCCTCCGTCAGCTCGTCGCCTACGTCGGCCAGGACGAGTTCCTCGCGGGCGTCGCGGCGTACTTCCAGCGCCACGCCTTCGGCAACTCGACGCTCCGCGACTTCACGTCCGAGCTCGAGGGAACGAGTGGACGCGACCTCGAGCGCTGGACCGACCTGTGGCTGAAGACCTCGGGCGTCAACACCCTGCGCCCGGAGATCCAGACGGACGAGGACGGCGTGATCACGTCGTTCGCCGTGCTGCAGGAGGCGGCGGCGGACTACCCGACGCTCCGCCCGCACCGCCTCGCCATCGGCTTCTACGAGCTGCGCGACGCGCACCTGGTCCGCACCGAGCGCTTCGAGCTGGACGTCGACGGCGACCGCACCGAGGTCGCCGAGCTCGTCGGCCGCCCGCGTCCGGCGCTCGTGCTGCTGAACGACGACGACCTGACGTACGCCAAGGTCCGACTCGACGCCGCCTCCCTCGAGGTCGCGATGCGGCACCTCGCCGCCTTCGAGGACTCGCTGGCCCGCTCGCTCGTCTTCGCCTCCGTGTGGGACGCGACGCGCGACGGTGAGATCCGCGCCCGGGACTACGCGCGCCTGGTGCTCGACAACGTCGCCACCGAGGACGAGTCGACCGCCCTCCGCTACGCGCTCGCGCAGCTCACGGTCGCCGCGTCCTCGTACTCGGCGCCGGACCACCGTCAGGAGCTGCTGGCGACGGTGGCGACCGAGCTCTGGGCCCTCACCGCCCAAGCGGCGCCCGGATCCGACAACCAGTTCCAGTTCCTGCGCACGTTCGCGCAGGTCGCGGCGGAGCCCGCGCAGCTGGACCACGTGCAGGCGCTCCTCGACGGCACGGAGACGCTCGAGGGCGTCGAGATCGACGCCGACCTGCGCTGGGAGCTGCTCACCGCGCTCGTCGCGGGCGGGCGCGCGGGCACGGCGGAGATCGACGCGGCGCTCGCCGCCGACCGCACGGCGACGGGCGCGCAGTCCGCCGCGCAGGCGCGCGCGGCGCTGCCCACGGCGGAGGGCAAGCAGGCGGCGTGGGCGTCGGTCTGGGAGGCCGACACGGAGCCGAACACGATCGTCCGCACCACGGGGCTCGGCTTCCGTCGCGCCGCGGACACGGAGCTGCTCCGGCCCTTCGTGGGCGCGTACTTCGACGCGCTGCAGGGCGTGTGGGCGTCGCGGAGCTACGCCATCGCGGCGGCGCTCATCGGCGGCTTCTACCCGTCGCCGCTCGCCGACGAGGAGCTCCGCGACGCGACCGTCGCCTGGCTCGACGCGAACCCCGAGCCGCCGGCGCTGCGCCGCCTCGTCAGCGAGCTGCTGTCGGGCGTGGAGCGGGCGCTCCGGGCGCAGGCGAAGGACGCCGAGTAGCCCGATCGCACCACCGCACCATCCGACGGGGACGACCGCGCAGGCGGGCGTCCCCGTCGTGGCGTCGGATGCGGGCGTCGGGCGGGGCGGTCCGCCACGACGGCTGCGCTCCTGCCCGGCTCCCCGATCGTCCAGGGAGCCCGCCGGTACACTCGTCCGGATCGACCTCCCCTCTCCTCCTCCCCGCCGGAAGCGCGTCGCGATGGACCTGAGCATGGTGTGCTGCGGCGACGGCTCGTTCTTCTCCACCTGGGGCACGCTCATCCAGGTCCTCTCCATCCTCATCGGCGCGGTCCTCGCCCGGTGGATCCTGCTCGTCGTGATCCGCAACACGGTCGACCAGATCGTGTCGGGCGTCAAGAAGCGCCAGAACGTCGACGACACCCAGTCGATCCAGGCCTCCCCGCTCACGGCCGTCCGCGTCGTGCAGCGGACGCGGACCCTCGGCAGCGTCCTCAGCAACATCACGACCGTCGTCATCGTCGTGATCGCCATGTCGCTCCTCATCGAGACCACCGCCCCCGGCGTCCTCACCTCCCTCGCCCTCCTCACCGCCGCCCTCGGCGCGGGCCTCGGCTTCGGCGCGCAGAACATCGTGAAGGACATCCTCAACGGCATGTTCATGGTCGTCGAGGACCAGCTCGGCGTCGGCGACGTCGTCGACGTGGGCCCGGCGACGGGCGTCGTCGAGACCGTCGGCATCCGCATCACGACCCTCCGCGACGTCAACGGGACGCTCTGGTTCGTCCGCAACGGCGAGATCCTCCGCGTCGGCAACATGTCCCAGGGCTGGGCCCGCGTGGTCATCGACCTGGCGGTCCCCTACGAGACCGACGTGCGGGCCGTGCAGGAGCGGATGCTCGCGACCGCGACGGAGCTCGCGGGCACGCCCAAGTGGCGCTCGCGCATCGTCGAGAAGCCCGAACTGTGGGGCATCGAGTCGATCTCCGAGTCCGCGGTCGTCATCCGCATCGTCGTCAAGACCCGCAGCAACGCCCGCGACGACGTCTCGCGCGAGCTCCGCACCCGTCTGAAGGCGGCCCTCGACGCCATGGGGGTGACCCTCCCGTCGCTCGCCGCCGTCGTCCTCACCGGCTTCGACAGCGCGGCGAGCGTGGGCGGGGCGCACCCTCCCCGCACGGCCTCGACGCCCGTGCAGCAGCCGGAGGCGCCGGCACCCCGGAAGCGCGCCCGCAAGGTCACGCAGCGGCACCCGGGGGCCTCCGCCACCGGATCGTCCTCCCCGGTCGTCCGCGGGGCCGCGGGCGCCCGACCCGATCCGCGCTCGACGGACATGATGCCGGCCCCGCCGGCCGCTCCCCCGCGCTCGGCCGACGAGGAGCTCGACGAGGACGAGGTCACCGCAACCTGGACGGTCCTCCCCGAGGATCCGGCCGCGGCGAAGCCGCCCCGTGATCCGCGCACGCCCCGCACGCCCGTCACCCCGCCCGAGGAGTCCTGATGGCCGACCTGCTCGCGAGCTCCTTCTACGGCGACGTCGGCGGCCGCCCCACGTTCGAGAAGCTCGTCCGCGAGTTCTACCGGGGCGTCGCGGAGGATCCCGTGCTCGTCGCGATGTACCCGGAGGAGGACCTCGAGGGCGCCATCCAGCGCCTCACGGGCTTCCTCGAGCAGTACTGGGGAGGTCCGACGACCTACAGCGAGGAGCGCGGCCACCCGCGCCTGCGCATGCGGCACATGCCGTTCCGGGTGAACCCCGACGCGCGCGACCGCTGGCTCACCCACATGCGCGTGGCCGTCGACACGCTCGACCTGTCCCCCCTGCACGAGGCGCAGCTCTGGGACTACCTCGAGCGCGCGGCGCACGCCATGGTCAACACCTTCGACGAGAGCTGACCGCGTCCCGCATCCGGTCCCGATCGAGCGACCGGCTAGATGACGCCGCACGAGCACGTGCCCGCGCGAGGTGGTGAGCCGCATCCACGGCCCGGAACGCAGCACCGCGACGGGCGCCTCGTCGTCGTCCGGTGTCGTGCCCGGCACGGGATCCGGCCCGAGGAAGCCCAGGCTGTAGGCGGCGAAGGCGCCCCCCGCCACGACGTGCGGCGCGCCCTCGACGGCGCGCCCCCACACCTCGCCGCGCACGCGCGACACGATCTGCTCGCCGATCCCCGTCGGCACGGCCGCGGCGACCTCGTCGATCCCCGCACGAGCGGCGCCGCGGAGCACGGCCGGCGACACGTCCTCGATGCGGTCCCACCCGGCGCGCGGCGGAGAGATGCCCGCCCACGGCGCCGTCGCGGTGTCCGGCGGCACGAGGACGCCGACCGGCTCCCCGGGGGCACCGGTCGCCGGCCCCTCCAGCCGGGCGAGGCGGTCGAGCAGCGCCCGGATCGGCACGACGCTGTCCACGGGCGCCTGCGTCTCGGCCGCGAAGGTGCGCAGCCCGAGCACGGTCGGCGAGCGGTCCAGGAGGCCGGCGGGCTGCAGGACCGACGTGTAGACGGCGAGCACTCCCCCCTGATCCGATGAGGCGCACGGCCCCGTCGTCGACGCGGGCGGAGCGGCCGAGGAAGGTCTGCAGATCGCCGAGGGCGAGGGCGTCCCGGAGGGCGAAGGAGGGCGTCATGGCCTGTCTAAGCTACTGGATGCGCCCCGGCGAACCGCCGGGCGCCCGGTCACCCGAGGCCGGCCCGCCAGGCGGAGGACTCATGACCGACCACGCATCCGACATCCCGGACGAGGGCCCGCTCGCGGGCCTGCTCACCGCCCTCGACCTCACCGACACGGGCGCCCGCACGAGCGAGGACATCTCCACGGGCCCCTCGCAGTGGATGCCCATGGGCCGCGTCTTCGGCGGGCAGGTGCTCGCCCAGTCGCTGGTCGCCGCGATGCGCACGACCGAAGCCGACCGTCGCCCGCACAGCATGCACGGGTACTTCCTCCGCCCCGGGGACGTCACCAAGCCCATCACCTTCTCGGTCGACCGCATCCACGACGGACGCTCGTTCTCCACCCGGCGCACGCAGGCGTACCAGGACGGCCGCCCGATCCTCTCGATGATCGCGTCGTTCCAGGACGCGGACGAGGGGCTCGAGCACCAGGCGCCCATGCCCGAGGGCATCCCCGAGCCCGAGACCCTGCCGAGCGCCCGCGACGTCCTCTCGCGCATCGACCACCCGGTCGCCGCGCACTGGGCGAACGACCGCCCCTTCGACATGCGGCACGTCGAGCAGCCGGTCTACTTCGGCGCGGCCGAGGAGCGCGTGGCGCACCAGGCCGTGTGGATCCGCGCGCTCGGGCGGCTGCCCGACGACCCGGCCGTGCACCTCGCCTCGCTGGCGTACGCGAGCGACTACTCGATCCTCGAGTCCATCTACCGCCGTCATGGCCTGTCCTGGGCGACCCCGGGGTCAAGGCCGCGAGCCTCGACCACGCGATGTGGTTCCACCGCTTCGGGCGCGCCGACGAGTGGATGCTCTACGTGCAGGAGTCGACGAGCGCCCAGGGCGGACGGGGTCTGTCCCTCGGCCGCATCTACTCGCGCGACGGCGTCCTCCTCGCGAGCGTCGCCCAGGAGGGCATGGTGCGGGTCCCGACGGAGCCCGGCGTCTGAGGGAGGATCCGGGCCGGCCGTCGGCGCTCGACACGGGAGGCGCCGCGGACCCGGTTCAGCCGCGCCGGCTGAACCCCACGGGCTCCTCGAGGTAGCGCGTCCACGCGGCGCGTTCGTCGTCGGAGATGCGCCGGGGACGCCCCGTCCGGGCGTCCACCAGCACGATGGTGGTCGACGCGCGCGCGTAGAGCGCGGCGGGCTCGACGCCCGCCGGGGTCCGCACCTCGTAGCAGGCCTCGAGGCTGGATCCCCCGAGCCGCCCGAGCCACACCTGCACGTCGAGCGGCCGACGCCCGTAGGAGATCGGCAGCAGGTACTCGATCTCCTGCCGCGCGATCATCGTCATCGTCTCCGCGCCCGCCGTCGCGTCGATGAGCGCCATGCCCGGGTCCACGCCGTCGCCGTCGTCCCCGCTCCGCCAGAAGGCCCGCACGCGGGCCTCCTCGAGCAGCCGCAGCACCTCCACGTTGTTCACGTGGTCGTAGGCGTCGAGGTCCGCCCAGCGGAGGTGGACGGGGACGTGGACCCGGGTCACGCCGCTAGTCCCGCGTGAGCTTGCGGTAGGCGGAGCGGTGCGGCTTCGCGGCGTCCGCGCCGAGCCGCTCGATCTTGTTCTGCTCGTACGACTCGAAGTTGCCCTCGAACCAGTACCAGTTGGCCGGGTCCTCCTCGGTTCCCTCGTAGGACAGGATGTGCGTCGCGATGCGGTCGAGGAACCACCGGTCGTGGGTGATGACCACGGCGCAGCCGGGGAACTCGAGGAGCGCGTTCTCCAGGCTCCCGAGGGTCTCGACGTCCAGGTCGTTGGTGGGCTCGTCGAGGAGGAGCAGGTTGCCGCCCTGCTTCAGGGTGAGCGCGAGGTTGAGGCGGTTGCGCTCACCACCGGAGAGGATGCCCGCCTTCTTCTGCTGGTCGGGGCCCTTGAAGCCGAAGGTCGAGACGTAGGCGCGCGCGGGCACCTCCTGCTTGCCGACCTGGATGTAGTCCTGGCCGTCCGACACGACCTCGAAGAGGGACTTCTCGGGGTCGATGCCGCCGCGGCTCTGGTCGACGTAGGAGATGTCGACGGTGTCGCCGACCTTGAGCTCGCCGGCGTCGAGCGGCTCGAAGCCGACGATGGTCTTGAACAGCGTCGTCTTGCCCACGCCGTTCGGGCCGATGACGCCCACGATGCCGTTGCGGGGCAGCGTGAAGGACAGGTCGTCGATGAGGACGCGCTCCCCGAACTGCTTGTGGAGCTTCTTCGCGTCGATGACCTGCGATCCGAGGCGCGGACCGACGGGGATCTGGATCTCCTCGAAGTCGAGCTTCCTCGTGCGCTCCGCCTCGGTCACCATCTCCTCGTACCGCGCGAGGCGCGCCTTCGACTTCGCCTGGCGGCCCTTCGCGTTGCTGCGTACCCAGTCGAGCTCCTCCGCGAGGCGCTTGGAGAGCTTCGCGTCCTTCTTGCCCTGGACGCTGAGCCGCTCCTGCTTCTTCTCGAGGTACGTGGAGTAGTTGCCCTCGTACGGGTACAGGCGGCCGCGGTCGACCTCGGCGATCCACTCGGCGACGTGGTCGAGGAAGTACCGGTCGTGGGTCACGGCGAGGACGGCACCCGGGTACTTGGAGAGGTGCTGCTCGAGCCAGAGCACGCTCTCGGCGTCGAGGTGGTTGGTGGGCTCGTCGAGGAGGAGCAGGTCGGGCTTCTGGAGCAGCAGCTTGCAGAGCGCCACGCGGCGCTTCTCGCCGCCGGAGAGGTTGGCGACGGACGCGTCGCCCGGCGGGGTGCGCAGGGCGTCCATGGCCTGCTCGAGCTGCGAGTCGAGCTCCCAGCCGTCGGCGGCGTCGATGGCCTCCTGGAGCGTGCCCATCTCGGCGAGCAGGGTGTCGAAGTCGGCGTCGGGCTCGGCCATGGCCGCGGCGATCTCGTTGTAGCGGTCGACCTGCGCCTTGAGCGGGCCGACGCCCTCCTGGACATTCTCGAGCACGGTCTTGGACTCGCTCGAGCTCGGGCTCCTGCATGAGGATCCCGACGGTGTAGCCGGGCGACAGCTTCGCCTCGCCGTTGCTGGGCGTGTCGAGGCCCGCCATGATCTTGAGGATCGTGGACTTGCCCGCGCCGTTCGGTCCGACGACGCCGATCTTCGCGCCGGGGATGAACGACATGGTGACGTCGTCGAGGATCAGCTTGTCGCCGACCGACTTCCGGGCGCGGACCATCGAGTAGATGTATTCAGCCATGCCCCGAGTCTATTGAGTGCCGCGGCGACCGGATGCCGCGCGCAGGGGCGGCGCCCGGCGTTCACCAGTCGATCGCGCGGGTCTGCCCGACCAGGCACCGGTCGGACGAGAGGGCGGGTTCCACGTGCGCGCTGAAGCCGTCCTGCGCCCGCTGGCCGATGAGGCAGCCGTCGTCCAGGCGCACCGACACGAGGATCGAGTCGACCGAGTTGCCGAGCGGGGTCGCGTCGGCGGTCACCTCCATGCGGTCCTTCGGGAACCCCGCGGCGACCAGGGCATCCACGAGGGCGCGACCCTGCGCGTTGGGATCGGCGGCGACGACGCCGCCCGCCGTCGCCTCGAAGGCGGGCAGGTTCTCCTCCGCGGTGCCGCCGGCGTCGACCGGCGCGATCGTGGGCTCGGCGGACGCCGTGGCGGCGGGGCTCGCCGCCGCCGTGGGGGTCGCCGCGTCCGGAGCCGGTGCGTCCGTGCAGCCGGAGAGGAGGAGGGCGCCGAGGATCGCGGGCGCCGCCAGGGCGCGGACGGCGCGGGTCACGCGGCGGACTCGTCCGCGCAGGCCCGCTCCGCGTCGCGGTCCGGCGCCGGCGGGATGGCGAGGTCGTCGCCGTGGACGCTCCCCTGGTCGTCGTCGAGGGAGGATGCGCTCATGCTCGCGAGGATATCCCGGGCGATGGCCTCGAGCTGGGAGGTCTGCTCCGCGGTCAGCGGGTCGAAGACCGTGCGGAGGACCTGCTCGGCGTGGCCCGGGGCCGCCGCCTCGAGCGTCGCGCGCCCCTCGTCGGTGAGCTCCGCGAGGAGGCTCCGCCCGTCGCGGGGCGACGGGGAGCGGCGCACCCACCCCAACTGCTCGAGCCGCGTCACGGCGTGCGAGGTGCGACTGGCGGAAGCCTGCAGCGCCCGCGCCAGCACGCTCATGGGGAGGGCGCCCTCCTCCGCCTCCGACAGGCGCACGAGGATCATGTAGTAGGCATGCGGCATCCCGGAGTCGTGCAGGAGCTGACGCTCGATCCGCTCGCTGACGTGCTTCAAGGCGACGATCACGGTCCGCCACGCACGCTGCTGGTCCGGTTCGAGCCACCGGGGGGATCCGCTCATGGTCCGATCCTAGGCTCCGCGGTCCGCCCGTCACCTGTCGCGCACCGTCTCCGTACCAGCACCGCGTCGGCGACGAGCTCGACCGCGTCGTCCTCGGGGCGGACAGCCCGCCGGGGCGTCAGCCGCCCCCGGACGATCACCTCGTCGCCGACCCCCAAGCACGCCAGGGCCCGCGCGGCTCCGGAGCCGCAGCAGACCGCCAGCAGCCCTGGACCGCCGGGCGCGAGACCCAGCGCGATCGAGGCCGGCGCGCCTCCGCGCTCCGCGGTGATCGGACCGAGGAGGAGGGATGCGACCTCCCAGCCCGCCTCGGTGCGGATGCACCTCGGCGGGCTGGTGACCGATCCGCGCAGCGCCACCGGCACGGCGCCTCCGCCCTCGTCGTCGATCCGTCCCGTGCCCGCCATGCCGCTCCCCCCGCACGGTCGCGCGACCGCAGGAGCAGGATGCGCCCCGCGTGCGTGACGCGACTCCGGAGGGCGCCGCGCATCCGCCGCGCGTGCTCCCCGGTGCCTGGGGAGGGGCGGAGGGCGCCCCGGGTCCCATCCGGGCGGAGGCCTCAGCGCCCGTCGGGCGGAGGCCCCGGTGCTCATCGAGGCAGCGGTCCCCGTGCTCCTCAGGAGCGGAGCCCTAGTGCTCGTCGAAGCGGAGGTCGTCGTCCTGACCCGCCCGCAGGGCCGACTTCGCGATCTCCAGGGACGGGTAGGTGCCGGCGACGACGCCGCGGTGCAGCGGGCGCACCTCGTACCCGTCCTCGTGCGAGTGGATGGACGCGAGCGCGCCCGTGGTCCCGAAGGCCACCCAGGTCTTGCCCGCGGTGCGCGGGACACCGGTCGTGCTCGCGCTCGTGCTCGCACCCGTGCTGGTCGTGGTGCTCGTGGTCATCGACATCGTCGTCGCCTCTCCTCCCCGGGCTCCGTCGCCCGGACGTGCCGAGCGTACGCCGACGCCCCGCGGCCGTACAGGCCGCGGGGCGTCGGAGGTGCAGGGGTCAGGCGGCGCGCACGTACTGCGCGAACGACTTCCTCACCTTGTTGACCTTGGGCACGGCGACCGCGTTGCAGTAGCCCTGGCCCGGGTTCTTCGCGAAGAAGTCCTGGTGGTAGTCCTCCGCGTCGTACCAGGTGCCGACCGGCTCGATCGTGGTGACGGCCGTGCCGTCCCACAGGTCGCCGGCGCGGGCGATCGCGTCCCGGAACAGCCGCTCCTGCTCCGCGTCGGCCGGGAACATGGCCGAGCGGTACTGGGTGCCGACGTCGGCGCCCTGCCGGTTGAGCTGGCGCGGGTCGTGCAGCGTGAAGAACACGTCGAGGATGACGTCGGCGGGGATGACCTCCTCGTCGAAGACCACCTTCACCGCCTCGGCGTGCCCGGTCGCGCCCGTGCACACGGCGTCGTAGGAGGGGTGGGCGGTGTGACCGCCGATGTAGCCGGAGATGACGTCCTGGACACCGTCGAGGGTGCGGTACACCGCATCGAGGCACCAGAAGCAGCCGCCGGCGAGGATGAATGTCTGCATGGTCGTCGAACCTACTTCCCGTCGATGCGCGCGAGGTCCGCGGCGGTCGACATGGGAGGGAACCGTCATCGCACCGCGGGCATTCCACGGGGCCGGCATGTCGGTGGTCCGCCGTAGCTTCGGGGACATCGGGACACCGCCGGGCCGGCGGCACGAGGACGGAGGACACCATGCCCAGCATCACCTACACCCCCCTGGCACGATCGGCAGCCCAGGTGCGCGAGCTGCACGACGGGCTCCTCCGCGTCACCCGGCCGGACGGCGCCGTCCTCGGCTACGTCGAGCGCGTGCAGGAGTCCCGGGGCGAGCGGTACCGTGCGAAGCGCCTCCGACGCGACGCCCAGGGGTTCGTCCCGCTCGGCGACTTCTGGGCCATCCAGGACGCGGTCGACTGCCTGCGCTTCTGAGTCCGCTCCCCCGGCTGCACCGGCACGACGCGCCCGCGCGGCCTCCCCGGCAGAGCCTGCGGCCCGGGGTACGGTCGCCGCATGCAGTGGTGGAATGATCTCCTCGATGCCCTCGCGTCCGAGCGGGGCACGCAGCTCCTCTCCGGCGTCGTCGTCCCCTTCGTCGCCATCGTGGTGGCCGGCGTGATCGCCGCTCTCATCGCGCGCGGTGCCACGCAGCGGATCCTCGCCCGTCACGATCGCGAGGTGAAGGCCGCCGCCATCGGGATGCTGGTCGACGCCGCCCGCCAGGCGTCGGTCTGGGACGGCCTCTCGGCTCCGGAGCGCGTCCTCGCCGACCGCGCCGCGGGCGAGGCCGACATCCGCATCCGCCTGCTGCCGGTGAAGGGCGCCGCCACCGCCGCCACCTGGGCGGCCCACGAGATCACCGAGTTCAAGCGGGGCAGCGGCAGCTTCGGCTTCCAGTTCGACGCCCAGCTCGCGGAGTTCCGCGACCGCATCGTGGAGTGGCAGCACCACCCGGGCCGCGCCCGCAAGATCTTCCAGGGCGACATCTCGCGCTGGCAGTTCGAGGACGACCAGCCGACGGCCGATTCCCGCGCCGCAGGCTCCTCCACGCGTCCGCAGGAGCAGGCCGCCGCGGCGCCCGTCCCCGTGCCGTGGCGCAGCGGATCCGACGACCAGCCGGCGACCGAGCGCCCCGTCGAGTCGCCCGACGAGCAGTACAGCCCCCCGGTGCCCTACTCCGCCGCCGCGAACTCCCGCACCGCGGAGGGCGAGCGACGCTGACATCGCCCCCCTCGTGAGAACGCCCCGCACCTCTCGAGAGATGCGGGGCGTTCTCACGTCAACCGGGGTACGGGGTCACTTCCACCAGTCGTCGAACATGCTGGCGGGAACCCGCCGCTTGTGCTCGGTGCTCGTGTAGCGGGCCTCGATGGCCTCGGCCACCTCGTCGTCGACGTCACGGCCCTCGAGGAAGTCGTCGATGTCGGCGTAGGTGAGGCCGAGGTTCGCCTCGTCGGTCTGGCCAGGGGTGTCATCGAGGAGATCCGCGGTGGGCGCCTTCAGGTAGAGCCGCTCCGGCGCCTCGAGGTGCTCGAGCAGCGCGCGGCCCTGGCGCTTGGTGAGGCCGGTGAGCGGGAGGACGTCCGCGCCGCCGTCGCCGTACTTCGTGAAGAAGCCGGTGACCGCCTCGGCCGCGTGGTCCGTGCCGATGACGAGCAGCCTGGCCTGACCGGCCAGCGCGTACTGCGCGACCATGCGGGACCGCGCCTTGACGTTGCCCTTCGTGAAGTCGAGCATCCGGTGCCCGGCGGCGTCCGAGTACTCGGCCTCGAAGCCGTCGACGGCCCGCTTGATGTCGAAGACGACGCTCGACTTCGGCTGGATGAAGCGGAGGGCGAGCTGGGCGTCCTCCTCGTCCGCCTGCACGCCGTACGGGAGCCGCACGGCCACGAACTCCGCGAGGAGGCCCTCCGCGGCCAGCTCCTCGATCGCGAGCTGAGCCAGGCGTCCGGCGAGGGAGGAGTCCTGCCCGCCGCTGATGCCGAGGACGAAGCCCTCGGCGCCGGTCGACCGCAGGTAGGCCTTGAGGAAGTCCACGCGCTTCCGGACCTCGTCGGCGGGATCGATGGTCGGACGCACGTCGAGGGCGTCGATGATCTGTGACTGGATGTCGCGCATGCGTCGAATCTACGTCCGATCGCCCGCGCCCGACAGCCGGTCCCCCCGGCGCGACTCGAACGCGCAACCGTCGGATTAGAAGGCCGATGCTCTATCCATTGAGCTACAGGGGGTCGAGACGAGGGTACTACGCGGGGTCGGCGGGGCCCGAGGACCCGGCATCGGTCGACCCGGGCAGCGCGTCCATCGCGCGCGCCACCGCCTGCAGCACCTGCGGGGCGGTCGGCACGCCCTCCGCCCGCAGGACCTCGCGCTCGCCTGCCCGCACGACGATGGTCGGCGTCGAGCGGATGCCCTCGGCCTCCGCGAGGTCGGCGTGCGCCGCCACGTCGAGCTCCTCGACGTCCAGCCACGGCAGGAGGCCCTGGACGTCGGCGAGGACGCGACGGGTGGCCTGGCAGGGCACGCAGAAGAGCGACGAGAACATGACGACGCGCACGCCGGGGTTCGGCGCGGGACCCGCGGCCCCCTCCCCGGGGATCAGGAGAGGAACGCCGCGACGGCGGCGACGACGGAGACCAGGGCGAGGAGCAGCGAGACCGACACCAGCACGAGATGCACCGTGTAGAAGGCCGTGCGCGAGCCGTCGTCGGCCCGGGCCCGAGGGTCCGCCGCGACCCGCTTCAGGAACCGCGGCCACACCACGGCGTTCCAGACGCCGTTGACGAGCAGGAGGACGGCGAGGAGGGTGATCACTCCCCCATGCTAGGCGGGCCGGATCCGCGGCGTCCGAGGCCGCCGATAGGATCGGGGGATGGGCAACAACGCTGACCGGCTGGTGTGGATCGACTGCGAGATGACGGGGCTCGACCTCGCGATCGACGAGCTGGTGGAGGTCGCGGTGGTCGTCACCGACTTCGACCTCGTGCCCGTCGACGACGGCTTCACCATCGTCATCAACCCCGACCCCGCGGCGCTCGCCAACATGGGCGAGTTCGTCACCGACATGCACCGCTCCTCGGGCCTCCTGGACGAGATCCCCGCGGGCGTCAGCCTCGCCGATGCCGAGTTCGCGGTGCTCGAGTACCTGCTCCAGCACGTCCCGAACGGCGGCAAGGCGCCCATCGCGGGCAACACCATCGGCACCGACCGCGCGTTCCTCGCCAAGTACATGCCGCGCGTGGACGCGCACCTGCACTACCGCAGCGTGGACGTCTCCTCCATCAAGGTGCTGGCGAAGGAGTGGTTCCCCCGCATCTACTTCAACTCCCCCGCGAAGAACGGCGGGCACCGGGCGCTGGCGGACATCCTCGAGTCGATCCGCGAGCTCGAGTACTACCGTCGGGCTGCGTTCGTGCCCGCCCCCGGGCCGGCCACCGAGGACGTGCAGGCCATCTCGGCGGACGTCACGTCCGCGTGGGCTCCGCGGCTGTAGTACCATCGTCATGGCCGTCCGCGAGAGCGGGATCGGCCGCATGGTGGGCGTAGCTCAGTTGGCAGAGCGCTGGCTTGTGGAGCCGGAAGTCGCGGGTTCGAGCCCCGTCGTCCACCCCACCGGGAAGGGCCGGGATCCGAGAGGGTCCCGGCCCTTCCGTCGTCCCCGGCGCACCCGTCGGCGCCCGTCCCGGATCCTCCCCGAGCCGCCCAAGCGCGTATGGGAGGGTGGAGCGTGCTGACCTGCGGACCCGAGGACTTCGAGCGACTGGTGATCGACGAGCTCGACGAGCTGCCCGATGAGATGGTCGACGGGCTCGACAACGTGGTCTTCGTCGTCGAGGACCGTCCCGAGGACGGATCGCTCGACCTCCTGGGCCTGTACGACGGCGTCGCGATGACCGAGCGCGGACAGTACGGCTTCGGCGAGATGCCGGACCGGATCGTCGTGTACCGCGAACCGCACCTGCACGAGGCCGAGGACATGGACGCGCTGCGGGATCTCGTGCACGTCACGCTGGTGCACGAGATCGCGCACTTCCACGGCATCGACGACGACCGGCTGCACGACCTGGGCTGGGCCTGACGCCTCCCCGGACGTCTCGGTGCCGGTTCCGGACGCACGACCGCCCGGAGCCGCGTCGCGGTCCGGGCGGTGGTCCGGCGCCTCAGGCGCCGGTGCTCGTGCGGGTCAGAGCTCGAGGGACTCGTCGTCGCCCTCGCCGAGGACGTCGTCGCTGCCGTCGGCCACGAAGGTGTACGTGACGCGCTGCTCGCCCGCGACCTCGGACACGGCGCCGGCACGGTACTGGAACAGCGACTCCTTGCCCTCCACGGCGGACATCGTGCTGATGGTCTCGTCGTGCGTGCCGTCGACGAGGACGCGGGTCTCGGTGGTGCCCTCGAGCGGGCCGTCGGCGAAGACGGCGAGGTAGCGGACGTCGGACGGTGCGGAATCGGTCATGGGCTCAGGCTACCCGGCCGTCGGCACGGCGTCCGTGCGCACGACGACGTCGGCCAGCGCGCGTGGATCCTCCCGCGCGAGGTGCCGCCGCCACTGCGCGTCCCAGCGCTCCCACTCGACGGCGAACGGCGCCCCGTCCCGGGCGATCGCGCGGGCGCGCCGGACGTCGTCGTCGGCCTCCACCCAGATCCGGTGAGTCGCCAGAAGGGACGTGAGGCGCGTGAGGGACCCGCAGCCCTCCACGACGAGCGGCCGGTCCGGATCGAGGTCGCGCCAACCCGCGGGTGCGTCGCGCGCCCAGTCCCAGCGCCGCCACCGCGGGCGTCCGCCGGGCCGCATCGCCGGCAGGACGTGCCGCTCGAGGTGACGAGACGCCGCCTCGAGCCCGTCCCACCCGGGATACACGTCGTCGAGGCGGAGCAGCTGCGCTCCGGGCTCGAGACGCGCGGCCGCGTCGCCAGCGCGGACGAGTGCGTCGGCGAGCGTCGACTTGCCGGAGCCCGACGGGCCGTCGACGAGGACCAGCGCCGGTCGCCGCTCCCCCACCTCAGGACGCAATGAAGTCCCAGGTCCCGGCGGCCACGGCCGCGGACACCGCGAGGGCCGCGACGATGACGGCGACGGCCAGCACCAGCACCTCGCGGCGGCCCACCACGCTCGGGCGGGCCCACGTGCGCGCGCCGGTGCCGCCGAAGCCCCGGGCCTCCATCGCCGTCGCGAGCTTGCTGCCGCGCCGGATCGACAGCACCAGGAGCGCGAACGCCTGCCCGGCGAAGCGGCGGACCCTGCCGCGGTCGGCGACCCCGCGCGCGCGCCGCGCCAGCTCGAGCGACCGCCAGTCGTCCAGCAGGAGCCCCACGAGCCGGACGCCGGCCAGCGCGCCCAGGACGAACCGGGACGGGAGGCGTGCCACCTGGGCGAGGCCGTCCGCGAGGTCGGTGGGGTCGACGTCCGAGAACAGGATGAGCGAGGCCACGCCGATGGCCAGGACCCGGAGCGTCGTGGCGACGGCGAGCAGCACCGAGCCCTCGCTGACGACCACCAGGAGGAACTGCGCGTACACGTCCCCTGAGGTGCGACCGTAGAGGAGGATCGTGAGCCCCGCGCCGGGGGCGGCGATCCACACGGGGATGCCCCGCAGGAGGAACGCGCGGGCGCCGACGCCGGCCAGGGGCAGGAGCAGGAGCTCCAGCAGCAGGGCCGCGCCCGCCGAGACGACGTCGAGGCTCAGCACGAGCACGAGCGTCAGCACGAGCGCGGCGGCGAGGCGCGCCACCGGGTTCACGGCGGCGAGGCCGGTGGCGCGGGCAGCGGGCAGCGCCACGGGCAGCCCGCTCATCGCACGACCTCCAGGCTCGCGGGAGCGCCGGCGAGGGGGTCGAGCCGCAGGACGTCGTCCGCCAGCGCGTCGACGAGGTCGACGTCGTGCGTGACAGCCAGGACACCGACGCCCTCGCGGTCGACGAGCTCCGCCAGCAGCGCGACGAGCTCCGCCCACGTGCGCGCGTCCTGGCCGAAGGTCGGCTCGTCGAGGACGAGGAGGCGCGGGGCCGTGGCGAGGGCGGTCGCCACGGAGAGGCGGCGCTTCTCCCCGCCGGAGAGCGTGAAGGGGTTGGCCCGTGCGAGGCCGTCGAGGCGCAGGCGGACGAGCAGCTCGTCGACGCGGCGGGTCGACTCCGCGGGGTCCATGCCCACGGCGCGCGGGCCGACCTCGAGCTCGGCGCGCACGGTCGAGGCGAGGAACTGGTGCTCGGGATCCTGGAACACGGTGCCCACGCGCGCCGCGAGCTCGCGGGAGCGCCAGGCAGCGGGGTCGGCGCCGAGCCCGGCCGCGAGGTCCGCCTCCGCAGCGACCCGGCCCGCGATCGGGGGCAGCAGTCCGCCGAGCGTCAGCGCGAGGGTGCTCTTGCCGCCGCCGTTGGGCCCGGTGAGGGCGGTGACCCGCCCGGAGACGAGACGCAGGTCGACGCCGTCGGCCACGCGCATGCCCCGGGCACCGCCGCGTCCGACGGCCAGGTCGTCCGCCCGCACGAGCGGGACCGTCGCCGGGCGACGACGGACCGGAGCGGAGGGCTCCCGCCCGGGCACCCACACCCCCGCCGACGCGAGCCCGGCGCCCTGCTCGCGGAGGACGGCATCGGGCGGACCGTCGGCGAGGATCCCCCCGTCGGCCGCGAGGACGACCACGCGGTCGACGAGGTCCTGCCACACGGCGACGCGGTGCTCGATGACGACGAGCGTGGCGCCCGTCGTCGCGACGACCGCCTCGACGGCGCGCCGCACCTCGCCGACGCCCTCGGGGTCGAGGTTCGCGGTCGGCTCGTCGAGGAGGAGGAGCCCCGGGCGCATGGCGAGCACGCCGGCGAGGGCGAGCCGCTGCTTCTGGCCGCCGGAGAGCGCCGTCGTGGACCGGTCGAGGGCGACGTCGAGGCCCACCGCGTCGAGGGCGGCGCGGACGCGGGGCCAGATCTCCTCGCGCGGGACGCCGAGGTTCTCGCAGCCGAACGCCACGTCGTCGCCGACACGGGAGAGGATCACCTGCGCGTCCGGATCCTGCAGCACGAGCCCGGCGCGGCCCCGGAGACCCGCCGGGTCCCGACCGTCGACGCGGAGCGACCCGCGGGCCTCGCCCTCGTCGTCGCCGCCGAGCACGCCCGCGAGCGCGTGCATGAAGGTCGTCTTGCCGGCACCGGACGCGCCGAGCAGGAGCACGCGCTCCCCCGGCTCGATGACGAGGTCGACGTCCCGGACCGCCCAGGCGCTGCGGCCGGCGTGCCGCCAGCCCCAGCCCTCCGCGCGGACGGACGCCCCGCCGACCGGACCCGCGGGCACCCCGTCCGCCAAGTGGACGCGGGAGGCCGCGGGACGGCGAGCAGGCCGCCGCACGGTCAGACGCGGGCCGCGGTGTCGCGGCCCGAGGCGAAGCGCGAGAGCGCGCCCGTGCGGGCGAGCGCCCGCGCGACCAGCCACGAGAGGAGGCCCGCGATGACCGCGCCGGAGACCAGCGCCGCGATCGTGTAGACCGTGGCGAACAGGGCCGACGACCCCGGGTAGTAGGTGATGAGGTCGGTCATCGCCATGGCGAGGCCCGCGCCCATCCCCGCGAGGACGGCCACGTAGGCGCGCCAGTTCGCGTAGAGGAACACGAGGAGCACGAGCTCGGCCCCGAGGCCCTGCGTGAGGCCGGAGAGCAGGGTCCCGACGCCCCAGACGTTGCCGACCATCATGGAGACGAAGGCCGCGAGGAGCTCGCCGTAGAGTGCGGCGCCGGGCTTCCGGATCACGATGCCCGTGAGGACCCCCGCGAACAGCCACCCGCCACCCGCGAGCGCCTGCAGGCCCGGGAGGAGGGGCTCGAAGAAGCCGCCGATGGGTACGGAGGCCGTGTTCCAGAGGACGAAGACGAGGCCGGAGGCCACGCCGAGGACGCTGGCCACGACGATGTCGATGACGCGCCATCGCGAGCGGAGGCCCGAGCGGGGAGCGCGGGGGACGTCGGCCGACGAGGCGGAGGCGGGTGCGGTGGTCGAGGATGATGCGGTCACTGTCGTGCCCTTCTAGGTGAGAGGGAGAGGGCACGGGTAGAGAAAGGAAACCTCCCTGCGCTGGCATGATCCAGATCAGGTTCGACGGTCGAAGATTGGGGATCTTCCTCTCAGCCCGGCTCACCGGACTCCCGTGTTCCCGCCGAGCATAGCGCCCGCGCGACCCGACGCGGCGGCATCGTGCAGCCGCGCCGGGCGACCGAGGGCGGCCGGACGCACGGGAGCGCGGGCGCCCGAGGGCACCCGCGCTCCGCGTTGGTCGTGCTGCCGGCTACTTCAGCGTCTTGATGAGCTTGACGAGGACCTTGCCGGAGATCCAGATGACGGGGGTGGCCACCGCGAGCAGGGCGATGACGTTCGGCTGGAAGCGCACCTCGCCGTCGGTGGCGATGTAGGCGCCGATCGGCCAGGTGGCGCCGCCGCCACCGCCGCCGCCCGCGACGTTGCCGTCGGAGTCGGGGAGGTCGCTGCCCCCGCCGAAGCCGTACCAGGCGAATGCCACGGGCACGATGGTCGAGCCGTCGATGTCGAGGGGGTCGCCGTAGACCGTCCCCACTCCGGCGTTCTTCACGTTCTCTGCGAGCTGTGCGACGAGGTTGGTCATGCGTCCCACCGTACCCCGCGAGACCCGGCGGATGCGGGTCGATCCGGGTCCTCACGGTACCCTCGCCCCTGGTGCGTCGCTGCGTCGCATCCGGCCTCCCCCGCCGCTGCGGCCCATGCGGATCCACCGCCTGCCCCGCCCCCGACGGATCGCGATCCCGCGCGCCGTCGGCGGACGAGTCGACCCAACTGGAGGACCACTTGCACACCTGGCCCGGAAACCCCTATCCGCTCGGCGCGACCTTCGACGGGAGCGGCACCAACTTCGCGCTGTTCAGCGAGGTCGCCGAGTCGGTGCAGCTGTGCCTCATCGAGGAGGACGGCACCGAGACCCGCGTGGACGTCACCGAGGTGGACGCGCACGTGTGGCACTGCTACCTCCCGCACGTGCAGCCGGGGCAGCGCTACGGCTACCGCGTCACCGCGCCCTACGAGCCGGAGGCCGGCCACCGGTCGAACCCGGCGAAGCTCCTCCTCGACCCGTACGCCAAGGCCACCTGCGGCGAGTTCGACTGGCACCCGTCGCTCTTCGCCTACGAGTTCGGCGACCCCGACAGCCGCAACGACGAGGACTCGGGCCCGCACATGATGCTCGGCGTCGTGGTGAACCCGTTCTTCGACTGGGACGGCGACCGGCTCCCCCGCACCCCCTACAGCGAGTCCGTCGTCTACGAGGCGCACGTGAAGGGGCTCACGCAGCTGAACCCGCGGGTGCCCGAGGAGCTGCGGGGCACCTACGCCGGCATCGCGCACCCCGCCGTGATCGACCACCTGCAGCACCTCGGCATCACCGCGATCGAGCTGATGCCCGTGCACCAGTTCGTGCAGGACAACACGCTGCTCGAGAAGGGGCTCCGGAACTACTGGGGCTACAACACCATCGGGTTCTTCGCGCCGCACAACGCCTACTCCTCCACGGGCGAGCTCGGGCAGCAGGTGCAGGAGTTCAAGTCGATGGTGCGCGCGCTGCACGCGGCGGGCATCGAGGTCATCCTCGACGTCGTCTACAACCACACGGCCGAGGGCAACCACCTCGGGCCGACCCTCTCCTTCAAGGGCATCGACAACCAGGCCTACTACCGGCTCATGGAGGACGACCCCACCTACTACATGGACTACACGGGCACCGGCAACTCCCTGAACGTCCGCCACCCGCACTCGCTCCAGCTGATCATGGACTCGCTGCGCTACTGGGTCACCGAGATGCACGTGGACGGCTTCCGCTTCGACCTCGCGTCGGCGCTCGCCCGCGAGTTCTACGACGTCGACAAGCTCGCCACCTTCTTCGAGCTCGTGCAGCAGGACCCGGTGGTGTCGCAGGTCAAGCTCATCGCCGAGCCCTGGGACGTGGGCCCCGGCGGATACCAGGTCGGCAACTTCCCGCCGCAGTGGACCGAGTGGAACGGCAAGTACCGCGACACCGTGCGCGACTTCTGGCGCGGCGAGGCGTCCTCGCTCGGGGAGTTCGCCGCCCGCATCACGGGATCCGCCGACCTGTACGAGCACTCGGGCCGCCGACCTGTGGCGTCCATCAACTTCATCACCGCGCACGACGGCTTCACGATCGCCGACCTCGTCAGCTACGACGAGAAGCACAACGAGGCGAACGGCGAGGGCAACGCCGACGGCGAGAGCCACAACCGCTCCTGGAACATGGGAGTGGAGGGGCCGACCGACGACCCGGCCATCCTCACGCTGCGCGGCCGACAGCAGCGCAACATGCTCGCGACGATGATCCTGTCGCAGGGCGTGCCGATGATCCTGCACGGCGACGAGCTCGGCCGCACCCAGCAGGGCAACAACAACACGTACGCGCAGGACAACGAGATCAGCTGGGTGCACTGGGACCAGGCCGATCAGCCGCTCGCGGAGTTCACGGCATCGGTCGTGCGGCTCCGCAAGGAGCACCCGACCTTCCGGCGCGGGCGCTTCTTCGACGGCCGACCCGTGCGCCGCGGCGAGGGCGAGCCGCTGCCCGACATCGTGTGGCTCGACGCGGACGCGACGCCCATGTCGGACGACGACTGGGAGTCCGGCCTCCGCGCCATCGGGATGTTCCTCAACGGCAACGGGATCCGCGGGCGCGACCGCCGCGGCGAGGACATCTACGACACGCACTTCCTGCTCTACTTCAACGCCCACGACGCCCCCGTCGCGTTCACGCTCCCGTCGGACGAGTACGCGGACGCCTGGGAGACCGTGATCGACACCGCGGGCGTCGGAGCCGACTCGACGGCCCTCCGCGCGAGTAGCGTCGTCGATGTGCAGGCCAAGGCCCTCGTGGTGCTCCGTGCCTACACGGAACCCGAGGTGGAGCCCGACCACTCGGTCGCGGCGAGCCTCGCCGTCCTCACCCACGCGCAGGCCGACCGGCCCGCCGCAGAACCAAGGAGCGACATCAGTTGAGAACCCCCATCTCCACCTACCGGTTCCAGGTGCGGGAGTCCTTCGACCTCGCCGCGGTCGCCGACCAGCTGCAGTACGTGAAGGACCTCGGCGCGGACTGGGTGTACCTCAGCCCCATCCTCACGGCGGAGCCCGGATCCGACCACGGCTACGACGTCGTCGACCACTCGCAGGTCGACCCTGCTCGGGGCGGCGCGGCCGGCATGCGGGCCGTCGCCGACCGCGCTCACGAGCTCGGCCTCGGTGTGCTCGTGGACATCGTCCCGAACCACGTCGGCGTCGCGACCCCCGTCGAGAGCCTGTGGTGGTGGGACCTCCTCACGCACGGCACCGCGAGCCGCTACGCGGACGCGTTCGACGTGGACTGGGACTTCGGGGGCGGCAAGGTGCGCATCCCCGTGCTAGGCGACGGCGAGTCGGAGCTCGACGAGCTGCAGCTGGTCCGGGGCGACGACGGCGCCGTCGAGCTGCGCTACTACGACACCCGCTACCCCGTCGCCCCCGGCACCGCCGAGGACGACGCGGACGCGCGGACGGTGCACGCGCGCCAGTCCTACGAGCTGATCAACTGGCGCCGCGCCGACGCCGAGCTCAACTACCGCCGCTTCTTCGCGGTCAACACCCTCGCGGGCATCCGCGTCGAGCTGCCGCGCGTGTTCGAGGAGTCGCACGCCGAGATCTCCCGCTGGTTCCGCGAAGGGCTGGCCGACGGCCTGCGCGTCGACCACCCCGACGGCCTGCTCGACCCCAAGGCGTACCTGGACGACCTCGCGCGCATCACCGGCGGCGCCTACGTGCTCGTCGAGAAGATCCTCGAGCCCGGCGAAGCGCTCCCCACCGACTGGGCGACCGCCGGCACGACGGGCTACGACGCGCTGGCCGAGATCGACCGCGTGCTCGTCGACCCCGACGGCCAGGTCGAGCTCGACCACCTCGACGCGTCGCTCCGCGGCCTCCCCCAGGGAGAGGTCGTCAGCTGGGCCGACATGATCCGCGGGACCAAGCGCGGCATCGCCGACGGGATCCTGCGCAGCGAGGTGCTCCGCCTCGAGCGCCTCGTGGAGGACGCCCCCGCGGACGCCGCCGACGCGCTCGCGGAGATGCTGGCGACCTTCCCCGTCTACCGCAGCTACCTCCCCGGCGGTCTCGCGCACCTCGAGCAGGCGGCCGACGCCGCCCGCGCCAGCCGCCCCGACCTCGTCGGCGCCATCGACGCGCTCATGCCGCAGCTCTCGGACCCCGCCACGGCCGTCGCCCAGCGGTTCCAGCAGACGAGCGGCATGGTCATGGCGAAGGGCGTCGAGGACACCGCGTTCTACCGCTACTCCCGCCTGGTGTCCCTCAACGAGGTCGGCGCCGACCCGTCGATCTTCGCGATCGACGTCGACGACTTCCACGCGCGCCAGCAGGAGCGGCACCGCATCGCGCCGCACGCGATGACCACGCTGTCCACGCACGACACCAAGCGCGGCGAGGACGTCCGCGCCCGGATCGACGTGCTGTCCGAGACGCCCGAGGCCTGGCGCGAGGCCCTCGAGCAGCTCCGCGAGGTCGCGCCCACGGGCGACGGCCCGTTCGAGAACCTGCTCTGGCAGACCCTCGTCGGCACCTGGCCCGCGTCCCGCGAGCGCCTGCACGCGTACGCCGAGAAGGCGTCCCGCGAGGCGGGCGACTCCACCACGTGGACCGCGCCGGACGAGGCCTTCGAGAAGCGCATGCACGCGCTCGTCGACTCGGCGTTCGACGACCCGCGCGCCCGCAGCATCGTGGCGGGCCTCTACGACCGGCTCTCCAGCCCCGGCTGGTCGAACGCGCTGGCGGCCAAGGCGATCCAGCTGACGGCCCCGGGCATGCCCGACGTGTACCAGGGCAGCGAGCTGTGGGAGACGAGCCTCGTGGACCCGGACAACCGCCGCGAGGTCGACTTCGGCATGCGCCGCGCCGCCCTCGACGCCGTGCTCACGGGCGCCGAGCCCGCGATCGACGAGACGGGCGCCGCCAAGCTCCTCGTCACGGCGCGCGCCCTGCGGCTCCGACGCGACCACCCGGAGCTCTTCTCGGGCTACGAGCCCCTGCACGCGACGGGCGACGCCGCGGCCCACGTCATCGCGTTCGACCGCGGCGGCGCGATCACCGTCGCGACCCGCCTCCCCGTGGGACTCGAGACCGGCGGCGGGTGGGGCGCGACGTCGCTCACGCTGCCCGAGGGCGACCTCGTCGACCACGTCAGCGGCCGTCGCCTGCAGGGCGGTCGCGTCTCCGTCGCGGCGCTTTTCGCGGACTACCCCGTCGCGATCCTCGCGCCCGCATCCACCGCCGCCGACATCACCTCCGGGAGCTGAGCATGACCGACGACCGCTTCGACATCTGGGCCCCGAAGGCCCGCACCCTCGCCCTGTCCGTGGGCGACGAGCGCCTCCCGCTCTCCCCCGTGGGCGACGGGTGGTGGACCCTCGACGCCGAGCGCGCCGAGGCCCTGCCCTCCGGCGACCTCGACTACGGCTACCTCGTGGACGACGCCGACACGGCCCTGCCGGACCCCCGCTCGCGGCGCCAGCCGGACGGCGTCCACGGGCGCTCGCGCACCTACGACCCCTCGACCTTCGCCTGGACGGACCAGGCGTGGACCGGCCGGCGCCTCGCCGGGGCCGTCATCTACGAGATGCACATCGGGACGTTCACGCCCGAGGGCACGCTCGACTCCGCCATCGACCGGCTCGACCACCTCGTCGCGCTCGGCGTCGACCTCGTGGAGGTGCTGCCGGTCAACGGCTTCAACGGCACGCACAACTGGGGATACGACGGGGTGCTCTGGTACGCCGTCCAGGAGACCTACGGCGGCCCCGAGGCGTACCAGCGCTTCGTCGACGCGTGCCATGCCCGCGGACTCGGCGTCGTGCAGGACGTGGTCTACAACCACCTCGGCCCGTCCGGCAACTACCTGCCCGTCTACGGCCCGTACCTGCACGAGGCCTCGGCCAACACCTGGGGATCCAGCCTCAACCTCGACGGCGAGGACTCCGGTCCCGTCCGCGAGTACATCATCGACAACGCGCTCATGTGGCTCGGCGACTACCACGTGGATGCGCTGCGCCTCGACGCGGTGCACGCGCTCGTGGACCACACCGCGACGCACCTCCTCGAGGAGCTCGCGGTGCAGGTCGACGTCCTCGCGGCGCACGTCGGACGGCCCCTCACGCTCATCGCGGAGTCCGACCTGAACGACCCGGAGCTGATCACGTCCCGCGAGGCGCACGGCTACGGCCTCGACGCGCAGTGGAGCGACGACTTCCACCACGCGGTCCATGTGGCCCTCACGGGCGAGACGACCGGCTACTACGAGGACTTCGCCTCCCTGGGCGCCCTCGCCAAGGTGCTCACGCGCGGGTTCTTCCACGACGGCACGTGGTCGTCGTTCCGGGGCCGCGTCCACGGGCGGCCGCTCGACACCGAGCGGATCCCGACGCACCGCCTCGTGGTCGCGAACCAGAACCACGACCAGATCGGCAACCGCGCCACAGGCGACCGCCTCACGGCGACGCTCGACGAGGGCGGCCTGGCGCTGGCCGCGGTGCTCACGCTCACGTCGCCCTTCACGCCCATGCTCTTCATGGGCGAGGAGTGGGGCGCCACCACCCCGTGGCAGTTCTTCACGTCGCACCCGGAGCACGACCTCGGCGAGGCGACCGCGAAGGGCCGCATCGAGGAGTTCGCGAAGATGGGCTGGGACGAGTCCGTCGTGCCGAACCCGCAGGACCTCTCGACGTTCGAGGACTCGAAGCTCGACTGGGCCGAGCTCTACGGGGCGGAGGCGTCCGACTCGCGCCACGCGCGCCTGTTCGCGCTCTACGGCGAGCTGATCCGCCTCCGCCGGGCGCACCCCGACCTCACCGACCCGCGGTTCGCCGAGGTCGAGGTCGAGGTGCACGAGGAGGCGCGACTGCTCGTCATGGACCGCGGCGAGCTCTCCATCGTGGTGAACCTCTCCGACGAGGAGCGCCGCGTGCCCGTCGTGGGCGAGCGACCCGCGCTGCTGCTCGCCACCGCGACGGGCGTCGCGCTCGGCGACAACGAGGTGGTCCTGCCGGCGCGCACGGCCGCGATCCTCGGACCGGTGGCGGACTCCTCGGAGGCGCTGCTCTCCTGATCGACGCGGGGAGGAGGGGCGGGCGGATCCCGCGTCTCCTCCCCGCCCCGCCGACGAGTCGGCGGGCGCATGGTCGGCTGCTCCCTGCATGCTAGGTTCGAGCTGGCCGGGGCTGGGGGGCACGCCGACGATGTTCCCGCGCGTCGGTACGCGGCATCCCCCCTCGACGAAATGGACTTCCCGTGCGCATATCTGTCATCGGCTGCGGCTACCTCGGAGCCGTCCACGCGGCGAGCATGAGCCGCCTGGGTCACGAGGTCGTCGCCGTCGACGTGGACGCCGCCAAGGTCGCCGCGCTGCAGTCCGGCGTCGCGCCCTTCTTCGAGCCGGGGCTGCCGGAGCTGCTCACCGAGCAGCTCGCCACGGGCCGCCTCCGATTCACGACGGACATCGCCGAGGCCGCCGGTGCCCGCGTGCACTTCGTGGCCGTCGGGACGCCCCAGCGACGCGGGGAGAACGCGGCGGACCTCACGTACGTGGACGCCGCGATCGACGCACTGGTCCCCCACCTCGCCGAGGGCGACGTCATCGCGGGCAAGTCGACCGTGCCCGTCGGCACCGCGCGCCGTCTGGCCGAGCGGGTCCAGGAGCGCGTGCCCGGCGCCATCCTCATGTGGAACCCCGAGTTCCTGCGCGAGGGCTTCGCCATCGAGGACACGCTCACCCCCGACCGCTTCGTCTACGGCCTCCCCGCGGGCGAGGCCGGCGAGACCGCCCGCGCGGCGCTCGACGAGGTCTACGCGACGGCGCTCGGCACCGGGACCGCGCGGGTCACGACCGACTACGAGACCGCCGAGCTCGTGAAGGTGTCGGCCAACGCGTTCCTCGCCACCAAGATCTCCTTCATCAACGCCATGGCCGAGGTCTGCGAGGCCACCGGCGCCGACGTCACGCAGCTCGCGGACGCGATCGGCTACGACGATCGCATCGGACGGCGCTTCCTCAACGCCGGCATCGGGTTCGGCGGCGGCTGCCTCCCGAAGGACATCCGGGCGTTCATGGCCCGAGCGGGAGAGCTCGGCGCCGACCAGGCGCTGACGTTCCTGCGCGAGGTGGACTCCATCAACATGCGCCGCCGCGTGCGAGCCGTCGACGTGGCGCGCGAGGTGTGCGGCGGATCGCTCCTCGGGCGCAACGTGGCCGTCCTCGGCCTCGCCTTCAAGCCCGAGTCGGACGACGTGCGCGACTCGCCGGCGCTCAGCATCTCCGCGCAGCTCCAGCTGCAGGGGGCCCGCGTGCTCGCGACGGACCCGTACGCGAACGAGAACTCGCGCCGCAGGTTCCCGGAGCTCACGTACGTCGACACGTGGCAGGAGGCGGCTCGCGACGCCGACGTCGTCATGCTGCTCACGGAGTGGAAGCAGTACCGGGCCATCGACCCGGCGGAGCTCAAGGCCATCGTGTCGACGCCGGTCATCGTCGACGGGCGCAACTGCCTCGACCCGCTGGCGTGGCGCGCGGCGGGGTGGCGCTACCGGGGCATGGGCCGGCCCTAGCCGTCCCGCCCGCCCGCCGGCGCCGCCTTGCCGGGCAGCGTCGTCCGAGGGGCAGCGCTGTCCGAGGGGCAGCGCGACTCTCCGTCCGTCCGCGGGGGCGCGGACGTCAGCGGATCGAGATCAGCTGCCGGCAAGTCGCCGCCGCGCCGAACAACGCGGCGCCGGCGGTCAGCAGGAACACGAGCACCACCACGGGGATGAGCAGCAGGACGCCGTTGAGGATGAGGCCCGCGACCGCGAAGCCGCGGCCGGCCGGCTCCCGTCGGATGCCCACGATGCCGAGGACCAGCCCCACGATGGGGCAGAGGAACGTCCAGAAGAACACGACGGAGACGAGGCCGATGACCATCGACGCGACGCTGAGGCCCTTCGGCGGCGCGGCCGCGTAGACCGGCTGCCCCCAGGACGCGTACGCGGGGGCGGGGGGCACGGGCGCCGGCGCCAGGCCGTACGGCGCGGGCCCCGGCGCCCAGGGCTCGGGCGAAGGCGCGGGACTCCTGGCCGGCACCGCCTCGACGTGCTCCCCGTCCGGGGCCGGTGCGGGTCGGTCGTCGGGAACGGGAGCGGCGGGATCGGTCATCGTGGTCCTCGTCAGTCGGGCGGATGTCCCGGGAGGATACCGCGGGCGGCCGCCTCGGTGCGAGGATCCGACACGGTCGCGCCCTTCGCA
Organism: Clavibacter sp. AC415; assembly: GCF_979252985.1. Classification (NCBI taxonomy): domain Bacteria; kingdom Bacillati; phylum Actinomycetota; class Actinomycetes; order Micrococcales; family Microbacteriaceae; genus Clavibacter; species Clavibacter sp. AC415. The sequence goes on along the minus strand of NZ_CEEDAR010000014.1, from coordinate 105,605 downwards.
CCGGGCCGACGGAGGAGCGACGCCGGGCCGATGGCCCCGCGGCCGAAGCGCTGCGCGGCCTGGTCGACCGTGCGCTCGGCCTCGCGCCACCCCTCGTCGACGTCCCACAGCGCCACGGGGCGGCTGTCGGCGTCGTCGAGCTGCTCGGCGCGCGCTCCCACGAGCCGGATGCGGTCCCCCGGCCGGGCGACCTGCTCGTAGACGTCGCGGATCTCGTCGTAGATGCGCCGGGCCACGTCCGTCGGCTCGGACAGCGTGCGCGAGCGCGTGATGGTGCGGAAGTCGGAGTACCGGAGCTTGAGCGAGACGGTGCGCGCGGTGAGGCCCGCCCGCCGCAGGCGCTCGGCGACGCGCGTGGCCTGGCCGAGGAGCTCCCGCCGGATGATCTCCGGGTCGGTCACGTCGTCGTGGAACGTGTTCTCGTGGCCCATGCTCTTCTCCTCGCGGTGCGTGCTCACGCGGCGGCGGTCGCGGCCCCAGGAGAGGTCGTGCAGGCGGGCGCCGGCGGACTCGCCGAGCATCGACTGCAGGGCGGGCAGGGGCGTGTCGGCGATGTCCGCGACGGTGCGGAGACCGCGCCGCACCAGCGCCTCCTCCGTCGTCCGCCCGACGCCCCAGAGCGCGCCGACGGGCAGCGCGTGGAGGAAGGGCAGCGTCTCGGCCGCCGGGACGACGAGCAGCCCGTCGGGCTTGCAGCGCGTGCTCGCCAGCTTGGCGACGAACTTGGTGGACGCCGCGCCGACGGAGCAGGTGAGACCCGTCTCCGCGTGCACGCGGCGCCGGATCATCGCGCCGATCTCGGCGGGTGGGCCGAAGAGCCCCCGGGCGCCCGCGACGTCGAGGAACGCCTCGTCGATGCTGAGGGGCTCGACGAGCGGAGTGACATCGCGGAAGATGCCCATGACCACCTTCGACCAGTGCGCGTACTTCTCCATGTGCCCGCCGATGACGGTGGCCTGCGGGCAGAGCCGGAGGGCCTGCGCCATGGGCATGGCGGACCGGACGCCGAACCGACGCGCCTCGTACGTGGCGCTCGTGACCACGCCGCGACCGGAGGACCCGCCGACGATGACGGGCGTGCCCCGCAGCTCGGGGCGCTCGAGCAGCTCGACGGCCGCGAAGAACGCGTCCATGTCGATGTGCAGGATCGTGGCCGCCGAGTCGTCCGCGCTCGCGTCGGACGTGCGTCGGGTGGATCCGTCCTGCCTGCTCATGTCGTGTCCACGCTAGCCGGGCCCCCCGACATCGGACGCCGCGAGCCGTTCGGAGCCCCGGCGGCGCAGGACGGAGGCCGCTCAGGCCGCCGGTCGCTCCCGGTGGCCGGCGTCGTCACCCCGACCCGGACGAGGATCGACCGGAGCGGACCCGGACGTGCCGGGCTCGTCCGCGAGCCGCGCGATGCGCTTCAGGGCGGCCTCGTGGCTGGTGGACTGCTCACCCATGACCCGTCCGGCGACGCCGAGCATCACGCGGGTCGAGGCGAGGGCCGGCAGCGGGAAGGGCCCGAACGACGCCCGGTCGAGGCCGAGGAGCTCTCTGTAGCGCGGCTCCAGGGACGCCACCGCGCCGGCGAAGAGGACCCGGTAGGCCGGGAGCATCGAGGCGCGCAGCGGCGGCTCGCGGAGGAACGAGATCGTCTCGCGGGTGCGCTCGTCGGCACGCAGGAGACCCTGGTCGTGGAAGGCGTCGATCTGCGCGTGCAGCTCCGCGTGGGAGCGCGGCGGCGCCTCGACGCCCATCAATTCGCCGGCCTTCGCCCACTCGGCGACGTACCGGTCGGGGCCGCCGGGGATCGGGGGCCCCCACTGGAGGTGCGTGCTGAGGAACGCGTCGGTGAAGACGATGTGCACCCACGACAGGAGGTCGGGGTCGTTCGCGCTGTAGGGGCGCTCGACGCCGCGCCCGTCGACGAAGGTGCCCTGCACCTTGCGGTGGTACCCGCGGACGCGCCGGCTCACGTCGACCGCCGTGTCGCGGTCGCCGAACGAGGTGGTCACGACCCAGCGGACCGTGCCGGCGAGCCGGCCGAGCGGGTCCTCGCGATAGCGCGACCAGTCGTGCACACCCGCCATGGCACCCGGGTGGAGCGTCTGCATGAGGAGGGCGCGGATCCCGGCGACGAGCGACGGCATGCCCCCGTGCACGGCCCACACGGCCGAGCCCGGCCCGAACCAGCCCTCGTCCTCGCCCCGCTCCAGGTCCTGGATCCACTGGGGCCGGCCCTCGGAGTCCGCCGAGAACGTCTCCAGGATGTGGGACTTCCAGCGCTCCGCGAATCTGCTCACGTCCACGAACCTATCCCCCCGTCCGGGCCGTGAGGAGGCCCACGCGCCCGCGATGCCCGCGGGGGCCATGACGGGTCTCTGGGCGCCACCCCCGTGCGGGGGGCGTGGTCGCGCGCGTCCCCTCACGCATCGAGGAGCGCGACCAGCGCGGCGACCGTGCGGGCGTTCCGTGCCGTGACCGAGACGCCCAGCCCGCGCCAGAAGGACGCGGGCACGCGGGACCGGGACACCCCGTCGGGGTGCCACGAGTAGACGGCGTCCGGCCCGACCGACACGAGGTCGGGAGCGATGTCGTCCTCGGGCGGCGCGGGCGGCATCGGCCGCCGCGGCCGGTCGAGGAACGACACGATGAGCCGGGAGGGATCGTCCGTGACCCACGCGGAGGGGATGCCCGCCGCGATCCGCCGGAAGTCGTCGGCGGCGACCAGGTGCACGTCGGCCGTGACCCCGGTGGCGAGACGCACGGCGTCCTCGATGGCGACCGCCGCCCCGCGGCCGGGCGGCCGATCGTGGTCGACGACCGCGTTGCCGCTGCGCAGGTGCGTCCGGACGCTCCGGTATCCGAGGCCCTCCAGGGCCGCCGTCAGGTCGGCCATGGGCACCTGCTTCGCCCGTCCGACGTTGATCCCGCGCAGCAGCACGACCGTCCGTTCCACGCGCCACCCGCTCCCCGCGGCTCCGTCGCCGTCGTGACCAGTGTGCCGCGCGCGGGCCGCCGGCGGTACGGCCGGGGCTCCATCGGACGGCCTGCCCGCGTCCGGTCGGCTCGATGCCGGGCACGACGGGCGCGCACACGACGGGCGTGCGCGCGGCGGCCGTGCGCGCGGCGGACGTACGCGCGGGGGCGTCGCTCCCCCGACGGGCCGAACTGCTCGATGCGGATGGCGTCCCGGCCGACGCCCGCGTCGAGGAGGAGCCGCGTCGCGCCTCCGGCGAAGGCCGTGGACCCGCAGACGAAGGCCACGTCAGCGCCCTCGGCCAGTCGGGCGACCTCCTCCGCCCGGAGCCGGCCGAATCCGCGCGCACCGCGGCGCTCCCGCGTGGTCGCGACGAGCGCGCCCGCGGCCTCGAGCTCGTCGAGGCAGGGCACGTCCGCCGCGGTGCGCGCCGACACGGCCGCGCGGACGAGGCCGGGGACGCCGAGGTGCCGGGCGTGGCGGATCATCGACACGATCGGCACGGCGCCCGTGCCGCCGCCGAGGGCGACCGCGGGGGTCGCGCCGTCCCAGACGAGGAACCCGCCGATCGGCAGGCGCATCTCGATCTCGTCGCCGACGCGGGCGACGTCGGCGAAGAAGCCGCTGACCTCGCCGTCCTCGTAGCGCTCCATCAGCAACTCCACCTCCGGCTCGTGCGGGGCGGAGAGGAGGGAGTACGAGCGCTGCGCCGTGTACCCGTCCTCCGCGCGGAGTCGGACGACGCAGTGCTGCCCGGGGAGGTGCGGGATCCGGTCGGGCACGTCGAAGCGGAGGAGAACGGTCGCCGGCGTCGGGTGCTCGATCCCGGTGATGGTCGCGGTCCGCCACTCGCCGCCCACCGAGGCGGGCCCGGTGGCGGCGGCGCTCAGCGGTCCCCCTGGTAGCGCTGCTCGCGCCACGGGTCGCCCCGGTCGTGGTAGCCGTTGCGCTCCCAGAACCCCTGCTGGTCGCGGTCGAGGAGCGTGAGCCGGGCGATCCACTTGGCGCTCTTCCAGAAGTAGAGGTGGGGCACGAGCAGCCGCGCCGGACCGCCGTGGTCGGGGCTGAGCGGCCGGCCGTCGGCCTCCCACGCGATCCAGGCCCGGCCGCCGCGGACGTCCTCCAGCGGCAGGTTGGTGGTGTAGCCGGAGTGCGAGGTCGCCAGGACGAAGCGGGCCTCCGGGAGCGGGCCCGCCGCGTCCAGCAGCGTGTCGACGCTGACGCCGGCGAAGCGCGTGTCGAGGCGGCTCCACGTGGTCACGCAGTGGATGTCGCCCGCGTACTCGGAGCGGGGCAGGGCGTGCGCCTCGTCCCAGTCCCATGCCGTCGGGCGCTCGACGAGGCCGTCGACCGCGATGGACCACCGCGACTCCGGCAGGTTCGGCACCGCCTCGGCCGTGAGCACGGGCCAGCCGCCGTGCGTGTCGTACTGGCCCGGAGGGAGGCGGTCGGCCGGTCCCTTCCGGGGGCGGCCGACGAAGCCGCGGGTGATGCCGGTCATGGGCGCCTCCTCGAGGGGCGGTGGGCGGACGGGTCGTTGTCCATCATGGCGCGCGGGATGCAGGGCGCGGGGCGCGACGTCGACGGATCCGCCGGATCCGCCGGCGCGGCCGGCCGTCGGTAGCGTGGGCACGTGACCACCTCGCTCGTGCTGATCAGCGACACCCATCTGCCGAAGCGCGCGAAGGACCTGCCGCAGGCGCTCTGGCGGGCCATCGACGCCGCCGACGTGGTCGTGCACGCGGGCGACTGGGTCGACGAGGCGACGCTCGACGCGCTCGAGGCGCGGTCGGCCCGCCTCGTCGCCTGCTGGGGCAACAACGATCCCGAGGGCCTCCGCGCGCGGCTGCCGGAGACCGCGCGGGTGCGCATCGAGGGCGTCCGCATCGCGGTGACCCATGAGACGGGAGCGTCGTCGGGACGGGAGCGGCGCATGGACGCGGCGTTCCCCGACGCCGACGTGCTCGTCTTCGGCCACAGCCACATCCCGTGGGACACCGTGACGCCCGCGGGGCTCCGTCTGCTGAACCCGGGCTCGCCCACCGACCGGCGGCGCCAGCCCGACTTCACCTGGATGACCGGGACGGCGGCGGACGGCCAGCTTGATGTCGAGCTGCACCGGTCCGCGACCCGCGACTGACGACTAGCCGGCCGGCAACCGGGGGCGCGGCCTCGGCCTCGGCGTCGCCGACGCTCCCGCAGAAGTCGAGGATCGCGCCCTCCAGCACGTCGGCGAGCCGCCGGACGGAGTCGACCTCGGCCCACTCCTCGTCCGCGTGCGCGCCGCCGCCCGTGACCCCGAGGAGGATGCAGGGGATCCCCGCCTCCTGCACGAGCCCCGCGTCGGTCCAGAACGGCTCGCCGCGGTGCGGGACCGGTGCGCCCGTGACGCGGGCGCCGCTGTCGAGCACCGCCCGGGCGAGGGGTCCCTCGATGTCCGCCTCGAAGGCCGCGCGCGCCACGAGCACGACGAGCTCGGCGGCCATCCCCGGCGTGCGGGCGGCCACGGCCGAGAGCGCGGCGCGCAGCTCGGCCTCGACCTCGGCGGTGGACTGCCCGGGCAGGAAGCGCCGCTCGACCGTGAGGACGCACGCGTCGGCGACCGTCGCGGCATCCGAGCCGCCGTGGATCCGCGAGACGCGCACCGCGCCCGTACCGAGCAGCGGATGGCGCGGCCCGTCCGCGAGGCGGCCGGCGAGCGCGTCGAGCTCCCGGAGGACGAGGCCGGCGTGCGCGATCGCGTCGACGCCCTGCTCGGGCATCGACCCGTGGGCGGCACGTCCGCGCAGCCGCACCTCGTACCAGCCGAAGCCGCGGTGCGCGACGATCGCCTCCGACTGGCTGGGCTCGGAGATGACGGCGCCGTCGACGACCGTGCCGTCCGCGGCGAGCGCGCGGAGCGCCTCCTCCGTGCCGATGCTGGCGAACTCCTCGTCGGCGACGAGCGCGAGCACGACGTCGCCGCGCGTTCCGATCCGCCGGGCACGGTCGGCGGCGACCATCATCGCCGCGAGCCCCGCCTTCATGTCGAAGGCGCCGCGTCCGAGGAGCCGCCCGTCCTCGACCACGGGCGCGGTCCCGCCGCGCACCGGGTCGCCGGGCGGGACGGTGTCGAGGTGCCCGTCGAGGAGGATCGTCCGGCCGCCGCCCGTGCCGCGCACGGTCGCGAGCACGGTGGGCCGGGCCGGGGTGCCCTCGAGCACGCGCACCCGGAAGCCGCGGGCGCGCAGCCACGCGGCGGCGTGGGCGGCCACGGCGGCCTCGCCCGCCCCGCCCGCCACCAGGTCGGGGTTGGTCGAGTCCATGCGGATGAGCTCGACGGCGAGGTCGACGGGATCGACGTCGCCCGCGTCAGCGCGCTCGTCCCCGTCGCCGGGCCGGGCCGCGTCCACCGCCGAGCTCACGGCTGCGGGGGAGGTCGTCCGCCGGGCGCCCGGGAGCGCCGGCGCCCGTCTCGCCCGCGTCGCCCGCGTCGCCCATCTCGTCCAGGAGGCGCAGGGCGCTCTGCGGGACGACGACCCGGCGTGCCGGGGCGTCGCCGTCCGCGTCGTCCGCGCCGAGCTCCACGATCCACGACCGTCCCCGGGCGGTCGGCACCGGGCTGACGCTCCGCAGCCCGTCCGAGGCGGTCGCGACCACCAGGCCGACCGGCTCGCCGTCGAGGCCCGGGTCGCCGGTCGCGGACGCGCCGTCGACGATGACCACCACGGCGCCCACGCCGATCGCGTGCGAGGCGGCCGCTTCGCCCTCGTCGTCGGATCCGTCCCGGCCGCGTCTCGTCCACATGCCCCGATCCTCCCATCGGGCGTCCCGCGTCGGCGCCCGGCGCGCGGCGGTCCCGCGGCGGCGTCCGCGCGGCGGCGGTGCCGCGCAGGGGCTCCGCCGCCGCCGGCCGCACCGGGCGATGCCCGGCCACGGCGGCTAGCGTGGGGATCCCACCCCCAGGAGGAGTCCGCGTGCCCCGTCCACCGACATCATCATCAGCCCGCTCGACGGGCAGCGCGCCGTCGTCACCGGCGGCAACAGCGGCCTCGGCCTCGAGACCGCCCGCCGGCTGGCCGCCGCGGGCGCGTCCGTCGTCCTCACCTCCCGCGACCCCGAGCGCGGCGAGGAGGCGGCGGGCACCATCCGGGACCGTCACCCGGCGTCCACGTCGAGGTCGGCTCGCTCGACCTCGCCGACCTCGCCTCCGTCCGCGCCTTCGCCGACCAGGAGCGGGAGCGCGGGCCGATCGACGTGCTGGTCGACAACGCGGGCGTCATGGCGCCGCCGGACCGCCGCGAGACGGCGGACGGCTTCGAGATCCAGCTCGGGACGAACCACCTCGGGCACTTCGCCCTCACCGGCCTGCTGCTCCCCGCGCTCCGTGCCGCGGCAGGCGCCGCGCGTCGTCGTCGTCTCGAGCCTCGCGCACTGGATGGGCCGCATCGCGTTCGGCGACCTCCAGTCGGAGCGGCGCTACAGCCCGTGGGCCGCGTACGGCCAGGCCAAGCTCGCGAACCTGCTGTTCATGCGCCGCCTCCAGGCGCTGTCCGACGAGCGCGGGTGGGGCATCACGGCCGCGGCCGCGCACCCCGGCGTCACCTCCACGAACCTCGCGAAGAACGGACCGGGATCCGGCCCGAAGGGCGCCATGAGCGATCTGGCCGCCCGCTTCGGCCCGGCCGCGCAGGGCCAGGACGTCCGCGTGGGCGCCCTCCCGCAGATCCAGGCGGCGACGGGCCTGGGCGTCCACCCGGGCGACTACTACGGCCCCGCGGGCGCCGGCGGCATGAGCGGGATGCCGCACCTGGCCGCGTCCAGCCCCTGGTCGAAGGACGTGGAGCTCGCGCGCCGCCTCTGGGACGCGTCCGAGCAGCTGACCGGGGTCGTCTACCCGGCCTAGCCCGCGACCGATGCACGGCCGATGCGCCCGGGTTCCGCCCGGGCGCATTCCCTATGGTGGGGACATGAGCATCGACGCCGACCGGCCCTGGGTACGCAGCTACGCGGACGGGGTGTCGGCGGACATCCCGCCGGTGATCGGGTCCCTCGTCGACATGGTCGAGCGGTCCATCCAGCGGCACGCGAAGGCCGTCGGCGCTCCAGTTCTTCGGACGCGAGACCACGTACCGCGAGATGGGCGACCAGATCAGCCGCGCGGCCGAGGGGCTCCGCCGGCTCGGGGTGCGCAAGGGCGACCGCGTGGCGCTCGTGCTGCCGAACTGCCCGCAGCACATCGTCGCGTTCTACGCGGTGCTCCGGCTCGGCGCGATCGTCGTCGAGCACAACCCGCTGTACACCCGCGGGAGCTCCGCCACCAGTTCGAGGACCACGGCGCCCGCGTCGTCATCGCCTGGAACACGGTCGTCGGGACGATCCAGGACATGCCGCGGGACGTGCCGGTCGACACGATCGTCTCGGTGGACCTGCCGGCCGCGATGCCGCTCGCGACCCGCCTGAAGCTCCGCCTCCCCGTGCCGGCCGCGCGCCGCGCCCGCGCCGCGATCACGACGCCCGTCTCCGGCACGACCACCTGGGAGGAGCTCGTCGACCACCGCCGCATCGCCGCGTCGAGGCCCCGTCCGGTGCTCGACGACGTCGCGATCCTGCAGTACACGAGCGGCACGACCGCGGGCCCCAAGGGCGCGATCCTCACCCACCGCAACCTGCACGCGAACGCCATGCAGGGCCGTGCCTGGGTCCCCGGCCTCGCGGACGGCGGCGAGACGGTCTACGGCGTGCTGCCGATGTTCCACGCCTACGGCCTCACGCTCTGCCTCACCTTCGCCATGAGCATCGGCGCCCGCCTCGTGCTGTTCCCCAAGTTCGACGTGGACCTCGTCCTCGCCGCCGCCCGGAAGCACCCACCGACGTTCCTTCCCGCCGTCCCGCCCATCTACGAGCGGCTGGCCCGCGCGCAGGCGAAGCGCGTCGACCTGTCGGGCGTCCGCTTCGCCATCTCCGGCGCGATGAACCTGCCCGTCTCCACCGTCGAGCTCTGGGAGGGCCTGACGGGCGGGTACCTCGTGGAGGGCTACGGCCTCACCGAGACCTCGCCGGTCGCGCTCGGCAACCCGATCGGCCCGTCGCGGCGGCCCGGGACCGTGGGCGTGCCGTTCCCGAGCACCGAGGTGCGCGTCGTCGATCCCGAGGACCCTACCGTGGACCGGGCACCCGGCGAGGAGGGCGAGCTGCTCATCCGCGGGCCGCAGGTCTTCCAGGGCTACTGGCGTCGACCGGACGAGACGCGCGCGGCGCTCCTGGAGGGCGGCTGGTTCCGCACGGGCGACATCGTGCGCGTCGACGCGGACGGCTTCACGACCATCGTCGACCGGATGAAGGAGCTCATCATCACGGGCGGCTTCAACGTCTCGCCCAGCGAGGTCGAGGACGTCGTGCGCGGCGCCCCGGGCGTGCAGGGCGCCGCGGTCGTCGGACTCCCGTCGTCCGACGGCGGCGAGGACGTGACCGCCGCCGTGGTGCTCGAGCCGGGCGCGACACTCGACGAGGCCGCGATCCGCGCCCACTGCCGCGCGCACCTGACCGCCTACAAGGTCCCCCGCCGTGTCGTGCAGGTCGACGCGCTCCCCACGTCGCTCATCGGGAAGGTGCTTCCGCCGCCAGGTGCGCGACGACCTGCAGCGCGAAGGCTGACCACCGCCTGGCAGGACGCTCCCCGGTGCGGGCCGGACCGGGCCCCGGCCTACGGTGGGAACGCACCGTTCGTGCACCAATGATCTGAGGAGCACCATGACCCGAGGCATCGCCGTCGTCACCGGAGGATCGGCCGGGCTCGGCCGCGCGACCGTCCGCGAGCTCGCGGACCGCGGCTGGGACGTCGCCGTGCTCGCCCGCGGCGAGGACGGCCTCGCGGGCGCCGTGGCCGACATCGAGGCCCGCGGACGCCGCGGGCTCGGCATCGACCGACGTCGCCGACCGCCTGGCCGTCGAGGCCGCCGCCGACCGGGTCGAGGACGAGCTGGGCCCCATCGACCTCTGGGTCAACGACGCCATGGTCGGCGTCTTCGGCGAGTTCCTCAGCACGGACCCCGCCGACTTCGAGCGGGCCACGGCGGTCAACTACTTCGGCTTCGTCAACGGCACGCGCGCCGCACTGTCCCGCATGGTCCCGCGCGACCGCGGTCACGTGATCCAGGTCGGCTCGGCGCTCGCCCACCGCGGGATCCCGCTCCAGGCCGCGTACTGCGCCGCCAAGCACGCGGTTCAGGGCTTCACCGAGTCCGTCACGACGGAGCTCATCCACAACCGGAGCGCCGTCCGGATCTCCACCGTCGACATGCCCGCGCTCAACACCATCCAGTTCAACTGGGTCAAGTCGCAGCTCCCGCACCACCCGCAGCCGGTGCCTCCGATCTTCGAGCCGGAGGTGGGCGCCCAGGCCATCGCAGCGGTCGCCGAGAAGCCCAAGCGCCGCAACTGGGTGGGCGAGCCGACCGTCATGACGGTGCTCGGCAACCGCTTCGTCGCGAACTGGCTCGACGGGTACTTCGCGAAGGCCGGCTACACGGGCCAGCAGGCCGAGGACAAGACGCAGCCCATGCTGCCGACGAACCTCTACTCCCCCATCCCCGGCGACCAGGGCGCCCGCGGCATCTTCAGCGACCGGGCCCGCACTATGAGCCCCCAGGTCTGGCTCGTCCGCAACCGCGCCAAGGCCGTCGCCATCGGCGCGGGGGCCGCGCTCTCCGGCGTCGTCGCCGGGGCCGTCGCGCTCCGACGCCGCTAGCCTCGGACCATGGGTGACATCGACGCGATCGTGGTCGGCTCCGGACCGAACGGGCTGGCCGCGGCCGTGACGATGGCGCGGGCCGGGCTCCGCGTCCAGGTGCACGAGCGCGCCGCGACCATCGGCGGCGGCAGCCGCACCGCGGAGCTCACGCTCCCGGGCTTCCACCACGACATCTGCTCCGCGGTGCACCCCATGGCGCTCGCCTCGGGCTTCTTCCGGGCCTTCCAGCTCCATCGCCGCATCGACCTCGTCGTGCCGGACATCTCCTACGCGCATCCGCCTCGACGGCGGACGGTCGGGCGTCGCCTACCGGGACCTCGACCGCACCGCGGACGCGCTGGGCGTGGACGGCCGTGCCTGGCGCCGGCTGATGGGCCCGCTCGCGGCGGAGGCCGACCGGGTGGCGCAGTTCACCAACGGCCCGCTGCTGCAGGTGCCCCGGCACCCGCCCACCGCGATCCGCCTCGGGCTCCGCGCGCTCGAGCAGGGCTCGCCGCTCTGGACGTGCGCTTCCGCGGCGACGTGGCGCCCGCGATGTTCACGGGCGTCGCCGCCCACGCCATCCAGACCATGCCGAGCATCTCGACCGCCGCCGCCGCGCTCGCCCTCGGCACGTACGCGCATGCGCGCGGCTGGCCGGTGCCCGTCGGCGGCAGCCAGGCCATCGTCGACGCGATGGCGGACGACCTGCGGGCCCACGGCGGCGACATCGTCGCGGATTCCGAGGTCGCCTCGCTCGACGAGCTGCCCCGCGCCCGCGCGGTTCTGCTCGACACGAGCGCCCGGGCCCTCGCGCGCATCGCGGGCGACCGCCTGCCGGCGCGCTACCTCCGGGCCATCCGCCGGTTCCGCTACGGGAACGCGGCCTCCAAGGTCGACTTCGCCCTGTCCGGGCCCGTGCCGTGGACGGATCCCGAGCTGCGCCGGGCCGGGACCCTGCACGTGGGCGGGACGCGCGCCGAGATCCAGGCCGCGGAACGCGACGTCGCCGCGGGACGGCACAGCGACGACCCGTACGTCCTGGTCGCGCAGCCGTCGATCGTCGACCCCGGTCGCGCACCCGCCGGGCAGCACGTGCTGTGGGCGTACACGCACGTGCCCGCGGGATCGACGGTCGACCAGACCGAGGCGATCACGCGGCAGATCGAGCGGTTCGCGCCCGGCTTCCGGGACCTGATCCTCGCGTCCTCGAGCATCGACGCCGTGGGCATGGAGGAGCACGACCCCAACTACATCGGCGGCGACATCGCGGCCGGCGCCGCGACCGTGCGGCAGCTGCTCGCCCGCCCGGTGCTCTCGCCGGATCCGTGGCGGACGCCCGCCACGGGCGTCTACCTCGCCTCGAGCTCGGCCACCCCCGGCCCCGGCGTGCACGGGATGGCCGGGTACCAGGCGGCCCGCAGCGCGCTCCGGCACGAGTTCGGCATCGACCGCGGCCGAGCCTCGGGCTCTAGCCGCGTGTCCAGCGGATGGATTACCGCAGCCTGAGCGTCCGCGGCAGACTGAGGGCATGTCCGTCACCCGTCGCCGCATGCGCTGCTCCCCGTCCGACGTCGTCGAGGTCCTCTCCGACGGCTGGCTGTTCCCCGCGTGGGTGGTGGGCGCGTCCCGCATGCGCGCCGTGGACGACGCGTGGCCGGCGGCGGGCTCGCGGCTGCACCACTCGTTCGGCTCCTGGCCCGTGCTGATCGACGACGCCACAACCATGCTGGAGTGGGACCCGCCACGGCGCATGGTCATGCAGCCGAAGGGCTGGCCGCTCGGCGAGGCGCGCGTCACGGTCGAGGTGCGGACGCTCGCGGACGGGTGCGAGGTGCGCATGACCGAGCGCGCCGTGCGCGGGCCGGGCCGGTTCGTGCCGGCACCGCTGATGGACCTGCTGCTGCACGCCCGGAACGTCGAGACGCTCCGCCGCCTGGCCTACCTCGCCGAGGGCCGGCACGCCGGACGGTCCTGATCCACGCCCGCCCGTCGCCCCCGCGTCACCGGCCGCGACCCGCCCGCGACCTAGAGTGGGAGGGGTGACCATCCCCACGGACCGGCCCTGGCTGGCCAGCTACGCGCCCGACGTCCCGCACGAGATCGACCTCCCGCAGGGATCGCTCGTCGACATCGTCGACCAGTCCGCGCTGCGCTTCCCCGACGGGATCGCCCTCGACTTCCTCGGGGCGGAGACGAGCTACCGGGAGCTCGGAGCGCTCATCGCCCGCGCGGCCCGGGGCCTGCACGACCTGGGCGTGCGCGCCGGCGACCCGGTGGCGATCGTCCTCCCGAACTGCCCGCAGCACGTGGTGGCCTTCTACGCGGTCCTGCGCCTCGGGGCGGTCGTCGTGGAGCACAACCCGCTCTACACGCCGCGCGAGCTCCAGCACCAGTTCGAGGACCACGGCGCCCGCACCGTGATCGCGTGGGACAGGTCGGTGGCCACCATCCAGGCCCTGCCCGACGCCGTGCGCCCCGAGCGCATCGTGTCCGTCGACGTCACGCGCGCCATGCCGTTCCGCACGCGCCTGCTGCTCCGGCTGCCGGTGCCGAGGGCCCGCGCCGCGCGCGCGGCAATCGCGGCGGAGGTCACCGGGACCACGCGCTGGGAGCGCATCACGGCGTCGGAGCCGCTCGCCGCCGACCACCCGCGTCCGTCGGCGGAGGACCTGGCGGTGATCCAGTACACGAGCGGCACGACGGGAGCGCCGAAGGGCGCCGAGCTCACGCACCTCAACCTGAGCGCCAACGCGGCCCAGTCGCGGGCGTGGGTGCCCACGATCCCCCGCGGCACGAGCGTCGTCTACGCCGTGCTGCCGATGTTCCACGCCTACGGCCTGACGCTGTGCCTCACGTTCGCGATGAGCATGGGGTCCCGCCTGGTGCTCTTCCCCCGCTTCGAGCCGGACCTCGTCCTGCAGGCGATCCGCCGCCACCCGCCGACGTTCCTGCCCGCCGTGCCGCCCATCTACGCGCGCCTCCGGGAGGCGGCCGCGGCGGACGGCGTGTCCCTGGCCGGGATCTCCATCTCCATCTCCGGGGCCATGGCGCTCCCGGAGTCCGTCGTGGTGCCGTGGGAGGAGCAGACGGGCGGCTGGCTCGTCGAGGGCTACGGACTGTCCCAGTGCTCGCCCGTCCTCATGGCCAACCCCGTGGGCGACACGCGGCGCGCCGGCACGGTCGGGCTCCCCCTGCCCAACACCGAGGTGCGCGTCGTGGATCCCGAGGACCCGTCGCTGGACCGGCCCGCGGGCGAGCCCGGCGAGCTCCTCGTGCGCGGGCCCCAGGTGTTCCGCGGTACCACGGCCGACCGGAGGAGACCGCCGCCGTGCTGCTGGAGGGCGGCTGGTTCCGCACCGGGGACGTGGTGACGATCGACGCGGACGGCTTCGTCCGCATCGCCGACCGCATCAAGGAGCTGATCATCACGGCCGGCTTCAACGTCTCGCCGTCGGAGGTGGAGGACGCGGTGCGCGAGCTGGATCGGCGTCCGCGACGCCGCCGTGGTGGGCATCCCCCGGCGAGGGCGGCGACGAGGAGGTCGTCGCCGCGGTCGTGCTCGAGGACGGCGCGACCCTCGACGAGGGGGCCGCGCGCGCCGAGCTTCGCGACCGCCTGACGGCCTACAAGGTGCCGCGCCGGATCGCGGTGCTCGACGAGCTGCCGATCGTCGTCCCCTGCTCCGGCAAGGTCCTGCGGCGGAAGGTGCGCGAGGGGATCGTGGCGGGCGGCTAGAGGAAGTCGCCGCCGCCGAAGCCGCCGCCGAGGTCCGCGCCGCCGAAGTCGCCGCTGCCGAAGTCGCCGCTGCCGAAGTCGCCGCTGCCGAAGTCCCCGCTGCCGGGGTCGCTGCCCGCGTCACCCGCACCGGCATCGTCGGCCCCCGCGTCGCCGGCCCCCGCGTCGCCGCCGGCCGCATCCGCGCCGGCCTGGTCCTGTCCGACGCCGTCGGGGATGAGGGCCTGGGCGATCGCCGATCCGACCACCACGCCCGCGATGGTGCCGAGCATGGATCCGGCGATCATGCCGCCCATGCCCATGCCGCCACCCGCGCCCGCCAGGCCGCCGCGCGGTCCGAGCGTCCGCTCCAGGGTCCCGGGGCGCGCATCTCGGAGCGCGTGGCCGACCGGGCGAGGGACTCCGGGCGGTCGTCGACGGGGGCGTCACCCTCGGCCGCGTCGGCGCTGAGCTGGCGGAAGAGGATCTCGCGCTGCTCGGGGCTGAGCTTCTGGAAGGCCTCGACGTGCACCTCCTCGATGCGCTCGGGCGGCGCGGTGCGGAGCAGGTAGCGGTAGCGCTCGACGGCCACCTCGTCGGGGCTGCGCTCGGGAGCGCCCGCGTTCCCGGCCCGCGTGCGTCGGTCGTCGGACTGCTCGTCGCGGCCCAGGAGCCTGTCCAGGAATCCCATCGTCATGCCTCTCGCCGGGGCCGGATCGGCGCGTCTCGCCGACCGCGTCGGCCGGCGCCACCGTATTCCGCCCACCTGGGGAGACCCGTGGGAGCGGGATGGGGATCGGGTCAGCGCGCCGCGCGGCGTCGCTGCCCGTGACGGCGGACGGCGCGCCCGACGAGCAGGAGCAGGAGGATCCCCAGCACCGCGTACACCGCGTAGTCGAGGTACTGCGCGTACTGGTCGATGAGCTCGTACTGGCTGCCGAGCGCGGCGCCGAGGCCGATGAGCGCCCCGTTCCAGAGCCCGCTGCCGGCGATCGTGTAGAAGCTGAAGGTGCCGAGGTGCATGCCGGCGGCACCGGCCGGCAGCGAGATGAGGCTGCGGACGCCCGGCACCAGCCGGCCGAAGAACACGGCCGAGCGGCCGTGCCGGCGGAACCACGCGGCCGCGACCTCGAAGTCGTGGCGCTCGACGAGCGGCAGCCGGGCGAGCACGCGGATCGTGCGCTCCTCGCCGGCCTTCCGCCCGAGCCAGTACAGGAGGAGGGCGCCGAGGTAGGCGCCGAGCGTGCTGGCCACGATCACGAGGACCAGGTTCATGCGGCCGGTCGCGGCGACGAAGCCCGCGAGCGGCAGCACCACCTCGCTGGGGATGGGCGGGAACACCGTCTCGATGAACGTCATGGAGCCGACGCCGACCTCGCCGAGCGCCTCGATGACGCGCGCGGCGGTGCCCACGAGCCCGTCGAGGCCCTCCAGGGGGTCCTTCCCCGCGGCGGCGGGGTGGAGGCCCGCGACGGCGGTCGTCGGCAGGATGGTCGGCGGCAGGAGGGCGATCACCCGTCCACGGTACCGGGCCGTCCCCGGGAGGACGCGGACGCGTCGCCGGGCGGATCGGCCGCGGGCGCGACATCCCGCGGCACCGCGGACGCCGCCGCACGGCCGTCGCGTAGCGTGGCCGGGTGCCGTCCCCGACCCGCCTCCCCCGTCCGCTCCGCACCTCCCTCGCGCTCCTCGCCGCCGCCGGCCTCGTCGCCGGACTCGGCGCGTGCACCGCCCAGGACACCGCCCCCGAGGTGCTCCGGCCCGTCACCCGGAGCCCCGACGCGCCGCTGACGGTCGTCGGCGACGCCGACGGCTCCGCCGCGTCCGTCGCGATGAGCGGGAGCCTGTTCCGCTCCGCGCCCGTGGCCGTGCTCGTGCCCGTGGACGACGCCGCCGCGCAGGAGCTCGGCGCCGAGGCCGCCGTCGCGCTCGGAGCCCCGCTGATCGTCCAGGGCGCGGGAGCCGCGCCGGAGATCGAGCGGCTCGGATCCTCCGGGGTGCTCGCGGTCGGCGACCTGCCGGAGGACGACGCCGACGCGCTCCCCGGGTCGACGACCGTGGTGCGCGCCGACCACGCGGACGACGTCGCGCGCCTCACGGGAGCGGCGGTCGCGGATGCCGACGCGGACGCCGACGCCGACGCCGACCCGGCGGCCGCGGTCGCGCGGGTCGCCGCCCTCCCGGCTCCCGACGCGGACGCGTCGACCCCGGCGGCCGCCCCGGCCACCTCACCGACGGGATCCGACGGCGCCGCCCTGCCGCCCACCGCGCCCGCCGCCGCCCTCACCGGGGTGCACGCGCTGGCCACCGACGCCCCGCCGCCTCCCTCGCCGCGGTGGCCACGGCGCGGGCCGCGGGCGTCGGCGTGACCGTCCTCCCCGAGGCCGCCCCGGACCCCCGGGGCTCCGCCGACGCGGTGACCGCCCTGCACGACGCCGGTGCCACGAGCACCATCGCCGTCGGCGCCGCCTACGCCGACGACGCTGCGCTCGAGGGACGGATCCGCAGCGCCTCCACCGGCGACGAGCTGCCCGGCGGCGGCCAGCTCGTACTCCCCGGCAAGCGCTACGTCGCCCTCTACGGCGCCGCCGGCACCGGCGCGCTGGGCGTCCTCGGCGAGCAGGGTCCCGCCGATGCGGTGGCCCGCGCGAAGGCGCAGGCGGCCGAGTACCGAGCCCTTCTCCGACGAGCCCGTCATCCCCATGTTCGAGCTCATCGCCACGGTCGCCGCGGGCGCCGCCGGGGATGACGGCGACTACTCGTCGGAGGTGCCCGTCGAGACGCTCCAGCCCTGGATCGACGCGGCCCGCGAAGCCGGGGTCTACGTCGTCATCGACCTCCAGCCCGGCCGCACCGACTTCCTCACGCAGGCGAAGCGCTACGAGTCCGTGCTCGCGCAGCCCGGCGTGGGCCTCGCGCTCGACCCGGAGCGGCGCCTGGGGCCCGACCAGGTGCCGCTGGCGCAGATCGGCAGCGTGTCCGCGGCCGAGGTGGACGCGACCGCCGACTGGCTCGCCGGCCTCGTGCGCGACCGGGGCCTGCCGCAGAAGATGCTGGTCCTGCACCAGTTCCGGCTTGCGATGATCCAGGACCGCTCGACCCTCGACCTGTCCCATCCCGAGCTCGCGATGCTCGTGCACGCCGACGGACAGGGTGGACAGCCCGACAAGCAGGCCACGTGGCGGGCGCTGCACGCCGACGCCCCCGCCGGCCTCGCGTGGGGCTGGAAGAACTTCATCGACGAGGACACGCCCATGCTGACGCCCGAGCAGACGATGCGCGACGTCTCCCCCGTGCCCGACCTCGTCACCTACCAGTAGGAGCGGGTCCGGGCGCGGCGCGCGACGCGCAGACCGCGGACGGTGCCGCCCGGCGACGATGCGGGTCCGCGCGTGACGGCAGGTGCGGTAGCGCTCAGGACTCGGTGACGACGCCGGCCTCCACGTGCCAGTGGCGGTCGAGTCGCACCGCGTCGAGCATCCGCCGATCGTGGGTCACGAGCAGCAGCGTGCCGTCGTAGGACTCGAGCGCCTGCTCGAGCTGCTCGATGGCCGGCAGGTCGAGGTGGTTGGTCGGCTCGTCGAGGACCAGCAGGTTGACCCCGCGGGCCTGCAGCAGGGCGAGCCCCGCTCGGGTCCGCTCGCCCGGGGAGAGGCCGTCGACCGGGCGCGTGACGTGGTCGGCGCGGAGGCCGAACTTGGCGAGGAGCGTGCGCACCTCCGCGGGGGACATGTCGGGCACCTGCTCGGCGAAGGAGTCCGCGAGCGGCAGTTCGCCGCGGAGCGACGCGCGGGCCTGGTCGATCTCCCCCACCTGGACGCTCCGGCCCGGCGACGCCTCGCCGGCGTCCGGGGCGATGCGGCCGAGGAGGAGGCCGAGGAGCGTGGACTTGCCGGCCCCGTTCGGCCCGGTGATGCCGATCCGGTCGCCGCCGTCGACCTGCAGCGACACGGGTCCGAGCGTGAAGCCGCCGCGGGTCACCGCCGCGTCGCGGAGTGTCGCGACGACCGCGCTCGAGCGGGGGGCCCGTCCGATGGTG
Organism: Clavibacter sp. AC415; assembly: GCF_979252985.1. Taxonomy (NCBI): domain Bacteria; kingdom Bacillati; phylum Actinomycetota; class Actinomycetes; order Micrococcales; family Microbacteriaceae; genus Clavibacter; species Clavibacter sp. AC415. The sequence goes on along the minus strand of NZ_CEEDAR010000014.1, from coordinate 87,176 downwards.
AAGGCGAGCTCCCACTCCTTGCGGGGCTCCTCGACCTCCTCGAGGCGCGCGATGCGGCTCTCCATCTGGCGGACCTTCTGGCCCTGCTTCTCGCTCGACTCGGCGGACGCCTTCCGACGGATCTTGTCGTTGTCGGGCGCCTTCCGCATCGCGTTCCGGACGCCCTGCGACGACCACTCCCGCTGCGTGCGGGCGCGGGCGACGAGGTCGGCCTTCGTGTCCGCGAACTGCTCGTACGCCTCCCGCGCGTGGCGGCGGGCGACCTGGCGCTCCTCGAGGAACGCGTCGTAGCCGCCGTCGTAGACGCGCACGCTGTCCTGCGCGAGGTCGAGCTCGACGACCGTGGCGACGCATCGGGCGAGGAACTCGCGGTCGTGGGACACGAGCACGACGCCGCCCCGGAGGCCGCGCACGAAGGACTCGAGGCGCGCGAGCCCGTCGAGGTCGAGGTCGTTGGTGGGCTCGTCGAGCAGCACGACGTCGAAGCGGCTGAGGAGGAGCGCGGCGAGGGCGACCCGGGCCGCCTGCCCGCCCGAGAGCCCCGCGGTGGGGAGGGCCGGGTCGAGGTCGAGCCCCAGCTCCGCGAGGCTCACGGGCAGGCGCTCGTCGAGGTCGGCCGCGCCGCTCGCCATCCAGCGGTCGAGCGCCGAGCCGTACGCGTCGTCGGCGCCGGGCAGGCCCTCGCCGAGCGCGACGGCGGTGCGGTCGAGCTCGGCGGTCGCCTCGGCGCAGCCCGTGCGGCGCGCGACGTACCCCGCGACGGTCTCGCCCGGGATCCGCTCGTGTTCCTGCGGGAGCCAGCCGATGAAGGCGTCGGCGGGCGACAGCAGCACGCGGCCGTCCTGCGGCGCGTCGACGCCCGCGAGGAGCCGCAGGAGGGTGCTCTTGCCGGCGCCGTTGGCACCGACGAGCCCGACGACGTCCCCGGGCGCGACCGTCAGGTCGAGCCCGGAGAACAGCGTCCGGTGCCCGTGGCCCCCGGAGAGGCCGCGGGCGACGAGGGTGGCGGTCACGAGGCCTGCGCGCGCTCCAGCACGAGCTCGCGCACGCGGGCTGCGTCCGCCTGGCCGCGCATGGCCTTCATCACGGCGCCGATGACGGCGCCGGCGGCCTGCACCTTGCCGTCGCGGATCTTCGCGAGCACGTCGGGCTGCGCCTGGAGCGCCGCGTCGATCGCCGCGATCAGCGGGCCGTCGTCGGAGACGACCGCGAGACCGCGGGCGTCCACGACCTCCTGCGCCGTGCCCTCGCCGTCGATGACGCCCTCGACGACGTCGCGGGCGAGCCGGTTCGTGAGCGTCCCGGCCTCGACCAGCTCGATCACCGACGCGACCTGCTCGGGCGTGATGAGCGTGGCGGCGTCGACCCCCCGCGCGTTGGCGATGCGGGCGATCTCGCCCGTCCACAACTTGCGCGCGGCCTGGGGCGCGGCGCCCGCCTCGACCGTGCCCACGAGCTCGGTGAGGAGGCCCGAGTTCACGACGTCCTGGAACTCGAGGTCGGTGAAGCCCCACTCGCCCTTGAGGCGGCGGCGGCGGATCGCGGGCGCCTCGGGCAGCGCGGCGCGCAGCTCCTCGATCAGCTCGGGGCTCGGCTGGACGGGCAGCAGGTCGGGCTCCGGGAAGTAGCGGTAGTCGTCGGCGTCGCTCTTGGGGCGGCCAGCGGACGTGCGCCCGGTGTCCTCGTGCCAGTGCCGGGTCTCCTGCGTGATGGTGCCGCCCGCGGCGAGGATGGCCGCCTGCCGCTGGATCTCGTAGCGGATGGCCCGCTCCACCGACCGCAGCGAGTTGACGTTCTTGGTCTCCGTGCGGGTGCCGAGCTTCCCGGAGCCGCGCGGGCTCAGCGAGATGTTGGCGTCGCAGCGGAGGTTGCCGCGCTCCATCTTGGCGTCGGAGATGCCGAGGGCCACGACGATGTCGCGGATGGTCGAGACGTACGCCTTGGCGAGCTCGGGCGCCTCGGCCTCGGCGCCGTAGATGATGTCGGTGACGATCTCCACGAGCGGCACGCCGGCGCGGTTGTAGTCGACCAGCGAGTGGTCGGCGCCCTGGATGCGGCCCGTCGCGCCGCCCACGTGCGTGAGCTTGCCGGCGTCCTCCTCCATGTGCGCGCGCTCGATGGGCACGGTGACGATGCGCCCGTCGGGCATCTCCACGTCGACCTGCCCGCGGAACGCGATGGGCTCGTCGAACTGGCTGATCTGGTAGTTCTTCGCGAGGTCGGGGTAGAAGTAGTTCTTCCGGGCGAAGCGCGAGCTCGGGGCGATCGCGCAGCCGAGCGCGAGCCCCAGGCTGATCGAGTAGCGCACGGCCTGCTCGTTGACCACGGGCAGCGAGCCCGGCAGCCCGAGGTCCACCGGCGTGATGTTGGTGTTGGGCTCCCCGCCGAAGAAGTTCGGCGCGTCGGAGAACATCTTCGTGCGCGTGTTCAGCTCCACGTGCACCTCGAACCCGAGCACGGGCTCGAACATCTCGATGGCCTTGTCGTAGTCCATCAGCTCGGCCTTGGCCATCAGTGCGTGTCTCCGTCCGTGGTGCGGGTCGCGGCGCGCGCGAGCTCGGGTGCCTGGGCGAGCAGCGGCCCGCCCCACTGCCGCTCGAGGATCTGCTCGAGCGCGGCGCCGACCGTGTAGAGGCGCGCGTCCTCGCGGGCGGGCGCCATGAACTGGATCCCGACGGGCAGCCCGTCCTCGGGCGCGAGCCCGATGGGGAGGCCGATGCCGGGGACGCCCGCGAGGTTCGCGGGGATCGTCGTGAGGTCGTTGAGGTACATCGCCAGCGGGTCGTCGAGCTTCTCCCCCAGCTTGAACGCCGTGGTCGGCGCGGACGGCGTGACGAGCACGTCGACCTGCTGGAACGCGGCGTCGAAGTCGCGCTGGATGAGCGTGCGGACCTTCTGCGCACTGCCGTAGTAGGCGTCGTAGTAGCCGGCGCTCAGCGCGTACGTGCCGAGGATGATGCGCCGCTTGACCTCGGGGCCGAAGCCGGCCTCGCGGGTGGCGGCCATGACGTCCTCGACCGTGCCGCCTCCGGGCGGGTTCACGCGGAGGCCGAAGCGCACGGAGTCGTACTTGGCCAGGTTGCTGGAGGCCTCGGCGGGGAGGATCAGGTAGTACGCGGCGATGGCGTGCTCGAAGTTCGGGGCGGAGACCTCGACGATCTCGGCGCCCGCCTGCTCGAGGAGCGCGAGCGCCTCGCGGAAGCGCTGCGTGACGCCGGCCTGGAAGCCCTCGCCGTCCAGCTGCTTCACGACGCCGATGCGGAGGCCCTTGACGGACCCGTCCCGCTGGCCGGCGCGCGCCGCCTCGGCGAAGGAGGGCCAGGCGTCGGTGAGGGACGTGGAGTCGCGGGGGTCGTGCCCGCCGATGACGTCGTGCACGAGCGCGGAGTCGAGCACCGTGCGGGAGACGGGGCCGACCTGGTCGAGGCTCGACGCGAGCGCGATGGCGCCGTAGCGGCTGACGCCGCCGTAGGTGGGCTTGACGCCGACGGAGCCGGTCACGGCGGCGGGCTGCCGGATGGAGCCGCCCGTGTCGGAGCCGAGCGCGACGGGCGCCTCGAACGCGGCGACCGCGGCCGCGGATCCGCCGCCCGAGCCGCCGGGGATGCGGTCGAGGTCCCACGGGTTGTGGGTGGGCCCGAATGCCGGAGTGCTCGGTGGAGGAGCCCATGGCGAACTCGTCCATGTTGGTCTTCCCCAGCGGCACGAGGCCCGCGGCGCGGAGGCGCCGCACGACGGTGGCGTCGTAGGGCGGGGTCCAGCCCTCCAGCATGCGCGAGCCGGCGGTGGACGGCATGTCGACGGTGCAGAGGACGTCCTTGATGGCGATGGGGACGCCCGCGAGGGGGCCGAGCGGGGCGCCGTCGGCGCGCTGGGCGTCGATCTCGGCGGCGCGCCCGAGCGCCGCCTCCCCGGAGACGTGGAGGAACGCGCGGACGTCGCCGTCCACGTGGTCGATGCGGTCGAGGTGCGCGCGCACGGCGTCCACGCTCGACACGTCGCCCGTGGCGAGCCGGTCGGCGAGGGCGGAGGCGCTGAGGCGCGTGAGGTCGTCGGTCATGGTGCTCCTACTGCTCTTCGCCGAGGATGGCCGACACCTTGAAGCGGCTGCCGTCGTGCTCGGGGGCGCCCGCGAGCGCCTGGGCGGTGGTCAGGGTCTCGCCCGGCACGTCGGGCCGGTAGACGTTGACCAGCGGGATCGGGTGGCTCGTGGCGGGGACGTCGGGCGTCGCGACCGCCGTGACCTTCGCGACCGAGTCCACGATGAGGCCCAGCTCCTCGGTGAGGGTCGCGATCTCCTCGGGGCTCAGGCGGATCCGCGCGAGGCCCGCGAGGTGCTCCACCTGCTCCCGGCTGATCTGCTCCGTGGGGGTCTGCGCGCCGTCGGCGCCGCGGGCGGGGGTCGTCTCCCCGCCGGTCGCGTCGGCGGGCTCGGGCCGGGTGTCGGACATGCGTCTCCAAAGGACTGTGAGCGGGGGTACCGGGAGATTCGATCAGCGTGGCCCCCATGCCCACCGCAGCCCGGAAGCCCACCCGACGCCGATCCGGGCGCCGCCTCGGCCTCCGGGTGGCGGCCGCCGGGGCCCTGGCCCTCGCCGCCCTGTCCGGCTGCGCGCCCGTGAGCGACGTGCGCGGCAACTGGCACCTCGTGGCCGGCAGCGACGCCGACGGCGACCTGGGCGTGGCCGACGCGCTCGTGACGATGCGCGTCGGCGGCGGGCAGGTGAGCGGCCGCGGCCCCTGCAACGACTACTCCGGCCCGATCGGCGACCCGGGGCCCGGCATGCTGCGGGACGTCGTGCCCGGCGAGCTCCCCTGCGGCGACGGGGGCCTCGAGGCGCGCTACCTCCGCGACCTCGCCGGGGTGTCCGCCCTCGCGGTCGAGGACGGCCACCTCGTGGCATCCGGACCCGACGACGTGCGGCTGGAGTACGCCGAGCGCAGCCGCGGCTGAGCCGGCAGGCCGGCTGCGGGGCCGCTACCGGCCGCTCGCGTCCGTCATCGCGTCCTCGGCCACCGTGCGGCCGAGCCCGATGAGCGCGAGGTTCCGGAACGACTCCGTGCCGCGGTCGAAGTAGCTGTTGTGCCCGACGACGCCCGCGAGCGCGCCGTCGGCGGACACGCCGGCGGGACGATCCCGTGCCGGCGACGCCGAAGTGCTCCGCCCCGAACGACGCGCTGCCCGGATCCGAGCCGAAGTACGACGAGCCGACGACCGGGTCCCAGGGCGCCTCGCCCACGAACACGCGACCGGCGGGCACGTCGAGCTGCGCGGCCTGGCGCACCGCGCCGCCGGGCGACCCGACCATGGCCAGCGCGTCGACGGCCGCGCGGCCGCTCGAGAGCGCGAGCATCGACGCCGTCGACCCGTAGGAGTGCGCGATGACGCTCACATAGGGCGGGTCGTCCGACCGGATCCCCTGGATGCCCTGGATGGCGCCCTCCAGGTACTGCGCGCCCTCCTCCGCGAGCGCGAGCGTGCCGATGCCCGTGAGGTCGGGCGTGCGGTAGCCGATCCACGCGATCGCGGCGGCCCCTCCCGGTCCCCCCTCGCCGGGGACGCGTCCGAGGAGCGCCGCCTGCTGCTGCTGCAGGCGCGCCGCCACGTCCGTCCAGTCGACGAGGCGGTCGGCGACGGAGTAGTACATGCCGGGCACGACGATGCTGACGTAGGCCGCCGTGTCGAGGTCGCCCAGCACGATGCCGGCGCGTCCCGGCCACGCGGTGTCGAGCGTCAGCAGGGAGCGCTCGGGTCCTCCCGGAGAGACCTGGAGCGCGTCGCGCACCTCGGCCAGCATGCGGAGGTCCCGCCCGAGGAGCTGCTGCGCGCCGCGACCCGACGTGGTCCGGCGGCGGCGCGCAGGGCGGCCTCCCGCTCGTCGAGGAGTCGGCGGTTGGCGGCGTCGCGGTCGACGACGGGCAGGCCCTCGAGGTTGCCGACGAGCTCCGGCACGCCCTCCGTGAGGGCACGACGCGCGGAGGGGGCGAGGCCCGACCACCACCCCGCGACGCCCGACGCCGCGGGCGGGCGGCGGATGAGCTCGCGGATCGTCGTCGGGATGCGGGACGACAGCCTCTGGAGCTCGGGCACGTCGAGCGCGGGCAGCCCGCCGAGGATCGCCACCGGGGACGCGTCGCGGAGGGCGGCGTCGGAGACGTCCGCGTCGCGGAGCCGCTGCACGACGCTCGCGGGGCCGGGCAGGCGCGCTCCCGCCGCGGGATAACCGGCGTCGGGACCCGCGAGCACCGCGGGCGGACGCGTCGCCGCCCGGGCGCCGTCCGCAGGCGCGACGACGGCCCCGACCAGTCCGCAGACGATGGCCGAGACGGTCAGCACCACGCGGACGCGAGACGGCACGATTCCAGATCCCCCCGAGAGCCGGAGCGGGAGGGCTCGCACCGGGGACTCGGCGGGCCGCGCGCCGACGCACCCGGTCATGCTATCGGCGCCGCGCCCGAGAGCACAGGGCCGGTCAGGACGCGGACACGCCGCCCTCCGCCGTGTCGTCCGGCGCGTCGCCGGCCGCGTCGTCCGCGGCGGGTGCGGCCGCCGACGACTCCGCGTCCGGCTGCGGCTCCTCCTCGGGCAGCGCGATGGCGTCGGGACCCTGCTCCACGAGGAGGCGGAACTCCGCCGCGTCGATGATGCGCATGCCGCAGGGCCTCGGCCCTGCCCAGCTTCGAGCCCGCGCCGGGACCGGCCGCCACGTAGTGCGTCTTCTTGCTGACGCTGGAGCCCGCCTTGCCGCCCGCCGCCATGATCGCCTCGAGCGCGCCCTCGCGGGTGTAGCCCTCGAGGGAGCCGGTGGCCACCACCGTCAGCCCCGCCAGCACCCCGCCCGCGGCGGCCGCGGCGCCCGGACCCAGGTGGCCGGGGACGGCGGTGACGACGCCCGCGCGCTCCCACCGCTCCACGATCTCCCGGTGCCAGTCGACCTCGAACCAGTCGATGAGGGCGTCGGCGATGATGCCGCCCACGCCGTCGACGGCGGCCAGCTCCTCGCGGCTCGCGGCCCGGATGGCGTCGAGCGAGCCGAACCAGCCGGCGAGGCCGCGCGGCCACCGGCCCCACGTGGCGGATGCTGAGGGCCACGAGGATGCGCCACAGATCCTGCGACTTGGCCTTCTCGAGGTTCTCCAGCAGCACCTCGGCGGACTTCGACGGGACGGACGCCTCGTCGCCCCACGGCTCGGCCGGGTCGAACGCGCCGTCGCGCTTCGGGACCCGCTTGCGGCGGAACGGCGTGACGCGCTTGGCCTCCCCCGTGCGCTCGTCGACCTTCACCATGCCGGTCTCGGCGTCGCGGACGACCACCGTGATGGGCACGAGGTCGTCCATGGTGAGCTCGAAGAGGCCCGCCTCGGTCTCCAGCGGCGGCACCTCGGGCTCGAGCGGCTGCGTGAGCGCGGCCGCGGCGACCTCGCCGAGGCCCTCGATGTCGAGCCCGCCGCGCGAGGCGACGTGCTCGACGCGGCCCCGCACCTGCGCCGGGCAGCTGCGCGCGTTCGGGCACCGGAGGTCGATGTCGCCCTCCTTGGCGGGCCTCAGCGGCGTGCGGCACTCCGGGCAGAGAGTCGGCATGACGAACTCGCGCTCCTGACCCGTGCGCAGCTCGACGACCGGGCCGAGCACCTCGGGGATGACGTCGCCGGCCTTCCGGAGCACGACCGTGTCGCCGATGAGCACGCCCTTGGCCTTCACAACCTGCTGGTTGTGCAGCGTGGCCTGGCGCACCTCGGAGCCGGCCACCTCGACCTTCTCCATGACGGCGAACGGCGTGGCGCGACCCGTGCGGCCCACGCTCACGACGATGTCGAGGAGCGTCGTGGTGACCTCCTCGGGCGGGTACTTGTACGCGGTCGCCCAGCGGGGGCTCGGCTCGTGGCCCCCAGCTCCTCGTGCAGCCCCAGGTCGTCGACCTTGATGACGATGCCGTCGATCTGGTGCTCGACCTCGGCGCGGTTCGCGCCGTGGCGGCGGACGAAGGCCGTGACGTCCGCGATGTCGTCGAACACGCGGAAGTGGGTCGAGATGGGCAGCCCCCACCCGGCGAGGAGGCCGTAGACCTCGGACTGCGCGGACACCCCCGCGTCGGCCTCGAGCTCCCGGACGGGCCACGCGCCGATGCCGTGCACGAGCATGCGGAGGCGGCGGATGCGCGCGTGCATGAGCTCGAGGCGGGCGGGGCTCTTCCCGTCCTCCTTCTGCCGGAGGCTCCCCGCGGCGGCGTTGCGCGGGTTGGCGAAGACGCGCTCGCCCACCTCCAGCTGGCGGGCGTTCAGCTCGTCGAACTCCGCGACGGGGAAGAAGATCTCGCCCCGGACCTCCACGAGCGGCGGGTGCCCGGTGCCGGTGAGGCGCTCCGGGACGGTGCCCATGGTGAGCACGTTCCGCGTGACGTCCTCGCCCACGACGCCGTCGCCGCGCGTCGCGGCCGTGACGAGCACGCCGTCCTCGTAGCGCAGGTTGATGGCCAGGCCGTCGATCTTCAGCTCGCTCAGCCAGCGGACGCGGCCGCTGCCGGCGTCGCGCACGACCTTGGCGGCCCACTCGCCGAGCTCCTCCTCGCTGAAGACGTTGTCGAGGCTCAGCATGCGCTCGGCGTGCGTGACGGGCGCGAAGAGCGTCGTCTCCGCGCGGCCGCCCACGGTCTGGGTGGGGCTGTCCTGGCTGCGGAGCTCGGGATGGGCTTCCTCCAGCGCCTCCAGCTCGTGGACGAGCGCGTCGTAGTCGCCGTCGGAGACGACGCTGCCCGTCCGGCCGTAGTACTCGTCGCGGTGGCGCTCGATCTCGGCGCGGAGCGCGTCGACCCGGTCGGACGCGGCCCGGAGGTCGTCGGGGGTGGTGGCGGGCACGGCGTCGGAGGCGGTGGTGGCGTCGCTCATGTCGCGGCTACTCCCCTGCTGCCGCGCCGACGAGGGCGTCGGCGGCGCGCATCGGCGGCCGCGCGTCCGCGACGGCGCTCACGGTGCGGTCGATGGTGACCTGGCCGAGCACGCGCGTGCCGGCGTAGACGACGGCGGTCTGCCCGGGGGCGACGCCGTGGAGGTGCTCGCGGGGGGTGATCACGAGCTCCAGCGTGCCGTCGACCCCCGACACCCGGGCACGGGCGGGGACCGGGTCGGCGTGGGCGCGGATCTGCACGTCGCAGTCGAAGGCCTGGTCGGGCCGCGTCGGCGGCGTGCCGGCCCACGTGAAGGAGCTCCCGGCGATCTCCCGGATCGCGAGCGCCTCCTGCGGGCCGACGACCACCGTGTTGTCCTTCGGCCGGATCTCCAGCACGAAGCGCGGCCTCCCGTCCGCCGCGGGGGTGCCGATCGCGAGGCCCTTGCGCTGGCCCACCGTGAACGCGGCGGCGCCCGCGTGCGCGCCGATCACGTCGCCCGCGCCGTCGAGGATGTCGCCGGGCTCGGCGCCCACGCGGTCGGCGAGCCAGCCGCGCGTGTCGCCGTCGGGGATGAAGCAGATGTCGTGGCTGTCGGGCTTCTGCGCCACCTGGATGCCGCGGGCCGCGGCCTCCGCGCGCACCTCGGCCTTGGAGGGCGTGGATCCGAGGGGGAAGTAGGAGTGCGCGATCTGCTCCGCAGTGAGCACGCCGAGCACGTACGACTGGTCCTTCGCCCAGGCGGCGGCGCGGTGCAGCTCGGGCCGCCCGTCCGGTCCCTCGAGCACGTCCGCGTAGTGGCCCGTGCAGACGGCGTCGAAGCCGAGGTCGAGGGCCTTCTCGAGTAGCGCCGCGAACTTGATCCGCTCGTTGCAGCGCATGCACGGGTTGGGGTGCGCCCCGCCCGGTACTCGGCCACGAAGTCGTCGACGACGTCGGCCGCGAACCGCTCCGAGAAGTCCCACACGTAGAAGGGGATGCCGAGGAGGTCCGCCGTCCGCCGCGCGTCCATCGAGTCCTCGATGGTGCAGCAGCCGCGGGATCCGGTGCGGAGCGTGCCGGGCATCCGGCTGAGGGCCAGGTGCACGCCCGTCACGTCGTGCCCGGCCTCCACGGCCCGGGCGGCGGCCACGGCGGAGTCGACTCCGCCACTCATCGCTGCGAGGATCTTCACCCTCGGAGCCTACGCGCCGCACGTCCCGCGAGCCCCGCCCGGGAGGCACGCGCGACCGCGTCCGGGAGGGCGGCGAGGACCGCGTCCACGTCGGCGTCGGTGGTCGTCCGGCCGAGCGTCATGCGGAGGGCGCCGCGCGCCTCGTCCTCGGGCACGCCCATGCCGAGGAGCACGTGCGATACCTCGGGGACGCCGGCCTGGCAGGCGGAGCCGGTCGAGACGGACACGCCGGCCATGTCGAGGAGCAGGAGGAGCGAGTCGCCCTGGCACCCGGCGAAGGTGAGGTGCGCGTTGCCGGGGAGCCGGCCCGCCGGGTCCGGGTCGCCGCGGAGGACCGCGCCGGGGACGTCGCGCAGCACCGTGCGGACGAGCCGGTCGCGGAGGGCGGCGAGGCGGACGCGCTCGGCGTCGAGCTCGGCGACGGCGAGGGTCACGGCCACGGCGAAGGCCACGGCGGACGCGGCGTCCTGCGTGCCCGAGCGCACCTGCCGCTGCTGCCCGCCGCCGTGGATGAGCGGGTCGACCCGCGCGTCGCGGGCGAGGACGAGGGCGCCGCTGCCCACCGGCCCGCCGACCTTGTGCGCCGAGACGCTCACGGCGTGGACGCCGGCGTCGCGCCACCGCCGGAACGGGACCGGCATGTGACCGAGGGCCGCGACCGCGTCGACGTGCACGGGCACGCCGTGGGCCGCGGCGAGCGCCGCGAGCTCCTCCACCGGCTGGATCGTGCCGACCTCGTTGCTGGCGGCGAGGAAGGTGAGGAGCGAGACGGAGCCGGGATCCGCGGCGAGCGCGGTCGCGACGGCGGCGACGTCGATGCGGCCGAGGGCGTCCAGCGGCAGCCGCTCGACGACGGCCCCCTGGCGCTCGAGCCACTCGACGGTGTCCACGGTGGCGTGGTGCTCGCCGTCGGGCACGAGGATGCGCGTCCGACGGGGTCGGCGGCCGTGCGCGCGGCGTGCAGGCCCTTGATCCCGAGGTTCACCGACTCGGTGCCGCCCGAGGTGAGGACGACCTCCACGGGCTCCGCGTCGAGGGCGCGGGCGATGGACTCGCGGGCCTCCTCGAGCACGCGACGGGCCTCCTGGCCGTGCGAGTGGATGGAGGACGGGTTGCCGACCAGCGTGAGCGCCCCGGCGAGCGCCGCGATCGCCTCCGGCCGCAGGGGGGTCGTGGCCGCGTGGTCCAGGTAGACCGTCATGCCATCTACCCTAGGTCGCATGCCGCGCCCCGGACCGCCCGAGCCCCTGGGGCTGACCCCCGCCGACACGGGCGGCACGCTGCGCCTCGTGAGCCACGGCGCCTCGAGCGTCGAGCTCACCGTCTCGGCGGTCGACGACCCCCGGCGCGTGGCGCAGGTGGTCCCGATGGAGCGCGGCGAGCACGGCGTGTGGACGGGGTCCAGCGAGCTCCTCGTGCCCGGCACCGCGTACTCGGTGCGGGTCGACGGCGATCCCTCCCCCGGCGACGCGTTCGACCCGACCCGGCACCTGCTCGACCCCTATGCCCGCGGCCTCGTGCAGGTCGGCCCGGCCGCGTGGCGCTCCGTCGTCACGCGCCCCGTGCCCGACGCGGAGCGCGCCGCCCGCCGCGCCGCCCGGCCGGTCGTGCCGCGGGACCGCCAGGTCGTCTACGAGATGCACGTGCGGGGGTTCAGCAAGCTCGACGAGCGCCTGCCCGAGGAGCTGCGCGGCACCTACGCGGGGCTCGGCCACGCGGAGTCGGTGGCGCGCCTGGTCGACCTCGGGATCACGACGGTCGAGCTCCTGCCGGTGCACGCCTCCACGAGCGAGGAGCGTCTGCGCGCCCAGGGGCGCATCAACCACTGGGGCTACAACACGCTCGCCTACCTGGCGCCGCATGCGCCCTACGCCACCCGCCGCGCCCGCGAGGCGGGGGCCGACGCGGTCGCGGACGAGTTCCGGGCCATGGTCGACGCCCTGCACGCCGCCGGCATCCAGGTCGTGCTCGACGTGGTGTACAACCACACCGCCGAGGAGGGCGCCGACGGCCCGGTCACGAGCCTCCGGGGCATCGACGGGTCGCGCTACTACCGGCACACCCCGGACGGGACGCCCATCGACGTGACCGGCTGCGGCAACACGCTCGACCTCTCCCGGCCCGACGCGCAGCGGCTCGTGCTCGACAGCCTCGAGCACTGGTCCGACGTCATGGGCGTCGACGGCTTCCGCTTCGACCTCGCCGTCACTCTGGGGCGCGACGAGCACGTGGACTTCGACCCGGGCACCCGCTCCTCCGCGCCATCGTCGAGGACGAGGCGCTCGCGGGCCTCCTGATGATCGCCGAGCCGTGGGACGTGGGCATGGGCGGCTGGCGGACGGGCGGGTTCGGATCCGGCTGGAGCGAGTGGAACGACGGCTACCGCGACCGCGTGCGCGACTTCTGGCTCGCCGACGTCGCCGAGGCCCGCCGCTCGGGACGCGCGCCCCAGGGCGTCGGGGCGCTGGCGTCGTGCCTGGCGGGGTCGTCGGAGACGTTCGCGGCCGAGCGCGGACCGCTGGCGTCCGTCTCGTTCGTCACGGCGCACGACGGCTTCACGCTGGCGGACCTGACGTCGTACGACCGCAAGCACAACAGCGGCAACGGCGAGTCGAACCGCGACGGGACGGACGCGAACCGCTCCTGGAACCACGGGGTGGAGGGACCGACGCGCGACGCGGCGGTCCTCGCCGGGCGGCGCCGCACGTCGCGCAACCTGCTCGGCACCCTGCTGGTGTCCGCGGGCATCCCGATGCTCACGATGGGCGACGAGCGCGGCCGCACGCAGCGCGGCAACAACAACGGCTACTGCCTCGACAACGAGGCGACGTGGGTGCACTGGGACGAGGACGCCTGGCGCCTCGACCTGCACGCCACCACCCGGCACCTGCTGCGCATCCGTCGGGAGAACCCGGCGCTGCGCCCGGTGCGCTACGCCTCGCCCGAGGCCGCGGTGCCGAGCGCGTCGGTGCTCTCGTGGCGTGACGCCCAGGGCCGGCCGATGACGGAGGGGGCGTGGGCCTCCGCCGACACGCGGACCCTGCAGTGGATCACGACCTCCACGCCCGAGACGGAGGAGCCGAGCACCGTCCTCGTCGTCGTGCACGGTCTCGAGGGGGCCGTCGACGTCACGCTCCCCGCGCAGCCCGGCGTCGCCGCGTGGCACCTGCTGTGGACGAGCGAGTGGGAGCGCCCCGAGCCGGTGACGGAGGACGACGCCCCGGGCGACCGGGTCGCGGTGCAGGGGCCCTCATTGCGCGTCTACCGCGCCCGCTGACCGCCCGCCGGCCGCCCGCGGTTCCGTCCGCTCGTCCGCCCGCGGGGCCGCCACCTGGTCCGCCCGCGTGGAGGGTCCGGCGCCTGCGGACGGGACGCCGCTCCCGGACGGGGGCCGCGGCGGGTTCGCGTCGCCGGGCGGTCGTGTGCTCTGCTGGACGGGCCCGCACGATCCCCCGCGCTCCGCCGCGCCCGAGACCGAGGACGCCGCACGTGACCGACGAGACCCCCGCCCCGCACGCCGACCGCTCCCCCGAGGACGGCCCTCCCGCTGCGCGCCGCCGGCTGTCCCGGCGCGCGCTCGTCGCGGCGGGCGGGGTCGCGGCCCTCTCCGCCGTGGCGGCGATCGCCGGCTGCACCACGACGCCGCGCCCCGCCGATCCCACCGCCGATCCGGAACCCGCGCCGTCCGCGGACCCCGACGACCCGCCCGCGCCCGCCGTGACGGAGTCGGGCGGCCCGCCCGTGGAGCCCATGACCTACGCGCCCGACGACGCGCTCGCGGGCTTCTACGCGCTCCGGGAGAGCATCCGCGAACGGCGCCTGACGCATCGGCGTGCTCGGCGACAGCATCGCCGAGGGACAGGGCGCGTCGACCCTCCAGCACGCGTACCCCGCCCAGCTGCGGGACCGGCTGCGGGGCGCGTACCCGTCGGGCGCACGCGGCGGGCTCGACTACATCGCGTCCCGGCACCAGATCACCGTCCCCGCCGACCAGGGGTTCCGGTTCTCCGGGCACGCCCACGGCGGGAGGCCGGCACGGCTGGGGCCGGCGCGTCGTTCCGCTGACGGAGGCCTCGGGTCCCGGCACCTACACGGCGCGCATGACGTCGGCGCGGATCTGCTGGTGGGCGCCCGGGCTCGATGCCGCGATCACCGTCCAGGTCGACGACGGGGCGCCCGAGGCGGTCCGCGCCGAGGCGGGCGGCTCCCTCACGTGGACGAGCCCGCAGCTGGACCCGGCCGAGCACACGCTCACGGTCGCCTGGGCGGGCGGACGGCCCGAGCTCGAGGGCGCCTGGCTCTTCGACGGCGACGAGGAGCGCGGCGTGCACGTCATCGAGGGCGGCAACTCCGGCTCTCAGCTCTGGCAGCTCTCGGAGCTCGCCCGCCCGGACGGGGTGAGCACGTGGATCCGCTCGGCGCCGCGCTTCGAGCTCGACCTGTGGATGCCGGAGCACCTCATCAACGACGTGGTGGTCCGCACCCCCGAGCAGGTGCGCTCGGACGCCCGGGTGCTCATCGAGCTGATCCGCACGACGAGCGAGGCGCCCATCCTGTTCACGCCGCCGTACGAGCGCACGACGCTGCCCGTCGCGGGCACGACGTGGGCCGACTGGACATCGGGGCGCTCCGCGACGCCGCGTCGACGGATCCGCTCGCGGACGTGTTCGAGATCGGCGCCTACATCCCGCGCATGGTCGGCGAGGGCGCCTCCGACCCCTACGGCTGGATGGGCCCCGACAACCACCCGAACGACCGGGGTACGCTCGCTTCGCCGAGGTGCTCGCGGCGAAGCTCCAGGCGACCCCCGCCTGACGGGTCAGCCCGCGACCGCCACCAGCCCGGGCTCGGCGCTCGAGGCCAGCAGCTCGTGGCGCGGGACGACCCGGACCGTGTAGCCGAAGGGCCCCGCGCTCGTGAGCGGCACGGCACCGGCGTACTCCTGCTGGCCGTCCCCGCTCCCGACGGCCTCGAGCGGGTGCCGGACGGCATCGGTGAGCACGTCGCCGTCTCCGGTCGCCCCGTGCACGACCTCCACGGTCACGTCGTCGCCGCCGAGCCCGCCGAGGTCCACCCAGGCGCGCACCCGGAGCTCGTCGCCCACCTGCGCCTGCGGCCCCACGCCCTCGGACTCGACGTGGGCGACCTGCACCGACGGCCAGGCGGACGCCACGCGGCCCCGCCAGGCCGCGAGCTCGCGGGCCCGGGCGTGGTCGTCCGCCGCGACGATCCGCTGCGCGCGACCCGCGGGCACGTACAGCCGCTCGACGTACTGGCGCACCATGCGGTCGGCGCTGAGCTCGGGCGACAGCGTCGCGAGCGTGTGCCGGATGTCCTGCACCGCAGCCGGCGGGCACCCCGTCGGCGTCGCGCTCGTAGAAGCGCGGCGCGATGCGGTTCTCGATGAGGTCGTAGAGCGCGGTCGCCTCCATGGCGTCTCGCTCGGCGCCGTCGTGCGCGCGGTCGGCCGACGGGATCGCCCAGCCGTTGCGGCCGTCGGAGTACTCGTTCCACCAGCCGTCGAGGATGGACAGGTTGAGCGCGCCGTTGAGCGCGGCCTTCATCCCGGAGGTGCCGCACGCCTCGAGCGGGCGCAGCGGGTTGTTGAGCCAGACGTCGGTGCCGGGGTAGAGCAGCTGCGCCATGCCGATGTCGTAGTCGGGGAGGAACACCAGCCGCCCGCGGATGCCGGGCTCCGCGGCGAACCGCACGAGCTCCTGGATGAGGCGCTTGCCCTCGTCGTCGGCCGGGTGCGACTTGCCCGCCACGACGATCTGCACGGGCCGGTCCGGGTCGGTGAGGATGCGGCGGAGGCGCTCCCGGTCGTGGAGCATGAGCGTGAGGCGCTTGTAGGTGGGCACGCGGCGCGCGAACCCGATGGTGAGCACCTCGGGGTCCAGCACGTCCTCGAGCCACGCGGGCTCGACCGCGCCCGGGTTCTGCTCGCGCCAGGCGCGGGTGACCCGGCGGCGCGCGTCGGCGACGAGCTGGCGGCGCATGCGGCCGCGCACGTCCCACAGCTCGCCGTCGGCGACGGCGGACGACGACCAGTCGGCCGCCGTGGTGTCCCACGTGCCGAGCCGCTCGCGGGCGAGCGACATGAGCATCGGATCCGTCCAGGTCGGCGCGTGAACGCCGTTGGTGACGCTCGTGATCGGCACCTCCTCGGTGTCGAAGCCCGGCCAGAGCCCCGAGAACATGCCGCGGCTGACCTCGCCGTGCAGCTGCGAGACGCCGTTGGCCCGCTGGGCGAGCCGCAGGCCCATGAGCGCCATGTTGAACACGTCCCGGCTGCCGCCGTCGTGGGTCTCGGCCCCGAGCGCGAGGACGCGGTCGGCGGGCACCCCGGGCAGCAGCGCGTCCGTGACGTGCGCGCGGACGAGCTGGACGTCGAAGCGGTCGATGCCGGCGGGCACGGGCGTGTGCGTCGTGAAGACCGTGCCGGCGCGCACCACCTGCAGGGCCTCGTCGAACCCGAGGCCCTCGGCCATGAGCGTGGAGATGCGCTCGACGCCGAGGAACCCGGCGTGCCCCTCGTTGGTGTGGAAGACGCGCGGCACGGGCGACCCGGTGACGCGGGAGTGGGCGGCGATGGCGCGCACCCCGCCGATGCCGAGGAGGAGCTCCTGGTGCAGGCGGTGCTCACCGCCGCCGCCGTAGAGGCGGTCGGTGACGCGGCGGAGCTCGTCGTCGTTGTCGGGCACGTCGGTGTCGAGCAGCAGCAGCGGGATCCGGCCGACGCGGGCCACCCAGATGCGCGCGTGCAGCGTGCGGTCGCCGGGGAGCCCCAGGGAGACCTGCACGGGCGCCCCCTCGCCGTCGCGCAGCACCTGCAGCGGCAGGCCGTCCGGGTCGAACACCGGGTAGGTCTCCTGCTGCCAGCCGTCGGACGAGATGCCCTGCCGGAAGCACCCGGAGCGGTAGAAGAGGCCGACGCCGACGAGCGGGACGCCGAGGTCGGAGGCGCTCTTCAGGTGGTCGCCGGCGAGGATCCCGAGGCCGCCGGAGTACTGCGGCAGGGCCGCGGCGATGCCGAACTCGGGCGAGAAGTAGCCGACGGCCTCGGGCACGTCGTCGTCGAGGGAGCTGGTACCAGCGGGGCTCCCGCACGTAGGCGCGGAGGTCGGCGCGCTGCTCCTCCGCCCAGGCCACGAAGGCGTCGTCGGCGGCGAGCTCGCGCAGCCGCCCCTGGTCGACCGCGCCGAGGAGCGCCACCGGGTCGTGTCCCGGTGCCCTCCCACAGCTCCGGGCTCACGTGCGCGAACACGCGGCGGGTGGGCTCGTACCAGGACCACCGGAGGTTCCCGGCGAGCTCGTCCAGCGCGGACAGCTCCTCCGGGAGGACGGCACGGACGGTGAATCTGCGGATGGCCTTCACGGACTCCCCGGACCGGCGGCGGCGGGCGGATGCGCGCGGATGGGACCCGAGCCTAGGGGCGCGGGAGGGACCGCACCAGGGTGCCCGAGCGCGGGTGCGCTCCGGCGGACAGGCGGTGACGTCCGCGTGTCGGGCATCCGGACGGCGTCCGACACCGCCGCGCCGAGCGACGGCGGGACGGCGCACGGGCTACGGTCGAACAGTGACCACACCCCAGGACGGAACCGATCCCCTCTCCCGCCCGGTGCGCGGCCGTGCAGCCCGCAAGCTCGCCAAGGCCCAGAAGCTCCAGGACGCCCAGAAGCCGGCGGCCCCGAGGCCCCCGCTGATCCCCGAGGGCGCCCGCGCAGGCAGCGCCCGCGCCCCTGCCCGAGCCGGTCGAGCCGGAGCCCGTGCGCGCGCCGGTCGAGCAGGTCGAGGCGGTCGAGCCGGAGGCGCCGATCGCGCAGCCCGCCGCACCCGAGGCCGCGGCCGTGCCGGCGGCCTCCCCCGCTCCCCGTCACGCCGCCCCGGACGCCGAGGTCGACGCGAGGCCGGCGACGCCCGCGGCCGACGCCGCGCCGCGCTCCGAGCCGGCCGCCGCGGCGGCCGCACCCGAGCCGACGGCCCCCGAGCCCGCGGCATCCGAGCCGGCGGACGACGACTACGTCCCCGTGATCGGCCGCATCCCGATCCTGTCGCTCACCCCGCAGATCGAGGACGACCTCTGGCCCGCCAAGTCCTTCGTGCACGACGTCGTCCCCTTCGGCGCGACGATCTTCCGCGAGGGCCACGACCTCATCGGCGCCGACGTCGAGCTCACCGACCCCGCCGGGCGGACCACCTCGCACCGCATGTCCCTCGACGCCGCGAAGCCCGGCCTCGACCGGTGGACCACCCGGGCGCAGCTGGAGACCCAGGGGGTCTGCGACGTGGCGCGTGAGCGCCTGGTCGGACGACTACGGCACCTGGCTGCACAACGCCGAGATCAAGGTCCCCGCGGGCCTCGACGTCGACGTCATGCTCGCCCTCGGCGCTGAGCTCCTCGAGCGCGCCGCCGCGGACGACGCCCGCACCCCCGACGACCAGGGCGTCCTCCGCGATGCGCTCGCCGGCCTCGCCGACACCGGACGCACGGCCGAGGAGCGCCTCGCCGCCGCCACCTCGCCCGAGGTCCACGCCGCCGTCGACCGCGTGCCGGTCCGCAGCCTCGTCACCCTCTCCCCGCGCGCACGATCGTGGTGGAGCGCGAGCGCGCCGCCGTCGGGTCCTGGTACGAGTTCTTCCCCCGCTCCGAGGGCGCCGTCCAGCACGCGGACGGCTCCTGGACGAGCGGCACCTTCCGGACCGCGGCCGACCGCCTGCCCGCGATCCGCGACATGGGCTTCGACGTGGTCTACATCCCGCCGGTGCACCCCATCGGCCGCACGAACCGCAAGGGCCCGAACAACACCCTCACCGCGGGACCGCACGACCCGGGCTCGCCCTCGGCATCGGCTCCGAGGACGGCGGGCACGACAGCATCCACCCCGACCTCGGCACGGCGGACGACTTCCGCGCGTTCGTCGACGCGGTCGCGGCGCGACGGCATGGAGCTCGCGATCGACATCGCGCTGCAGGCCTCCCCCGACCACCCGTGGGTCACCACGCACCCGGAGCTCTTCACGACGCTGCCGGACGGCTCGATCGCGTTCGCGGAGAACCCGCCGAAGAATACCAGGACATCTACCCTCTGAACTTCGACAACGACCCGGAGGGGTCGTACCGGGAGATGCTGCGCGTCATGCGGGTCTGGCTCGGTCTCGGCGTGAGGATCTTCCGCGTCGACAACCCGCACACCAAGCCGCTGGTGTTCTGGGAGCGCCTCATCCACCAGGCGATGCGCGACGAAGCCCGACGTCGATCTTCCTCAGCGAGGCGTTCACGCGGCCCGCGATGATGCGCACCCTGGCCAAGATCGGCTTCCAGCAGTCGTACACGTACTTCACCTGGCGCAACACGAAGAAGGAGCTCGAGGAGTACCTCACCGAGGTCAGCCGACGAGACGAGCGACTACCTGCGTCCGAACTTCTTCGCGAACACGCACGACATCCTCACGCCGTACCTGCAGTTCGGGCGTGCCGCGTACCGCATCCGCGCGGCCATCGCGGCTGACCTCGTCGCCGTCGTGGGGCATCTACTCCGGCTACGAGCTGATCGAGAACGTCGCGCGCCCCGGCGCCGAGGAGAACATCGACAACGAGAAGTACGAGTTCAAGCCCCGCGACTGGGCGCGGCAGGAGGAGCTCGGCGGCTCCATCGCGGCGGAGATCACGCGCCTCAACGAGATCCGCCGCGAGCACCCCGCGCTCCGCCAGCTGCGGAACCTCGACGTCCACTGGAGCGACGACGACTCGATCCTCGTGTACTCCAAGCACCTCGCGGCCGAGCACACGGGCACCGGCGAGGCGGACACGGTGCTCGTGGTCGCCAACGTCGACCCGCACTCGGCGCGGGAGACGCAGGTCTACCTCGACCCGACCCGCTTCGGCCTCGCCCAGGACGCCGTGTTCGACGTCGAGGACCTCCTCACCGGCGACGTCTACACCTGGTCGACCTCCAACTTCGTCCGGCTCGACGTGTTCACGCACCCCGTGCACGTGCTCCGGGTCCACCCGACCGCATCGAAGGGATGACGGACATGACCGACACCACCCCCAGCAGGATCCCCGCGACGAGAGCGCCCGACCCGCGCGACGGCGCCGACGTCGTCGTGCCGCCCGCGGCCGAGCCCGACCCCGCGCGCGGCGCGGACGTCACCGTCGACCACGACGCGGCGACCGCCGCGGCATCGGACAGCGCGCCCGGCGACGCCGTACCCGACGCGGCGCCCCTCCCCGAGGTGGCCGACGACGACCTGCGGGCCGTCGCCGAGGGCGTGCACTCCGGCCCGCACTCGGTCCTCGGCCAGCACCCCGTGGGCGACGACCTCGTCGTGGTCCGCGCCCTCCGGCCGCTCGCCGAGGGCGTCGCCGTGGTCCTCGCCACGGGCGCCCGCGTCGAGCTCGCGCACCTCGGGCACGGCGTCTGGCAGGGCGCGCACGAGCTCGGCCTCCAGGACTACGAGGTCGAGGCGCGCTACTCCGACGGCGGCACCTGGACCTCCGACGACCCGTACCGCTTCCTCCCCACCGTCGGCGACCTCGACCTGTACCTGTTCGGCGAGGGCCGCCACGAGCGCCTCTGGGACGTCCTCGGCGCCCAGCACCGCGAGCACTGGGGCGTCGCCCGCACCTACGTCGGCGTCGCGTTCGCCGTGTGGGCGCCGCACGCCCGCGCCGTCCGCGTCATCGGCGGCTTCAACGGCTGGGACGGCGTCCAGCACGCCATGCGCCGCCTCGACGGCAACGGCGTCTGGCAGCTTTCGTCCCGGGCGTCGAGCCCGGCGTCTGACGAGTTCGAGATCCTCACGCAGGCGGGCCACTGGATCGAGAAGGCGGACCCGATGGCCCGCATGACCGAGGTGCCGCCCGCCACCGCGTCGCGCGTCGAGACCAGCGACTACAGCTGGGACGACGCCGCCTGGCTCGAGCAGCGGGCGGCGCGCGACCCGCACGAGTCCCCCATGAGCGTGTACGAGATGCACCTCGGCTCCTGGCGGCCCGGCCTCGGCTACCGCGAGGTCGCCGGGGAGCTCGTCGCGTACCTGCAGGAGCTCGCCTACACGCACGTGGAGTTCCTGCCCCTCGCGGAGCACCCGTTCGGCGGGTCCTGGGGCTACCAGGTGTCCGGCTACTACGCGCCCACCTCGCGCTTCGGCAGCCCGGACGACCTGAAGCACCTCATCGACACCCTGCACCAGGCGGGCATCGGCGTCATCGTCGGACTGGGTCCCGGCCCACTTCCCGAAGGACGCGTTCGCGCTCGCGCAGTTCGACGGCCAGCCGCTCTACGAGCACACCGACCCCCGTCGGGGCGAGCAGCAGGACTGGGGCACGCTCGTCTTCGACTTCGGCCACTCGCAGGTCCGCAACTTCCTCGTCGCGAACGCGCTGTACTGGTTCGAGGAGTTCCACGTCGACGGCCTCCGGGTCGATGCCGTGGCGTCGATGCTGTACCTCGACTACTCGCGCGAGGAGGGCCAGTGGCTCCCCAACGTGCACGGCGGACGCGAGAACCTGGAGGCGATCAGCTTCCTGCAGGAGGTCAACGCCACCGCGTACCGCACCCACCCCGGCGTCGTCATGATCGCCGAGGAGTCCACGAGCTTCCCCGGCGTCACGCGCCCCACGAGCGACGGCGGCCTCGGCTTCGGGCTCAAGTGGAACATGGGCTGGATGCACGACACGCTCGACTACTCCGCCGTCGACCCGATGTACCGCGCGTACCACCACGGCCAGATCACGTTCTCGATGGTCTACGCGTACACCGAGAACTTCCTCCTCCCCATCAGCCACGACGAGGTCGTGCACCGGGAAGGGCTCGCTCTTCGGCAAGATGCCGGGCGACCACTGGCAGAAGCTCGCCAACGTGCGCGCCTACCTGTCCTTCATGTGGTCGCACCCGGGGAAGCAGCTGCTGTTCATGGGCCAGGAGTTCGGGCAGCCGTCCGAGTGGAGCGAGGAGCGCGGGCTCGACTGGTGGATCCTCGACCAGCCCGTCCACCGCGCCCTGTTCGACCTCGTCGGCTCCCTGAACCGCACCTACGTCGACACGCCCGCCCTCTGGGCGCTCGACAACGATCCGGCCGGCTTCGAGTGGATCGACGCGGGTGATGCGCAGCGCAACGTCCTCGCCTTCCTCCGCCGCGACCGCGAGGGCAACCAGGTCGCCGTCGTGCACAACTTCTCGGGCGCGCCGATCTCCGGCTACCGGCTGGGGCTGCCCCAGGCGGGCGTGTGGGAGGAGATCCTCAACACGGACGCGGAGCAGTTCGGCGGATCCGGCGTCGGGAACCTCGGCGCCGTGCACGCGGGCGACGACGGCTGGCACGGCCGGCCGGCGTCGGCGGAGCTCACGCTCCCGCCGCTCGCGGGACTGTGGCTGCGCCTGCGCCAGGACCCGGCCGACCTCGTCGCCGTCGAGGCGCCCGCGCACTCGGCGCCGGACGCCGACGAGTCGCGCGCCGACGGCACGCCCTTCGGCGGCGTCGAGGACGCGGCCGTGCTGCCGCAGTCGTCCGACGAGCAGCCGCCCGTCGAGGCCCTGTCCTCGACG
This sequence comes from Clavibacter sp. AC415, assembly GCF_979252985.1. NCBI lineage: Bacteria > Bacillati > Actinomycetota > Actinomycetes > Micrococcales > Microbacteriaceae > Clavibacter > Clavibacter sp. AC415. The sequence goes on along the minus strand of NZ_CEEDAR010000014.1, from coordinate 64,564 downwards.
GACGACGCACCGGCCTCGGACGACGGCACCCCGCCGGTGCCCACGGTCGACCGCCCCGCACGCCACGACGGCGCCGCATCCCCACGGGGGTGCGGCGCCGTCGTGCGGGCGGGAGGCGCGTCAGCAGAGCAGGCGCGTCAGTACAGCAGTCAGTACAGCAGGCGCGTCAGGCGGCGCCGGGCGACCGCGACGCGCGGGTCCTCGAGCCCGACGACCTCGAAGTGCTCCAGCAGCCGCAGGCGCACGGCCTCCCGGCCGTCCGCGTCGAGCGAGGGGAACAGCGCGAGGAGCCGGTCGAATGCGTCCTCCACGTGCCCGCCCGAGAGGTCGAGGTCGGCGACGAGGAGCTGCGCGTCGACGTCCGCCGGTGCGGCGGCCGCGGCGGCGCGGATCTGGTCGGCGGCCGTGCCGTCGAGGCGGTGGAGGAGGCTGACCTGCGCGAGGCCCGCGACCGCGAGGGCGTCGCGGGGGTTCTGCGCTATCGCGGCGCGGTACTCGGCCGCGGCGGCCGCGTAGTCGCCCTGCTCGATGTGGGCATACGCCTCGGCGTGGTGCGGCGGCAGCGGCTCCTCGACCGGGGCGGCGGGCACGGCCGATCCGCCGGGCGCCGTGGCGGACCCCGTGACGCCGTTCTGCTGGGCGAGCTCCAGCACCTGCTGGATGACGTCGCGCACCTGGTCCTCGGGGATCACGCCCGCGAACAGGCCGACGGGGCGCCCGCCGATGAGGGCGGCCACGGTCGGCACGGTCTGGGCCTGGAACGCCTGGCCGAGCTGCGGGCTCTGGTCGACGTCGATGCGGACGAGGAGGACCCGGCCGCCCTGCTCGGTGACGACGCGCTCCAGCACGGGCGACAGCTCGCGGCTGGAGGCGAGCCCCGTCGAGACGAGCTCGACGATGACCGGGACCACCGACGAGATGTCGAGGAACCGGGTGAACGTGGCGTCATCCGCCGCGAGCACGAGGCCGGGCACGTCGACCGTCTGCGGGGCGCCCGCTGCGTCGGCGGGCTCCGGGCGATGCCGGTGCCCCGGCGGGCGCGGGCCCTCCGGGGGTCGCGGCGGGCGCCCGGTTCACGAGCGAGGACAGGTCGACGGCGCCGCGGAGGCTCGCGGCGGAGGGGGGCACGTTCGTCATGGGAGCTCCTTGGCCGAGGTGATGTGGGTGCTGGAGGCGTACAGGCGGATCTTCTCGCCCGAGTTCACGGGCGGCACGTACATGAGCATCTGCGCCGTGCGGACGGTGTCGAAGCCCTTGGCCGAGTCGGTGAGGCCCGTGATCGCCTGGACCTCGGGGTTGGCGTTGACCTTCGCGCCCTCGGTCGTGGGCTTGGCCACGATGCCGAGCTGCACGGTCACGCTCACGAGCGCGCCGGACTCGACCGTCGACATCGCGACGGGCGTCGCCGTGTCGGCCGTCGCGGCGAACTCGACGGTGCCGGTCTCGCCGATGGAGGCCGGGAAGTCGACCTTCCGCTTGGCGTCCTGCGCCCGCACGCCGTCGTCCGTGGCGTCGAACAGGTCGGCGTACTGGCTGCCGTCGCCGTTGTTCAGCACGTCCGCGTACGCCTCGGACAGCTGGTCGGGCTGGAGGGCGAGCAGCTTCACGTCCGCGGCCAGGCGGGCCGCGCCGATGGCGGCGGGGGCGACGTCCGGGAGCGCGGCCGTGGTGCTGACGGGCATGGCGTAGACGACGCGGTAGTTCTCCCGCGGGCTGTCCTGCACGAGCGTCAGGGACAGCGTGGGCGCGTCGTCGGCGTCCGGGTCCTTGACGACGGCGGCGATCGTGCGCGGCCACGTCAGCGTGGCCTGCGGGAGGGTCAGCTGCAGGTCGCCGGCGGGGATGGCCGGCACCGCCGGGATGTCGGGCTTCGCCTTCCGCACCTGGTAGTCGGAGGTGCGCTCCTGGAGCGCGGGACCGGCGAACCGCGGGGCGAGCGTCGCGGCGTCGAGGGACTCGTCGGCCGTGGCGGCGACCTCGGCGACGCGGGAGACGATGCGCTCCGCCTGGTCCTCGGTGACGACGGGCGGGTCCGCGTCCTCCGCCTCGCGCGCCGCGTCGAGCGACGACGACGGCGTGGGGGTCGCCGTCGACCCGACGCCCGCGGCGAGGTCGGCCGGGGCACCCTGGGCGGTGCAGCCGCCGAGGGCGAGGCCGGTGACGACCAGGACGGGCAGCGCGACCATGCCGCGGCGCCCGCGCCCGCGGGGGGCCGGGGCGGCGCCCGTGCCCGCGGTCAGCGCCGCGCGCCGGGCGCCGGGACCGACGCGCGGGATGCGCGGGCCGCCGCGCGGCGGCAGGTTGCGGCGCGGGCCGCGGCTGCGGCGCAGGTGGCGGATGGCGAGGAGGTACAGCACGAGGCCGACGACGAGCAGCACGATGCCGCCGATCACGAGCGGGACGACCCAGGGCGACTCGCCCTCGGTCGGCCAGGAGACGGAGACCTCCGCGGGCGCGGCGGCCTGCCCGTCGGTGGCGACGAGGAGGCTCACGTCGTCGGGGAGCCGGGCGCCGAGCTCGAGCTCGCCGTCGCCGGTCTGCTCCGCGAGCCAGAGGTCGGATCCGCGCGGGTCGGTGACCGCGGCTTCCGTGCCCGCGTCGGTCCCGGCGTCCGTCCCCGCGTCCGTCCCGGAGGCGTCGGCGGTGGGGCTCGGCGTGGGCGCGGGGGCGTCGGCCCGCACGACCTCGGTCGTCATGGCGCCCTGGTCGTCGACCGCGACGCGGGTGTACGGGCTCGTGCCCACCCAGGCCTCGACGTCGACGGTGGGCGCGTACGCCGCGAAGACCTCGCCGTCCCCGCGGATGACGGTGTCCTGCAGGCCCGGGGTTGGCGTTGAGCGCCTTCCCGTCGACGACCGTGTACGCGGCGCCTCCCGCGGACGTCGTGGCCGCGGTGAGGCGGTCCGGCCCGGCCAGGAAGGTGTGCTGGGCGATCCCCAGCCCGATCATGAGGGCCGCGACCACGAAGGTCGCGATCGCCAGGACGAATCGCACGGGTGTCTCCTCCGTGTCGTCGCGGGCGGAAGCTGCGGGAGCGGCGGTCGGGCGGGCCGACCACGGCTGCCGGCGAGCACGGGTGCTCTCGCGACGTTCCGCCGTGCTGCGGGCGGACCGGCGGCGGACGACGACATCGAAGGATACCGGACGACCCTGGGAGCGCCTCCGCCGGCCGCTCGGCACCCGGGGCGACGGCCGGGCCCGCGGACCGCCGACTCGGTAGGATCGGCACCTGCCGCGCCTCCGTCCGGCGTGCGCGCGCCCCCGCGAAGGAGTCCCCGTGCCCCACGACGACACGCCGTTCAGCCCCGCCATGCGCGGCTACAACCGCGACGAGGTCGACCGGGCCGTCGCCGACCTCCGCCGCGAGCTCATCCGCTCCAACCAGCAGGGCGCCGAGAGCCGGGCCGAGGCGGAGCGCCTCCGCCGCAGCGAGCAGGAGCTGCGCGACGAGCTCGAGGAGGTCGGCAGCCCGACGTTCGCGGGCCTCGGCACGCGGCTCGAGGCGACCCTCCGCGTGGCGGAGGAGCAGTCCACCCGGCTCGTGGCGCAGGCGGACGCCGACGCGGCGCGCCTCCGCCGCTCCACGCAGGAGGAGACGGACGCGCAGCGCGCCGAGGCCGAGGCCACCGCCCGCCACCTCGTCGACTCCGCCCGCGCGCAGACGGCGCAGATCCTGGACGCCGCCCGTCGCGAGGCGGACGACCTGCGCGAGCGGGCCGACGACCGCGCCGAGGGGCTCCGCAGCGACGCGGAGCGCGAGGCCGCGGCGCTCCTGCTGCGCACCCGCACCGAGGTCGCCGACCTCCGCGGGGCCGCCCGCCGCGACACCGACGCCGAACGCGCCGAGGCCGCCCGCGAGGTGGCGGAGCTCCGCGCCCGGGTCGACCGCGAGACGGACGAGGCCCGGCGCGATGCGGCCGACCTCGACCGTGGAACCGCGCTGGCCCGCGGAGCGCTCGACCGCGAGCTGGCCGATGCCCGGGCCCGCCACGACGAGACGGTCGCCGAGGAGCGCGCGGACCTCGACCGCGACGTGCGGGAGACCGAGGAGCGCCTGCGGCTCGACGAGGAGACGCAGCGCATCGCCCTGACCCGGCTCGACGAGCAGACCCGCGCCGACCTCGACCGCGAGATCGAGCAGGCGCGCACCGACTGGGAGCGCGAGCTGCAGGCGTCGCGCGACGACTTCGACCGGCGGATCCACGCGGACCGCACCGCGTTCGACCGCGACGTCGAGGAGACCCGCGCCGCCCTCGAGCGGGAGATCGCCGAGACGCGCGAGGCGCTCGATCTCGAGGTGGCGACCGTGCGCGGCGACCTCGTGCGCGACGTCGACGAGGCCCTGGACGGACCTGGCCCGCGACATCGCCCAGGGGACCGAGACCCTGGAGCGCGAGACGCGCGCCACGCGCGCCCAGCTGGAGCTCGAGGCGGTCACCGCGCGCTCGGCGCTGGAGCGCGAGATCGCCGAGGCCGAGGCCCTGGAGGCCGACCGCCGCGAGGCGGAGCGGCTCCGCCTCGAGCGCGAGGCGGCCGACGTCCGGCGCGGCATCGCCGCCGAGGCCGAGGAGGCGCGCCTGCTCCTCAGCCGCGAGATCGAGCAGGGCCACCTCGACCTCGATGCGGAGATCACCGCGCGGCGCGACCACGACGCCCGCGAGACGGCCGACCGCCAGCGCGAGGCCGCCGATCGCACCGCCGCCTACCTCGCCGAGGCCGAGGCGCGCCTCCAGGAGGTCACGGCGCTCCTCTCCTCCACCCGCGACGAGGCCGAGGCCCTCGCGGTCGAGAGCCGCGAGGGCGCGCGGAAGGCGCGGGAGGACGCCGACCACGACGCCCGCGCCGCCGTCGCCGACGCGGAGCGCCGTGCGCGCGAGACCGTCGCCGACGCCGAGCGCCGTGCGCGCGAGGCCGTCGCCGACGCCGAGGAGCGCCTCGACCGCATTAGGATCGAGCGCGAGGCGGTGGCCGCGTACCTCGAGAACGTCCGCGGCGTGCTGACCCAGGCGGACGGCTCCTCCTCCGACGAAGCACCCCGCACCGCGCGCTGAGCGCCCGCCGACTCGGAAGAGCCCACGTGAAGATCCAGAACCCCTACCGTCTCGGCCTGCTCGCGGGTCTCGGCGTCCTCACCGCGCTCGTCATCGGCGGCGCGCTGGTCTCCCTCGGGACCGTCCTCACCTACGTGGGCACGGCGATCTTCCTGGCGCTCGGCATCGACCCGCTCGTCACCTTCCTCGAGCGCAAGGGCGTGCCGCGTCCGCTCGCCATCCTCGTCATCTTCCTGGTCCTGCTCGGATCCCTCGCGGGCATCCTGCTCGCGGTCATCCCGGTCGTCGTCAACCAGGCGAGCCTGCTCGTGACGCAGATCGTCGAGTACGCGCAGAGCGTGAGCGGCGACCAGTTCATCGAGAACCTGCAGTCGTTCGTGCCGCGCGAGGTCTTCGACGTGCAGAGCGGCGCCGACCAGCTCATCCAGTACCTCACCAACGCGGCCAACGTCGCGACGATCACGGGCAACGTCCTCAACGTCGCCTTCACGATCGGCAACTTCCTGTTCGGCATGGTGATCATCGTGATCCTCACCATGTACTTCACGGCCTCGCTCAACTCGTTCAAGAGCGGCCTCTACAAGCTCGTGCCGGCCACCCGGCGCGCGCGCTTCGCCGACATCGCCGAGCAGATCACGCAGTCCGTCGGCCGCTACGTCACCGGCCAGGTGGGGCTCGCGCTCTGCAACGGCGTGCTCAGCTTCATCTACCTGAGCATCGTGGGCGCGGCGCTCCCCGCCGTGTGGGCGTTCATCGCGTTCCTGTTCTCGCTGCTGCCGCTCGTCGGCACCATCACGGGCTCGGCGCTGATCGTGGTCGGGCAGATCGTGCTCCTGCCCGAGTCGATGAACACCTGGATCGCCGTGGCGGTCTACTACCTCGTCTACATGCAGGTCGAGGCGTACGTGCTGAGCCCGAACATCATGAACCGGGCGGTCAAGGTGCCGGGCGTCATCGTCGTCATCGCAGCGCTGACGGGGGCACCCTGCTCGGGGTCCTGGGAGCGCTCATCGCCGTGCCGGTGGCCGCGGCGGTGCTGCTCATCATCCGCCAGGTCGCCATCCCGCTGCAGAACGAGCGCTGACCTCCCCGCCTCGCGCGGCCCGCGGCATCAGCCCGCGGGCGGCCACTCCGTCGGGAGCGGCAGCGCCTGCGGGTGGACGGTCCGGACGATCTCGGTGAGGACGCGCGACACCTGGGTCTCCCCCACCCACAGGTGCTTCGCGCCGTCCACGGCGATGAGCTCCGCCTCGGGCACCGACGCGAACCGCTCGCGGGCCTCGGCGGGCTGCAGGAAGTCGTCGTGCTCGGGTACCAGGATCACGAGGCGGCGCGGGTCGCCGTGCCAGGCGGCCACCTCGTCGGCCGTCGCCCGGTGCAGCGGCGGGGACAGCAGGATCGCGCCCTCCACGGGGTGCTGCCGACCGTGCCGGAGCGCGACCTCGGTGCCGAAGGACCAGCCGACGATCCAGGGGGCGGGCAGCCCGCGCTCGGCGACGAGGTCCATCGCGGCCGCCAGGTCGTGGCGCTCGGCCTCCCCGCCGTCGAAGGCGCCGTCGCTCGTGCCGCGCGCCGACGTGGTGCCGCGGGTGTTGAAGCGGAGCACCGCGAGGTCCGCCATTGCGGGGAGCCGGAGCGCGGCCTTCCGCAGCACGTGGGAGTCCATGAAGCCGCCGGCCGTCGGCAGCGGGTGCAGGGTCACGAGCGTGGCGACGGGATCCCGGTCCGCCGGCAGCGCGAGCTCGCCGACGAGCGTGAGGCCGTCGGCCGTCCGCAGCTCGACGTCCTCGCGGCGGGCCGGGGAGCTCGGTGGAGCTCGTGATGGGCGGGGGGCGGTGTCCGTCATGAGACCTTCCAGCAGTGGGTGTGCCAGTGGCGGCGGGCGGCGAGGTCGCTCTGCTCGCCCATCATCCCGTCGGCGCGCCAGGCGACGACGTGCGCGTGGCCGGGCTCGATGTCGAGCGTGCAGCCGGGGCAGCGGTAGACCTTGACGGCGCGGGCCGCCGAGACGGGCTGCACGTTCCACACGCGTCCGCGACGGGTCTCGGTGTGCTGCGAGCCGCTCAGGAGACGCGCCAGGACGTCCTCCTCCTCGTCCTCGCGCAGCCGTCTCCCCCGGGGTCGATTGCTGCGCGGCATGATCCGATCCTAGGCCGACCCGGCGGGCCTCCCGTCAGCCGGCGTCGCCCCGCCGGCCGAGGCGCGCCTCCTCCTGGTCGAGGATCCGCTGCGCCCGGGCGAGCACGCGCGAGGGGTGCTCCCCCGCCCCGCGGGCCTCCCGGAGGGCCTCGCGCTCGGCGTCGAGGGCCTTCCGCCGGAGGAGGAGGTAGGCGGCGCGCGGCGTCAGTGACGCGTCGACGTCTGCCGCCATGTCGTCGGCCCGCTCCGCGACCCGCTCGGCCTTCATCGCGGTGTCCCGGCGCACCCGCTCGACGGTCTCGTCGTCCACCACGGTCCCCTCGGGGAGCGCCCGCACCCCCTCGTCCACGGCGCGCATGCCCGCACGGGTCAGCTCCGCGACGAGCTCGGCGAGGTGCCGCTGGTCCTCCACAGCGTCGCTCCCGCGGATCCCGCTCAGGCGGATGACGGTGGGCAGCGTCCCTCCGTTGACGAGGAGGCTGCCGATGGCGACCGTGAAGGCGATGAGCACGAGCTGCGCCCGGTACGGCGTCTCCGACGGCAGCGACTGCGCCGCCGCGAGCGTCACCACGCCGCGCATCCCCGCCCAGCCGAGCACCAGCCCGCCGCGCCAGCCGAGCCCCTGCGATCGGAGGGCGCGCAGGTCCGCGCCCCGGCGGCGGAGGATCCGCGCGGCGGCCCGCTCCCGACGGGAGGGCCGCTCGTCGCCGCGCGCGCTCCGCAGCCGCTCGAGGCCGCGCCGGACCCGCCGCGTGCGCGCCGCAACGTGCGCCTCGTGGCGACGGATCCCGAGCAGGAGCGGCACCAGGAAGCCGAAGCGCAGGAGGGTCAGGACGACGAGGGTGAGGATCCCGTACGCCACGGCCGTGCCGACTCCGAGGTCCGCCTCGTGCACCTCGTCGACGATGTCCCGGAGCTCGAGCCCCATGAGCAGGAACACGCCGTTCTCGAGGAGGAACAGGACGGTCCGCCAGTTGAGCCGCTCGTTGATGCGCGACGACGCCGAGAGCGTCGACGCGCTCCGGTGCCCCGACCAGATGCCGGCCGCCACCACGGCGAGCACGCCCGAGGCGCCCACCTCCTCGGCGGGGATGAACGCGACGAAGGGCACCGCGAACGAGATGGCGGTGTCGAGCACGGGATCGTCGAGCCGCCGCCGCACCTCGGTGGTCACCACGCCGACCGCGAGCCCGATCGCCAGCGCGCCGACGGCGGAGAGGAGGAAGCCGCCGGCCGCCGCCCACAGGTCCACGGACGCGCCGACCGCGGCGATGGACGTGCGCAGGAGCACGAGCGCGGTCGCGTCGTTGACCAGCCCCTCCCCCTCCAGCACCGTGACGAGGCGCGGCGGGAGCCCCAGTCGCCGGGCGATGCTCGTGGCCGCGACGGCGTCGGGCGGGCTCACGACGGCGCCGAGCGCGAGGGCGCCCGCGAAGGACAGGTCGGGGAAGAGCGCGTACAGGAGGAGGCCGATCCCGAAGGCCGAGACGAGGACCAGGACGACCGACAGGCTGACGATGGTGCGGAGGTTGCGACGCAGGTCGACGAGTGGGACGGTGACGGCGGCCCCGTAGAGCAGGGGCGGCAGCACGCCGGCGAGGATCAGCTCGGGCGGCACCTCCACGGGCGGCACGCCGGGCAGGTACGAGATGCCGACGCCGACGAGCACCAGCACGAGCGGTGTCGCCACCCGGATCCGCCGTGCCAGGAGCGTGACGGCGACCAGGATCGCGATCCCGGCGACGCCGAGAGCCGCGTAGTCCATGCACCGAGGCTAGCCCGGCACAGGATCCCCCGGCGTCACGCGCGGGAGGGGACGGCAGCAGGCTCCCGGTCAGTACCAGTTCTTCAGGACGCTGTGCGCCTTCGCACCGCACGGGGAGCCGTAGCGCGAGTCGATGTAGCCGAGGCCCCAGGTGATCTGCGTGGCGGGGTTCGTCTGCCAGTCCGCACCGGCCGACGCCATCTTGCTGCCGGGCAGGGCCTGCGGGATGCCGTAGGCGCCGCTCGGGTTGTAGGCGTTGACCCGCCACCCGGACTCCTTGGTCCACAGGTAGTCGAGGCAGGCGTACTGGTCGTCGCCCATGCCCCGCGCGGCGAGGATGCTGCGGGCGATGCCCTTCGCGCTCCCGGGGTCCGGTATGGCGATGGCGCCGCCGCCCGAACCCGTGCCCGGGGACTTCGCGGCCGAGCCGGACCCGGTGGACGGCGAGGGCGTCTCCACGGGCGGCGGCGGGGGCGGCGGCGGCGCCACGCCCTCGAAGCCCGGCTCGATGTCCACGGCCGTCTCGGCGTCCGCGACCGTGAGGCTCTGGGCGTCCGCCCGGGCCAGCTGCGCGACGGTGGTCTGGTACTCCTGTATACTGCGGGTTCGCGACCGCGCCGGACGTCGGGTCGACCACGTTGACGAGCATGAACGCGGCTGCGGCACCGAAGGCGATGGTGGGGGCGACCGCGCGCGAGAACGCCGACCGCCGTCGCGGGACGGACCTCGGTGCGGCGGTGAGCGGCTGGCGAGGAGCGAGGTCGTGCGCGTGTCTACCCATGTCTGGCAACGACTTTACCGAACCGTTACCGAGATGGCGACTCCAGGAGCGGATCGGGGGCGTGCACCCAGGCGGGGACCGCACCGGGGAGCACCGCAGGTGCGCTCAGCGGACGGCGTTCATCACGTCGATGACCGCGTCGAGGAGCAGGTCGACCTGGGCCTCCCGGTAGCCGCCCCGGCGGGGGTGGAACGCGACCGTGCGCACGTCGTCGACGCTCATGGGCTTCGTGCCGCGGAAGTACTTGGCGATGCGGTCCGCGAACCGGTCCACCTCGCGCCGGTCGTACCCCGTCGTCAGGAGCCCTGCGCGGTCGAACCGCTCCCCCGACGGCCTGCTCACCCGGTCGAGGATCTCCTGGGCGGCCCGCCGGGCCTCGGCGTTCCACGCGTCGGCGCCGACCCGGGCGACGGTGCGGTCGCGCTCGCGGACGGCGAAGGCGTCCTCCAGGCGCTCGAGCACCCGGTCCACCGCAGCCGCGGAGTAGCCGCCGCGCCGCATGTCGAAGGACACCCGGCGGATCGTCTCGGAGGTCAGCGACCGGTCGGCCTCGTCGTCGTACGCGCGGCGCGCATCGCGCAGGAACGCATCGACCTGGGCCGGTTCGTAGCCGCGCTGGCGGCGCCCGGCGCTCGGGAAGGTGGTGGTCATCCGGGACATCCTACGAGGCACCGCCCGTGACGATGAGGTACAGCGCATAGGCCACGGCGGCCGACGGCAGCACGGAGTCGAGGCGGTCGAGGAACCCCCCGTGGCCCGGGAGCCAGGAGCTGATGTCCTTCACACCGAGATCGCGCTTGATCAGCGACTCGGCCAGGTCGCCCAGCGTCGCGGTGACCAGGATGACGAGGCCGAGCACGATCCCGAACCACCACGCCTGCTGGATCATGAACAGCGAGAGCAGGATCCCCGCGAGCACCGCCGCCACCGCGGCGCCGGCGAAGCCCTCCCACGTCTTCTTGGGGCTGATGGTCGGCGCCATAGGGTGCTTGCCGAAGTTGAGCCCCGCGATGTAGGCGCCGGTGTCGCAGCAGACGACGAGGATCAGGAAGGCGAGCGTCCACCACTCCCCGCCGTCCTCGGCGGTGAGCAGCACGGCGAACGAGCCGAGGAGCCCCACGTAGGCGAGGAGGAAGGTGCTCGATCCGATGTCGCCGAGCACCGCCCGCGTCGACGTGCGCCGCGCGGGCAGCACCTGCTCGACGATGCGCCACAGGGCGAGGAAGGCCATCGCGCCGAGGAGCCCGAGCCACTGGCCGTCCGGACGCCCGTAGTACGTGATCGGGAGCAGCGCGACGACAGCGATGACCGACCCCACGCGCGGGACACGGCGCCCGGCCTGCCGGAGCGCCGTGGCGAGCTCGTAGGCCGTGAACGCCATGAGGGCGATCGCGATGAGCAGGAAGAGCTGCTTCTCCACCACGAGGCTCACGAGCACCACGCCGCCGAGCAGGAGCCCGACGGCGACCGCGAAGAGGAGGTTGCGGCCGGTGCGCGCGTTGATGCGGTCGTTGGTCGCCTCGAGGGAGGCGCGCGTGGCTCGCACCTGCGCGGTGAGGTCGGCGCGCGTCGCCTGGACCTGGGCCTCGAAGTCGGCGCGCGTCACGCGGCCGCGATGACGGCGGATCCGCGGCGCCCCGTCGGGCCCCGATGCGGGCGGGACCACGGGCGCCCGCTCGGCGGGATCCTCGGGGCTGACCACCTAGACCTCGAGGAGTTCGGTCTCTTTGCGCTTCAGCGCGTCGTCGACCTGGTCCGTGTGCGTCTTGGTGAGGGCCTCGAGCTCCTTCTCCCCGCGGGCGACCTCGTCGTCGCCGACCTCGCCCTTGAGCGCGTCGAGCTCGTCCTTCGAGCGGCGGCGGACGTTGCGGACGCTCACCCGCCCCTCCTCGGCCTTGCCGCGGACGATCTTCACGAACTCCTTGCGGCGGTCCTCGGTGAGCTCGGGGAGCGTCAGGCGCACCATCTCGCCGTCGTTGCCGACCGTGGCGCTGAGGTTGGGGACGTTGACGAGGGCCTTCTCGATCTCCTTGAGGGCCGTCTTGTCGTAGGGCGTGACGATGAGCGTGCGGGCCTCGGGGTTGTTCATGCTGGCGAGCTGACCGAGGGGCGTGGGGCTGCCGTAGTACTCGACCATGACCTTCTGGAACAGGGCGGGGTTGGCACGGCCCGTGCGCACGGTGCCGAAGTCCTCCTTCACCGACTCGACGGCCTTGCCCATCCGGTCTCGGGCATCTGCGAGTACTTCGGCGACGGTCACGGGATCTCCTTCGGTAGCGCGGACGCGGTGGGCGTCCGATCGATCTTAACGCGGTCGGGGCGGCACGACCGCCCGGCACGGCCCGCGGGGCATCGCGCCGGGCGGCGGCTCTCGTCAGTTGGAGACGATGGTGCCGATGCGCTCGCCCCGGATCGCGCGGGTCACGTTGCCGCCCGGCTCCATGCCGAAGACGACCATCTTCATGTCGTTGTCCATGCACAGGCTGAAGGCGGTGGAGTCGACGACCTTGAGGCCGCGCTGCAGCGCATCCTGGTAGGTGACGGTCTCGAGGAGGGTCGCGGAGGAGTCCGTGCGCGGGTCGCCCGTGTAGACGCCGTCGACGCCGTTCTTCGCGACCAGGACCTCCGTGGCCGAGATCTCCAGCGCCCGCTGGGCGGCCACGGTGTCGGTCGAGAAGTAGGGCAGCCCTGCGCCCGCGCCGAAGATGACGATGCGGCCCTTCTCGAGGTGGCGCACGGCGCGACGGGGGATGTACGGCTCGGCGACCTGGGTCATGGAGATGGCCGACTGCACGCGGGTGGCGGCGCCGGCCTGCTCCAGGAAGTCCTGCAGGGCGAGGGCGTTCATGACGGTGCCCAGCATGCCCATGTAGTCGGCGCGGCCGCGGTCCATGCCGCGCTGCGAGAGCTGGGCACCGCGGAAGAAGTTGCCGCCGCCGACCACGATGGCGACCTCGACGGTCTTCGCGGCCTCGGCGATCTCGCGGGCCAGCGAGCTCACGACGTCCGGGTCGACGCCCATCTGGCCGCCGCCGAAGGACTCCCCGGAGAGCTTGAGGAGGACGCGGCGGGTGGTGGTGTCATCGGTCATGGTGCTGTTCCCGTCCTTGCGTTCCGGTCGCCGGATCCGGCCCCGGTCCAATCTAGTGCGACGCCCGGCGGGGGCGGCGGCGGATCGCGGCGCCGCACCCCGGCGGGCATGGAGAGGGGAGCCCGGGTCGCATGCGACCCGGGCTCCCCGTGGTGGTGCTAGGCGCCGACCTTGAAGCGGGCGAAGCCCGTGACCGTGAGGCCCGCGGCCTCCACGACCTTCTTCACGGACTGCTTGTTGTCCTTCGCGTAGTCCTGCTCGAGGAGCGCGACCTGCTTGAAGAAGCCGGTGAGGCGACCCTCGATGATCTTCGGCAGGGCAGCCTCGGGCTTGCCCTCGTTGCGCGAGATCTCGGTGACGATGGCACGCTCGGCCTCGACCTTGTCCGCCGGGACGTCCTCGCGGGCGAGGTACTCCGGGTTGGCGAACGCGATGTGCTGGGCGATGCTGCGCGCGGTCTCGGCGTCCGAGCCGGTGTAGTCGACGACCACGCCGACCTGGGGCGGCAGGTCCTTCGACGTGCGGTGCAGGTAGATCTCCTGGTGCTCGCCATCGAGGCGGGCGACGCGGCGCAGGGCGATCTTCTCGCCGAGGATCGCGGCCTGGTCGCTGATCAGCTGGTCGACGGTCTGCTCGCCGGCGGGGGCCTGGAGGGCCTCCTCGACGGTGGATGCGCCGGCCGCGACGACGGCGGCGAGGACGGACTCGGAGAGCGCGATGAACTTGTCGTTCTTGGCGACGAAGTCGGTCTCGCACGCGAGCTCGATGAGGGTGGCGGCGCCGTCCTTCTCGGACGCGGCGACGAGGCCCTCGGCGGTGGAGCGGTCGCCGCGCTTGGCGTTGCCCTTCTGGCCCTTGAGCCGCAGGATCTCGATGGCCTTCTCGATGTCGCCGTCGGCCTCGACCAGCGCGTTCTTGCTGTCCATCATGCCGGCGCCGAGGCGGTCGCGCAGCTCCTTGACGTCAGCGGCAGTGAAGTTCGCCATGCTCGATGGACTCCTTCTGTAGGTGATGATCCGGGGGTCTCCCGGTGGTGAGCGCCCGACGGGCGGGCGCGGTTGCCCGCGCCCGCCCGTCGGGATGGTGCGTGTGCTCGGACTACTCGGAGACCGTGGCCGTCGCGGCGGGCGTCGCCTCGGCGTCGGTGGCCTCGGCCTCGATCTTCGCCTCGGTGGTGGCGTCGGACTCGGGGGCGTGGACGGGAGCGGCGACCTCGTCGTCGGACTTGGCCGCGTTCTTGGCGGAGACCTCGGCGTCGACGTCGTTCTCCTCGACGGGCAGCGCGGCCTTGGCGGCGTCGCCCTGCTCGAGGAGCTCGCGCTCCCAGTCGGCCAGCGGCTCGGCCGGGGCGGAGCCCTCGGCGTCGGGCTTCTGGTGGCGCTGGATGAGGCCCTCGGCCGCGGCGTCGGCGATGATCCGCGTCAGCAGCGCGACGGACCGGATCGCGTCGTCGTTGCCCGGGATCGGGTACTGGACCTCGTCGGGGTCGCAGTTGGTGTCGAGGATGCCGATGACGGGGATGCCGAGCTTGCGCGCCTCGTCGATGGCGAGGTGCTCCTTCTTGGTGTCCACGACCCACATCGCCGACGGCGTCTTGGTGAGGTTCCGGATGCCGCCGAGGCTCTTCTCCAGCTTGTCGCGCTCGCGACGCTGGATGAGGAGCTCCTTCTTGGTGAAGCCGCGCGTCGTGTCGTCGAAGTCGACGAGGTCGAGCTCCTTGAGGCGGTTGAGGCGCTTGTGCACCGTCTGGAAGTTGGTCAGCAGACCACCCAGCCAGCGCTGGTTCACGTAGGGCTGGCCGACGCGCTGCGCCTGCTCGGCGATGGACTCCTGCGCCTGCTTCTTGGTGCCGACGAAGAGGATGGTGCCGCCGTGGGCGACCGTCTCCTTGACGAAGTCGTACGCCTTGTCGATGAGGGCCAGCGACTGCTGCAGGTCGATGATGTAGATGCCGGAGCGCTCGGTGAAGATGAACCGCTTCATCTTCGGGTTCCAGCGCGTCTTCGGGTGACCGAAGTGGACGCCGCAGTCGAGCAGCTGGCGGATGGTGACGACGGCCATGGCCGTACTCCTGTTCCGGCGCGTCGCTGTGCGGCGCGCCTCGTCGGTTCGCTCGGCGGTCGGGACGACCGCTGATCCTGGTGCCCGGCGCGCATCCGCTCCGCTGGCGACAGGGATCGTCACCGAGAGGAGACCGAGTGGATGCGGCGGCCTGATGGGCACGCGTAGTCACCCGACCTGGATCGGGTGCTGGTCGATGGTACCACCCGCACGGCTCTCGGCCGGGCGGCACGGCGGATCAGGCGCGCGCGGCGTCCTTGCGCTTCCGGGGCTTGTCGACGAACAGGGTCTCGGCCTCCTCGAGGGACATGCCGTTCGTCTCCGGGATCCGCATGAGGACGAACACGAACGAGAGCGCCGCGAAGGCCGCGTACATGCCGTAGGTGAAGGGCAGCGAGAAGGCCGACAGGGCGGGGAACGACACGGTGATCGCGAAGTTCGCGATCCACTGCGCCATGGCCGCGACGCCCAGCGCCTTCGCGCGGATGCGGTTGGGGAAGATCTCGCCGAGGAGGACCCAGACCAGCGGTCCCCACGACGCGCCGAACCCGATGACGAAGACGTTGGCCGCGATGATCGCGATCACGCCGAAGGGCTGCGGCAGCGAGACCTCGCCGCCCTCGGTGGAGGACTGGCTGAAGCAGATGGCCATGACGGCGAGCGAGACCGCCATGGCGAGCGAGCCGGACAGGAGGATGGGGCGACGGCCGATGCGGTCGACGAGCGCGATGGCGATGAAGGTCACCGCGACGTTGGTCACGGCGGTGATGACCGATGTCAGCAGCGACTGGGACTCGTCGAAGCCCACGGCCTGCCAGAGCGTCGTGGAGTAGTAGAAGATCACGTTGATGCCGACGAACTGCTGGAAGACGGACAGGATGATGCCGATCCAGACGATCCCCTGCAGCCCGAACCGGTTCCCCCGGAGCGTCCCCGTGCGCTTGGCGACGCGGTCCTCCTCGATCTGGCGCTCCAGGTCCCGGCTCGCGCGGTCGATGTCCTCCTGCTTCCAGACGCTCGCCAGGATCTCCTGCGCCTCGTCCTTCCGGCCCTTCTCGACCAGGTAGCGGGGGGACTCCGGGAGGCGGAAGGCGAGGACGCCGTAGACGATCGCCGGCACGGCGCAGACGAGCAGCATCCAGCGCCAGGCCTCGAGCCCGAACCAGAACCCCTCGGACGCCCCGCCCGCCGCCTCGGCGAACACGGCGTCGGAGAGCAGGGCGGTGAAGATGCCGAGGGTGATCGCGAGCTGCTGCAGGGAGGCCAGGCGACCGCGGAGGAGCTTCGGGGAGATCTCCGCGATGTACGCGGGGGCGACGACGGAGGCGATGCCGATTCCGAGCCCGCCGATGACGCGCCAGATCGTGAGGTCCCAGACGCTGAAGGCGAAGCCGGAGCCGAAGGCGCTGACGAAGAAGAACGCGGCGCCGACGATCATCGTCCAGCGGCGGCCGAACCGGTCGGCGATCCGGCCGGCGAGGTACGCGCCGACCGCGCACCCGAGGAGCGCGCTCGCCACGGCGAAGCCGATGAGCGTCTCGCTGAGCTCGAACCGGCCCTGGATGGCGGAGACCGCGCCGTTGATGACGGACGAGTCGAACCCGAAGAGGAAGCCCCCCACCGCGGCCGAGACCGCCAGCCCGACCGCGCGTCGCTGGAGCTTCTTGTCATCCCGGGGGGTCGTCGTCTCGTCCACAACGGTCCACTCTGCCACTTCTCCGCCGGACCGGTCACCCCGCAGGATGCACCCTCCGAGCGCGGGATGCTGCCTCCCCCGGCAGCCGTGCGCGCCGCCCGGGAGAGGAGGCGCCCATGCGCGACGGCGTTGCCGTAAGGAGGGTGGGGGCGGTCCTGGTGGCGTCGGGCCTCCTCAGCGGGATCGGGGCATCGATGCCGGCAGATGCCGTCCCGCGCGGGGTCCCGCCCGCCCTGTCCGCGACCTTCGCGTCGCGGACCGCGGCGCCGCGATGGTCCTGGCCGGTGGATCCTCCGCATGCGGTCACCCGGCGCTTCGAGGCGCCGAGCACCCCCTACGGGCCCGGCCACCGCGGCATCGACATCGCCGTCGTACCGGGCACGGCGGTGCACTCGCCCGCCGACGGCATCGTCTCGTTCGCCGGCGTGGTGGTCGACCGGCCGGTCGTCAGCATCCAGCACGCCGACGGGCTCGTCTCCTCGATGGAGCCGGTCGTGCCGGGCGTCTCCACGGGCGACGCGGTCTCCGCCGGCCAGGTCGTCGGCGTCCTCGCCGATGGGCCACGGCACGAGCCCGACGGCGGGCTCCACCTCGGCGCCCGGCTCCACGGCGCGTACGTGGACCCGCAGGCGCTCCTCGCCGGCCTGCGCCACGCGGTGCTCCTGCCCCTCGATCCGTGAGGCGCGCGGAGGGAGGCGGGAGTCGGGAGGCGTCCGGCGCCCCGATCTCCGTGAGCGCCGCGACGTCCATGACGCGCCAGATCCCGGGCGCACCAGGCCCGGCCGCCGCCGTCGCGGAACGCCGTCTCCGGAGCGCGGCCCGGATGCCTCAGGCCCGCGGGTGGGCTCCCTCGTAGCTGCGACGCAGGCGCTCGACGGACACGTGCGTGTAGATCTGCGTCGTCCCGAGGCTCGCGTGACCCAGCATCTCCTGGACCGTGCGGAGGTCCGCCCCGCCGTCGAGGAGGTGGGTCGCTGCGGTGTGCCGGAGCGCGTGCGGCCCCTGGGGGCCCGACCCGGGGAGGTCCGCGAGCAGCGCGGCCACGAGGCCGTACACGGCGCGGGAGCCGAGGCGTCCGCCGCGGGCCCCCAGGAACAGGGCGGATCCGGTACGGGCCGCGACGAGCCGAGGGCGCCCGCGGTCGACGTAGGCCGCGAGTGCGTCCGCGGCGGGGACGCCGAAGGGCACCACCCGCTCCCGGTCGCCCTTGCCGACGACGCGCACGGTGAGCCGCGAGTCGTCCACGTCGCCCAGGTCGAGCCCGGTGAGCTCGGAGACCCGCAGGGCCGAGGCGTAGAGCAGCTCGATGACCGCGAGGTCGCGGAGCGCCGCCGGGTCGTCCTCGGCCGCCCTCTCGGCGAGCTCGACGAGGAGCGCCGCCATCTGCTCCCGAGCGAGGACCCGCGGGAGGTGCGTTCCCGCGCGAGGGGCCTTGAGGCGCACGGCGGGGTCGGCATCGACCCGGCCCTGTGCGGAGGAGCCATGCCCCGAAGCCGCGGACGGCCGCAGAACGACGCGCGAGGGTCGCGGGCGCGAGGCGGGCCTGCGATCCCCGCCACAGCCAGTCGCGCAGGACCTCGAGGTCGAGGCTCCGGGAGACGGTGACGCCCTGGCGGGCGGCGTGGGCCGCGAGATCCCGGAGGTCCGCGGAGTACGCCCGCACGGTGTGGGCGGCGCTCCCCCGCTCCCGGCTCAGGGACGTCGCGAACTCCGCGATGTCGCGCTCCAGCGGTGTCCCGCCCGCCGTGCCGGACGTGGCGGACCGCCCGTCGACGCCGTCATCAGCTCGCGCTCCTCCCACGCCCGAAGGCTACGGGCACCGCCGCATCGCGCTCGTCGGCGCGCGGAGCGGGCGGCGGCTGGACGCAGCGGGACCAGGATCCGTCGAGGCCCGGACGGTGCCGGGAGCGGCAGGCCGAGCCGCAGCGTCCCCGTCACCTCGACGCTCGTGCCGGTCACCGCGCCGACGGCCGTCGCACCCATCCACCGTCGGGCCGCGCCACGTGCCCCTCGAGCTCGAGCAGCCCCAGCACCGACGACGTCTCGGCCACGCCGAGACCGGCGCGGGCCGCGACGTCCGACGTCTCCCGGGCGCGCCGCAGAGCCAGCGCGTCGAGGACGCGGCCGACGCGCGGATCTCCGTCGGGACGGCTCTCCCGCCTGCTCCGTGACGCCGGGCAGAGCCTCCGATGGCGGACCCAGCGGCCCGCCGTCGTCCCCGTGCCGTGCGGCGACGCCGCTCCAGCCGGGCACCAGTTCCATCACGTCGTCGGCCGACGCGACGAGGGCGGCTCCCGACTCGCGGATCAGCCGATGGCAGCCGGAGGAGGACACGCTCGTCACCGGCCCGGGAACGGCCCCGAGGGGACGCTCCAGCGCGAGGGCGTGGTTGGCGGTGTTGAGCGAGCCGCTGCGCGCGCCCGCCTCGATCACGACGGTGGCCGCGCTCACCGCCGCGATGAGCCGGTTCCGCAACAGGAAGCGCCACCGGGTGGGGGACGCCCCGCACGGCAGCTCCGACACCACCGCGCCCTCGCGCCGCATCCGCTCGAAGAGGTCAGTGTGCCCCGCCGGATAGAGGCGGTCCACCCCTCCGGCCAGGAAGGCGACCGTCCGGCCACCGGATCCCAGGGCCGCGCGGTGCGCCGCGCCGTCGATGCCGTAGGCGCCGCCCGATACGACGGCGACGCCGCGATCGACGAGACCCGCCGCGATGTCCGCCGTGACGTGCTCGCCGTAGCCCGTCGCGGCCCGGGCCCCGACGATCGACACCGAGCGCGACAGCGCCGCGAGCGCCTCCGGTGAGCCGGTGGACCAGAGGACCAGCGGTGCGTGGGGTCCCAGGTCGTCGGCGCCGAGAGGCCACAGCGCGGCACCCGGCACCAGGACGCGGGCGCCCACGGCCCGCGCGGCACGCAGCCGTGCCAGAGCCTCGGTGCGCACCACCCGGGGTCGCCATCGCTCGACCGCTGCTCCCACCTCGTGCTCGAGGGCGACGCGTCCGTCCTCGTCGAGATCGAGGCCCGCATCCCGCATCGAGCCGACGACGGCGGGCGCGGGACAGCCGTCGACCAGGGCAGCCAGGGCGGTGCCGGCCCCGAGGACGCCGATGACGGCACCCGCGACGCGATCGCCGGGCTCGGCGATGCCGGACCAGGTGCATCGCGCGGCGTCCTCCTCCGGGATCCACCGGTCGTCCGCGTCGCCGGGCTCGACCCGATCGGGGCGGAGCGCGGCCATCAGGTCGTGGAGCTCCCTGGCCGGGAGCCCGAGACGCGACACCGCGAGGGTGCGTCGGGCACCCGGTCCGCGATCGGGAGCGTCCGCGGCGCTCACGACGCACCCCGGAGGAGGAGCGCCCGCCCCAGGTGGTCCGCGTCAGGACCGGCAGCGCCCTCGAGGTCGGCCAGCGTCCACCCGATGCGGAGGACGCGATCGTACCCGCGCATGGTGAGCATTCCGCGGTCGAGGGCGCGGTCGAGGGACGCCGTCGCCGCGCGGGCCACGCGCGCCTCACGACGGAGCCACGTGCCGGATGCACGCGCGTTGGTGCTCCAGGACGTCGGCGCCCAGCGCTCGGCGGCGGCCGCGCGCGCGGCCGCGACGCGCACGCGCGCCGACGCCGTGGTGGTCCGGGGCGACGCATCGGCGGCGAGGTGCACCGCGGTCGTGACCCGACGCACGGCGAGACGGATGTCCATGCGGTCCATGAGCGGACCGGACAGACGTGCCAGGTAGCGCCGCCGCGCCTGGGGCGGGCACCGGAGCACTCCGCGCCCGGGATGCCGTACGAACCGCACGGGCACGGGTTGGCGGCCATGACCAGCTGGAACCGACCGGGGAAGTGCGCGATGCCGTTGGCGCGGTGGATGCTGATGACGCCCGACTCCAGCGGCTGGCGGAGGCAGTCGAGCACCGCACCCGAGAACTCGGGTGCCTCGTCGAGGAAGAGCACTCCCGCGCTCGCGCGGACGGCGGCCCCGGGGCGGATGCGTCCGCTGCCGCCGCCGACGATGCCGGCGGCGCTCGCGGTGTGGTGCGGGGCTTCGAGTGGAGGCCGGACCGAGAGCTCCGGGCCGAGCCTCTCCCCGCACAGCGAGCGGATGCAGCCGACCTCCAGCGCCGCCTCCTCGTCGAGGTCGGGCAGCAGCCCCGGGAGCCGCTGGGCCAGCATCGTCTTGCCGGCCCCGGGCGGGCCGAGGAGGAACATGTGGTGGCCGCCCGCCGCGGCGACGACGAGCGCCTCCACCGCCTCCTCGTTGCCGACGACGTCCCCCAGGCACGGCTCCGGGGAGCCCACGTCCCCGGTGGTCCGCGCTTCCCCGACGCTCGATGCGGCGACCGCCGGCCCGACGACGTCGTCGGGCTCCGGGTCGAGCTCCGCCCCGTGGTGGATCGCCGCGTCGCGCAGCCCCGACACCGGGATGACGTGCACGTCGGGCACGAGGGACGCCTCGTCGGCGTGGCAGCGCGGGACCATGACGCGCCGCACACCCGCTCGACGCGCGGCGAGCACCGCCGGGAGGATGCCGTGCGTCGGACGGAGCCGCCCGTCGAGCCCCAGCTCGCCCAGGTGGACCGTGCCGGCGACCGACTCCGCGGAAACGGAGCCGCCTGCCGCGAGCACCGCCAGGGCGATGGCGAGGTCGAAGCCCGACCCGTGCTTGGGCAGCACGGCCGGCGAGAGGTTGACGGTGACGCGGCGCACGGGGAACTCGCATCCCGCGTTGCCGGTCGCGGCGCGGACGCGCTCGCGGGCCTGGCTCAGCGCCGCGTCCGGGAGCCCGATGAGCACGAACCCGGGGAGCTGGCTGGTGATGTCCGCCTCGACGTCGACCAGCGCCCCCTCGAGTCCCGAGAGCGCGACCGCGAGCGTGCGACCGACGGCCATCAGCAGGCGCTCCGCACGACCTCGATCGACGGCCGTCCCCCGCGCGGCCAGACCACGCCGACCACGTCGATCCTGACGGGCCCGCGACGCTCCGGGTGGGCCGCGCACCAGAGCCCCACCAGCACCCGCAGCCGCGCGGCCTTGGCGCGCGTCACCGCCTCGAGGGGGTGCCCGAAACCGAGGCCCGCGCGCGTCTTGACCTCCACCAGGACGGTCGTGCCCCCATGCGTCATCACGAGGTCGATCTCGCCTTCGCGACACCGCCAGTTGCGCTCCACGAGCGCGTAGCCGTGGTCGATCAGATGCCGTGCGACGAGCTCCTCGCCGCGTCGTCCCAGGTCGTGCTCGCGTGTCATGCGCACCTCCGAGGGCAGGATGCGCTGCCGCCGGGATGCGTCCCGCTCATCGACCCCACGAGGTGCGGCGCCATGCGCGGCGCACCCTGGGGAGGGACCCGGAGGAGCCCTACTCGTCGATCGCCAGCTCCTTGGGGAGCTCGAACTCCTTGGCCGACAGCTCCTCGACGTTGACGTCCTTGAAGGTGAGCACCCGCACGGACTTGACGAAGCGGTCGGAGCGGTACACGTCCCACACCCACACGTCGGTCATGCTCAGCTCGAAGTAGAAGTCGTGCTCCGTGTCGCGACGCACCAGCTCGACCTCGTTCGCGAGGTAGAAGCGCCGCTCGGTCTCGACCACGTACTTGAACTGGGACACGATGTCCCGGTACTCCCGGTAGAGCGCGAGCTCCACCTCGCGGTCGTAGTCCTCGAACTCGTCGTCATCCATGGTCCGTCGATACTATCCGGCCCCGGAGCACGCGACGTCCGGCCGGTCCTGCCGCCGGCCGCGCCGCGCGGGGCCCGGAGCAGGCGGGGAGGGCGACCGGGACGGAAGCGGGACGGGTCAGGCGACCGTCGGCTGGAGCACCCCGCCGAGCCAGGTGCGCCGGTGGATCCGGCTGGGGCCGCTCGCGCGGATCGCGTCGAGGTGCGCGGCGCTGCCGTAGCCCTTGTTGCCGGCCCAGCCGTACTCCGGCGACTCCTCGTGCCACGCCGCCATGAGGCGGTCGCGATGCACCTTAGCGAGGACGGACGCGGCAGCGACGGACGCGCAGTCCCGGTCGGCCTTGACCCTGAGGCGCACCGGGACGGGATGCGCGAGCGCGGGCGTGAGCCAGTCGTGGGAGCCGTCGAGCAGCACGACGCTCTCGAGCAGCGGCACCCCGAGGTGGTGCAGCTCGACGAGGGCGCGACGACCCGCGAGGCCGAGGCACGCCGTGATGCCGAGCTCGTCGACCTCCTCGGCGGACGCCATGCCGACCGCGTGGTGCCGCACCCAGGCGGAGACCGGCGGGTGCAGGGCCTCGCGGCGCTTCTCGCTGAGCATCTTCGAGTCGCGGAGCCCCGGGGGGAAGGCGCCGCAGTCGGCGCCGACGGCGGCCATGCCGACCGCGACCGGGCCGGCCAGCGCACCCCGCCCCACCTCGTCGCAGCCGATGACGAGCGCCGCGCCCGCTCCGAGGAGCTCGAGCTCGATGTCGAGGCTCGGGTCCGCGACCGGCATCAGCCGGCGGGTGCGGCTTCGGGGACGTCGCCGAACGTCTCGGGGTGGTCGCCGAGGATTGTCCAGCGGTCGATGGGCCACGTGATGACGAAGGCGCGTCCGACGACGTGGTCGATGGGAACGAACCCGTCCGTCGGACCGTCCTGGTTGTAGCGCGAGTCCGCGGAGTTGCCCCTGTTGTCGCCCATGACCCACAGCGAGTCGGCCGGCACGGTCACGTCGAAGTCGATGTCGGACGCACGCGTGTCGCCCGGGACCAGCTTGATGTAGGGCTCGTCCAGCGGCACGTCGTTGACGCTCATCTGCCCCAGCGAGTTGCAGCAGACGACGTGATCGCCCGGCAGGCCGATGAGGCGCTTGATGAGGTGGTCGTTGCTGTCGGACGCCGACAGGCCCACCGTGGTGAGCGCCCAGTCGACGGCCGCGGCGACCGGGGGCTTCGCGACCTCGGGCGACGGCAGCAGCCAGCCACCGGGATCGCGGAACACCACCACGTCACCGTGCTGCAGCGGCATGAGCCGCGGCGTCAGCTGGTTGACGACGATGCGGTCGTCGATCTGGAGGGTGTCCTCCATCGACGCGGACGGGATGTAGAACGACCGGATCAGGAACGCCTTGATCAGGATCGAGACGAGGAGGGCCACCACGAAGATGACGAGGACGTCCCGGAGGAACGTCTTCCATCCCCGCGACCCGCTGCCGCTGTGCCTGCCCGAGGATCTGGTCTCCACGGGCGCCGTGCTGTCTGTCATTTACACCGCCTGAGCTCCCGGCAAGTGTATGTGCCGGGAGCTCGGGGGGATGACGCTTGGGGATGCGCTAGGAGCGCTTCTCCTTGATCTTCGCCTTCTTGCCGCGCAGGTCGCGCAGGAAGTACAGCTTCGCGCGGCGCACGTCGCCGCGCGTCACGACCTCGATGTGGTCGATGACCGGGGAGTGGACCGGGAAGGTGCGCTCGACGCCGACCTGGAAGCTGACCTTGCGGACGCAGAACGTCTCGCGGACGCCCTCGCCCTGACGGCCGATGACGATGCCCTGGAACACCTGGATGCGCGAGCGGCTGCCCTCGACGATGTTGACGTGGACCTTGACCGTGTCGCCGGCGCGGAAGTCGGGGATGTCCGACCGCAGCGACGCCTTGTCGACGGAATCGAGGATGTGCATGGTGTACCGCTCTCTCTGCAGCCGCCACGGGTCGACTGCGCATCAATGTCTGGAAGGGGAACGGCCCGCATGGATGGCCGACTCCCCCGTGGCAGGGTCGGCGGCAGGCACGATCGCCCATTGTGTCACCTCGGGCGCGTCGAGCGCAAAGCGCCGGGCCGTGGACGCCGCCGGTCAGTCGAGGCGGATGGTCCGCCCGGCGTCCGGGCCCTCGGCCGCGCGCCACTCCGGGGGACGCGGCTGCGCGTCGCGCTCGATGACGGCGATGACCTCCTGCATGCGCTGGCGCGTCTCCGCGAGGAGCTGCCGGACTCCGAGCGCCACGAGCGCCACGGCGGCCAGCGCCGCGACCACCGCGCACCACGTGCTCGCGGCCGAGTGCGTGCCCGCGCCGGCGACGGCGAGGGTGAGGACGCCCATGACGACCGCGTCCGTCGAGGAGACCGCCCGTGCGGTCCGGACCGAGCGCCGCGCCGAGGATCAGGCCGAGCCCTGCGAGCAGGGCGACGCCCAGCGCCGCGGCGCCGAGCCCGACGAGGAGCAGCTCCCGGCACCCGCCGGAGCCGAAGGAACACCCAGCCGACGAGGAGCCAGGCGGGGAGGACGACGACCGCGGCGAACTGCCAGCGGTAGAGCGCACGGCGGAGTCGGAGGGCCGGGACTGCTGCATGGAGCAATGGCACCAGGTGGACCCTGGGCGCCGCGGGAGGGTCCGCTGAGCACCCCTCCCGTAGGATCCATGGCGTGATGGAACTGCGAACGCCCGCCGAGATGGACCAGATGCGACCCGCCGGGGAGTTCGTGGGCAGCGTGCTCACGGCGCTCGCCGCGCAGGCCGACGTCGGCGTGAACCTCCTCGACCTCGACCGCGCCGCCCACCGCATGATCCGCGCGCGGGGGGCCGAGTCGTGCTACATCGACTACCACCCCTCGTTCGGCGCCATGCCCTTCGGCAAGGTGCTCTGCACGTCCGTGAACGACGGCGTGCTGCACGGGCTCCCCCACGACTACCGCCTGCGGGACGGCGACCTGCTGAGCCTCGACTTCGCGGCGTCCGTGGACGGGTGGGTCAGCGACTCGGCCGTCAGCGTCATCGTCGGCACCCCGCGCGAGGAGGACGTGCGCCTCATCGAGGTGACGACCCGCGCGCTCGACGCCGGGATCCGCGCCGCGCAGCCCGGCGGCCGCACGGGCGACATCTCGGCGGCCATCGGCGCGGTGGCCACGGAGGCGGGCTACTGGTCAACACGGACTTCGGCGGCCACGGGGTCGGCCGCACCATGCACGGCGACCCGCACATCGCGAACCAGGGCCGGCCGGCTCGGGCGTCCCCGCTGCGTCCGGACGCTGGATCGCCTACGAGCCCTGGTTCCTCCAGAGCACGGACGAGATCTAGACCGACCAGGACGGCTGGACGCCTCCGCAGCGCCGACGGGTCCCGTGGCGCCCACATGGAGCACACCGTCGCGATCACGGAGTCCGGCCCCGTGATCCTCACCGCACGCTCCTGAGGCTGACGACGGCCGCGCCCCAGGGGCGTCGCAGCTCGCCGGCGGTCGGCCAGCAGGTCGGGCCGGACGCGACGCGTGCGCTCGAGCTGCTGCTCGCGCCGCCACGCGGCGATGGCGCCGTGGTTGCCGCTGCGCAGCACGTCGGGGACCTGCAGCCCGCGCCACTCGGGCGGCTTGGTGTAGCTCGGGTGCTCGAGCAGGCCGTCGGAGTGGCTCTCCTCCACGAGGCTCGCGGGGTTGCCCACGACGCCCTGGGACGAGCCGGCCGATCGCCTCGATCATGGCCATGACCGCGACCTCTCCGCCGTTCAGCACGTAGTCGCCGAGGCTGACCAGGCGGACGCGCGCGCGCGTCGCCGTGTGGTCGACGACGCGCTGGTCGATGCCCTCGTAGCGGCTGATCCGAAGGCGAGGTGGCCCTCCTCCGAGAGCTCCTGCGCCATGGCCTGCGTGAAGACGTCGCCGGCCGGCGACGGGAAGATCACGACCGGATCGGTGCCGTCCGCCAGGACCTCGTCGACGGCCTCGCCCCAGGGCTCCGGGTCGCATGACCATGCCGGCGCCGCCGCCGTACGGCGTGTCGTCGACCGTGCGGTGGCGGTCGTGCGTGAAGGCGCGCAGGTCGTGCACGCGGAGGTCGATGAGGCCGGACTGGCGCGCGCGGCCGAGCAGGGAGATGTCGAGCACCCCGAAGAACTCGGGGAAGATCGAGACGATGTCGATCCGCATGTCAGCGGGCGTCGTCGCCCTCGGGGGCGGCATCCGCGGGTGCGGCGTCCGCGGGAGCGGCGTCCGCGGGGAGGTCCTCGCCGGGGGCCGGGATCGGCTCCTCCGGGATCTCCTCGAACAGGCCGAGCGGCGGGGTGACGACGAGCGTGCCGGCCGCGACGTCCACGGACGGGACGATGGCCTGCACGAACGGCACCAGGACGGTGCCGGAGGGCGTGTCGACGTGGAGGAGGTCCTGCGCCGGGAAGTGGTCGACGAGGGAGACGGTCCCCACCTCGACGCCGTCGCGGAGCACCCGGAGGCCGACCAGCTGGTGGTCGTACCAGGCGTCGGGGTCGTCCGCCTCGTCGGCGGGCGGCGTCATCCAGAGGATGGCCTTGGCCAGCGACTCGGCGGCCGTGCGGTCGGCGACGCCCTCGAAGAAGCCGACGGTGGCTGTTGTACCAGCGCAGCTCGGTGAGCGTCAGCGTGCGGCCGTGCCACGGCGAGGTCTCGGGGACCTGCAGGCTGAACTCGGCACCGGGGACGAAGCGCTTGTCGGGGTCGTCCGTGAACAGCTCGAGCTCGACGGCGCCCTTGAGCCCGTGCGCCTTGGTGAGCCGGCCCACGCGGAACGCCGCGGGGTCACGGAGGTCGTCGTCAGGAATCGGTGTCCACCACATCGACGCGGACGCGCTGGCCGTCGGCGAGGGCCGAGACGAGCGTCCGAGGGCCTTCGCGGTGCGACCCGCGCGGCCGATGACCCGGCCGAGGTCCTCGGGGTGCACGCGCACCTCGAGGACCTCGCCGCGGGGGGATCCCTTGCTCGTCACGGAGACATCATCCGGGTGCTCGACGATGCCCTTGACCAGGTGCGCGAGCGCGGGAGCGAGCATGGGCTAGGCCTGCTCCTCGGTCGCCTCGGCCGGGGCCTCGGCGGCCTCCGGCGCGGGGGCGGCCTTCTCGGTCTTCTTGGGCTTGAGGACCGGCTTCTTCTTGTCCTGACGTAGGCGGGCTTCGCCTCGCGGGTGCGGACGGTGGAGACGGCGTCCTTGTCGCCCTTGAAGCGACCCCAGTCGCCCGTGAGCTTGAGGAGGGCCTCGACCTGCTCGGTGGGCTGGGCGCCCACGGAGAGCCAGTACTG
This sequence comes from Clavibacter sp. AC415, assembly GCF_979252985.1. Taxonomy (NCBI): domain Bacteria; kingdom Bacillati; phylum Actinomycetota; class Actinomycetes; order Micrococcales; family Microbacteriaceae; genus Clavibacter; species Clavibacter sp. AC415. The sequence continues at coordinate 36,996 of NZ_CEEDAR010000014.1, read as the reverse complement.
CGCCCGGTCCGACTGGACCTCGATGAACGAGGGCTCCTCGGTGGGGCTGGGGGTTGCCGATCTCCTCGATGACGCGGCTGTTGCGCTTGGTGCGCGAGTCGGCGACGACGATGCGGTAGTACGGCGCGCGGATCTTGCCCAGGCGCTTCAGACGGATCTTGACAGCCACAATTCTCCTGAATTTTCTTGTGTGGGGTGAACTGACGGCCGTGAGCGTGGGGCACACTCGGCATTGGTTCGATGGGGTCTCACGGCGCCTGATTAGAGGGTCGGACGATCGCGGACTCGACAGATCATTATGGCAGATGCAGGGCTGCGCCGGACATCCCCCGCGGCGCGCCACGCGGCGTCGCACCGGCGCCCGTCCTCGGACCGCGTGGCATGATCGGACGACACCCGGCGCATGCGCCGCCAGGACCCGTGGACGGCAGGACCCGCATGCAGATCGACTTCGCCCATCAGCCCCCGTCCCGCGTCGGGATCGAGTGGGAGCTCGCGTGCGTCGACCGGGGCTCCGGGGAGCTCGGCGGGCGTCGCGCCCGAGATCCTCCGCTCGTTCCCGCACGACGACGCGCACCCGCACGTGACCGGGGAGTTCCTCACCAACACGGTGGAGGTCGTCAGCGCCCCGCACGCGCGCGTGGGCGACGCCGTCGACGACCTCGCCCGCCTCATCGAGCAGGTGGTCGACGTCGCCGACCCGCTCGGCATCGACCTGATGTGCGCCGGCACCCACCCCTTCAGCGTCTGGCCCGACCAGGAGGTCACGCCCGGCAACCAGCGCTACGCGACGCTCCTCGACCGCACCCGGTGGGGGCGCCAGATGATGATCTGGGGCGTGCACGTGCACGTCGGCATCGACGACGCGTCCAAGGCCCTGCCCATCCTCAACGCGCTGCTCGTGCACCTCCCGAGGTTCCAGGCGCTCAGCGCGTCGAGCCCGTTCTGGTCGGGTCAGGAGACGGGGTACGCGTCGAACCGCGCCCTCATGTTCCAGCAGCTGCCGACCGCGGGGCTGCCGCCGGAGATCGGCTCGTGGGCCGAGTACGAGCGGCTCGTCGCCGACATGACGCACGTGGGCGTCATCGACCACCACAGCGAGCTCCGCTGGGACATCCGACCGGCGCCCAAGTGGGGGACGCTCGAGACCCGCGTGTTCGACGGCGTCTCGACGCTCCGGGAGATCGCCTCCCTCGGCGCCCTCGCTAGTGCCTCGTGCACGACATGTCCGCGTCGCTCGACCGCGGCGAGGAGCTGCCGCGGATGCAGCCGTGGTTCGTGCGCGAGAACAAGTGGCGCGCCGCCCGGTACGGGATGGACGCGATCATCATCCAGGACGCCGCGGGCGCGGAGGCCCTCGTCGGCGACGACACGCGCGCCCTGGTCGAGCGCCTCTCCACCGCCGACGCGCTCGGCTGCGAGGCCGAGCTCCGCGGCATCCTCGACATCGTGGACCGCGGCGCGAGCTACCAGCGGCAGCTGCGCGTGGCGGAGGACAACGACGGCGCCCTCGCGCCCGTGGTCACGCACCTCGTGGAGGAGCTGCGCTCAGGCGACCGGCGACGCGGGGCACACTGTGGAGGTGAGCCCCGCCGTCGACATCGTCATCCTCGTCGTCGCCGTGCTCGCCGCCCTCGCCGGCTGGCGCCGCGGGGCCATCGTCACGGTCGCGGGCCTCGTCGGCATCGTCCTCGGCGTCGCGCTGGCGCTCGCGATCACGCCCGCGTTCCTGGCGCTCCTCGACGAGTTCGGTGTCGCGGACGGCATCCAGCGCACCTTCGCCGCTGCGCTCCTCATGCTCGTCACGACGTCCCTCGTCAGCGGGATCCTCGCGCAGGTCGCCAGCGTCCTCACACGCCTCCTCCGACCCCGTGGAGCCGCCCGCGGGCTCGACCGGGGCGTCGGCGCCGTCGCGGGACTGGCCGCGTGGGCCGTGTCGGTCCGGTCGGCGGCTTCCTCGGCTCCAGCGGCGTGATCCCCGCGGCGCACAGCGTCGTCGTCGCGCATCGTGGCGGCCCTCGACCGCGTCAGCCCCGTCTCCAGCGGACGGCCCTCTCCGCCCTCGACGACGCCCTGCACGACGTCGGCTACCCGCGGGTGTTCGCGAACGGCGAGGAGTCCATCGCCGACACCGCGGCGCCCGACGAGGACGTGCCCGAGGCCGTGCGCCGGGCGGCGTCCAGCGTCGTGAAGATCCTGTCGTCGGCCCCCGCGTGCGGCACCTCCTCGTCCGGCAGCGGCTGGGTCGTGCAGGGCGAGCGCGTCGTGACCAACGCGCACGTCGTGACCGGATCCGACGAGGTGTTCGTGCAGCAGGGCGGCACCGGCGAGCTGCTGCCGGCGCGGCTCGTGGTGTTCGACCCCGCGCGCGACGTCGCGATCCTCGCCGTGCCGGGCCTCGCCGCCGCGCCGCTCGCCCTCGGCGAGGAGCTCGCGGCCGCGGACGAGGCCGTGGTCGCCGGCTACCCCGGCGGCGGACCGTACCAGGCGACCGGGGCGCGCATCCGCGAGGTGGTGGAGGCGATCGGCACCGACATCCAGCACGAGCAGCCCGTGACGCGCGAGGTGGTACTCCGTGCGCGGGACCGTGCGCCCCGGGGACTCCGGCGGCGCCCTCTTCGACGCGCAGGGCCGCGTCGTCGGGCTGCTGTTCGCGACCTCGACCGTCGACGCGCAGACCGGCTACGCGATGACGCTGGACGAGGTCGCGCCCGTGCTCCAGCAGGCGGGGCGAGCTCCCCCGTCGACTCCGGCGCGGCGCGGTCGACGGCTGTGCGCCCGCGGGTGCCGCACGTGCCGATGTCGGGGCGTCACGCCTCGACGACGGACAGGACGTTTCCCGCCGGGTCGCGGAACCAGGCGATGTCGGGTCCGTTGCCGCGCATGATGCCCCGCGCGTCCGTCGGCATGTCCGCGTAGATGGCCGTCTCGATGCCGCGGGCGTTGAGCTCGACCACGGCCTCCTCCACGTCGTCGACGGCGAGGTTGAGGACCGTGAACGTGGCGGGCACGTGCCCGGGCTTCGGATAGACGAGGACACGCGCGCCGGAGCCGGGCAGGACGAGGCGGATCATCCCCGATCTCCAGCACCTCCTCGACTCCAGGCCGAGCGTGCCGCGGTAGAACGCGAGCGCCGCGGACGTCGTCGACGCTGAATCCGCTGAAGGCGGTGACGGGTGCGAACACTGGGGGCTCCTCACACTGGACCGCGGCGGGCGCCGCGGTGCTGACCCCACGGTGGCACGCGCGCGGCGCCGCGTCGAGGGGGACGCCGGAGGGCCCCTGCCGCACGCGCGACAGGGGCCCTCCGGGTCGGCCGGGGATCAGCGGCCGAGGAACTTCTGGAGCGACGCGAGCTCTTCCTCGCTGGGCGCGCCGTCGGCGCCGCCGGCCCTCTTCCCCGCGAGGCCGAAGCCGGAGCCCTGGGGTGCGGCGGGCCCGCCGATGCGCTGGCCGGACGCGAGCGCCGCGTTCTGCGCGCGCTTCGCGGGATTGCCGACTTCGAGCCCTTCTTCTTCTGCTGCACGGGCTTCCGGCTCAGTGCGCGCCCGGCATCGGACCCATGCCGGGGATCTGCGGCATGCCGCCGCGGGCGACGGTCCGCATCATCTTGGAGGCCTGCTCGAAGCGCTGCACGAGGCCGTTGACGTCCGTGACCGTCATGCCGGAGCCGCGGGCGATGCGCAGCCGGCGCGACCCGTTCAGGAGCTTCGGGTTCTGGTGCTCGGCCTTCGTCGACGACTGGATGATCGCCTCCGTGCGGACGATCTCCTTCTCGTCGAAGCTCTCCAGCTGCTCCTTCATGGCGCCCATGCCGGGCAGCATGCCCATCATCTTCTTGATGGAGCCCTTGCCCCGCAGCTGCTGCATCTGCTTGAGGAAGTCCTCGAGGGTGAAGCTGTCGCTCGCGAGCTTCGCGGCGACCTCCATGGCCTCCTCCTCGTCGAAGGCCTGCTGGGCCTGCTCGATGAGGGTGAGGATGTCGCCGAGGTCGAGGATGCGGCTCGCCATGCGGTCCGGGGTGGAAGGGCTCGAAGTCGTCGAGGCCCTCGCCGGTGGAGGCGAACATGATGGGGCGGCCCGTCACGGAGGCGACCGACAGGGCCGCGCCGCCGCGTGCGTCGCCGTCGAGCTTGGAGAGCACGACGCCCGTGAAGTCGACGCCGTCCTGGAAGGCCTTCGCGGTCGCGACCGCGTCCTGGCCGATCATGGCGTCGATGACGAACAGGACCTCGTCGGGGTCGGTGGCCTTGCGGATGTCCGCCTGCTTCATCAGCTCCTGGTCGACGCCGAGCGGCCGGCCGTGTCGATGATGACGACGCTGTACTGCTTGTCGGCCGCGTGCTTCATGGCGTCCTTGGCGACGCGCACGGGGTTGCCGCGCCCGTTGCCGGGCTCCGGCGCGAAGACGGGGACGCCCGCCTGCTCGCCCACGACCTGCAGCTGCTGCACCGCGTTGGGGCGCTGGAGGTCGGCCGCGACGAGCATCGGCGTGTGGCCGTCCTTCGCCAGCCACTTGCCGAGCTTCCCCGCGAGGGTGGTCTTGCCCGCGCCTGGAGGCGGCTGAGCATGATGACCGTCGGCGGGCGCTTGGCGAACTGGATGCGCCGCTGCTGGCCGCCGAGGATGCCCACGAGCTCCTCGTTGACGATCTGCACGACCTGCTGGGCGGGGTTCAGCGCCTGGCTGACCTCGCCGCCGAGGGCGCGCTCGCGGACGGATGCGGTGAACGCCTTGACGACGTCGAGCGCGACGTCGGCCTCGAGCAGCGCGCGGCGGATCTCGCGGACGGTGCCGTCGACGTCCGCGGCGCTGAGCTTGCCCTTGCCGCGCAGGTTCTTGAAGGTCTCGGCGAGGCGGTCCGAGAGTGTTCCGAAGGTAGCCATGGTGGCTCCGCAGCTCAACCCGCGCCGGCTGCGCGCCGGTCCCCGGGTCAGCCGACCAGGTTCTGCGCGAACACGTGGGGGGTGAATCCCGTGAGGTCGCCGATGCCCTCATCCTGGCCGATGAGCTTGATGGGGATGCCCGTGCGCTCCTGCACGTTGAGGATGAAGCCGCCCTTGGCGGAGCCGTCGAGCTTGGTGATGACGAGGCCCGTCACGCCGCCGTGCTCGATGAAGGCCTGCGCCTGCGCGAGCCCGTTCTGGCCCGTGGTCGCGTCGAGGACGAGCAGCACCTCTGCGATGGGCGACTGCTTCTCCACGACCCGGCGGATCTTCGACAGCTCGTCCATGAGCCCGCCCTTGGTGTGCAGGCGGCCGGCGGTGTCGATGATGACCATCTCGGTGCCGGTGCGCATCGCGTGCTCGACCGTCTGGAACGCGACGCTGGCGGGATCCTGCCCGGGCTGCTGCGGGCGCACGATGTCGGCCCCGGCGCGCTCGGCCCAGGTGGCGAGCTGGTCGACGGCGGCGGCGCGGAAGGTGTCCGCCGCGCCCACGACGACCGTGCGGCCGTAGTTGCGGAGGAACTTCGCGAACTTGCCGATGGTGGTGGTCTTGCCGACGCCGTTGACGCCGACCACCAGGATCACGGCGGGGCGCGCGCTGAGCTTCAGGGTCGGATCGTGCTTCGCCAGGCGCTCCTCGATGGACTCGCGGAGCATGCGCTGGAGGTCGCGCGGGTCGGTGGTGCGGTAGCGGTCGACCTTCTCGTGCAGGTCCTCGATGGTCGCCTCGGTGACGTCGGGGCCGAAGTCCGCCGTGATGAGCGCCGTCTCCAGGTCGTCCCACGTGGTCTCGTCGATGGTGGGCTTCGCGAACATGCCGCGGAGCGCGCCGGAGAGGGACCAGGGGGTGCGGGCTGCCATGTGCCCAGCGTAGCCGCGCGTCAGGGCGCGGCCGGCTCCGCTGCTGCGGCGGCGGCGGCACCGTGCTCGGCAGCATCCCGGCCCGCGGAGGGCGCCGCCGCGGGCTGGTCGCGGCTGACCCGCTGGCCCACGACCGCGCTCACGCCGTCCTGCCGCATGGAGACGCCGTAGAGCGCGTCGGCGATCTCCATGGTGCGCTTCTGGTGGGTGATGACGATGAGCTGCGACGTGTCGCGGAGCTGCTCGAGGATCGTGAGGAGACGGCCGAGGTTCGCGTCGTCGAGCGCCGCCTCCACCTCGTCCATGATGTAGAAGGGGCTCGGCCGCGCGGTGAAGATCGCGATGAGCAGGGCCACGGCCGCGAGCGAGCGCTCCCCGCCGGAGAGCAGCGACAGGCGCTCGATGCGCTTGCCCGCGGGGCGCACGCTCACCTCGATTCCCGTCGTCAGCAGCTGGTCGGGGTCCGTGAGGTGGATGCTGCCCGTGCCGCCCGGGAAGAGGATCGGGAAGACGCGGTCGAACGCCTGGCGGGTGTCCTCGAACGCGTCGGCGAAGACGCCCTGCATGGTGCGGTCGATGTCGTCGATGATCGTGAGGAGGTCCGCCCGCGTCGCCTGGAGGTCGGCGAGCTGCTCGGTGAGGAAGAGGTGGCGCTGCTCCAGCGCGGCGAACTCCTCCAGCGCCAGCGGGTTCACGCGGCCGAGCTGCGCGAGCCGGCGCTCGGCCTCCGCGAGGCGCGCACGCTGCTCGTCGCGGTCGAAGGGGCGGGTGGGGCCGGGCGGGTCGTCGTCCGCGGCGGCGGCGTCGGCCGGGACGTCCCCTGCGGGGGCCCCGGGGTCCGGCTCGGCATCGGCGTCGTCCGCCTCGCCGCCCGCATCCGCGGCGGGCGTGCGCCGGCGCGGCGGCAGGGGCGCCTCGTCGGGCACCGGCACGTCCGGCCCATACTCGGCGACCAGCACCTCCTCCCCGAGGCCCAGCTCGCTCGCCGCGCGCTCGAGCAGCTGCGACACCTGCAGGCGCTTCTCGTAGATCTGCAGCTCCAGGCCGTGCACGTCCTCGGTGATCCCGTGGAGGCGCGCCCGCAGGTCGGCCTCCTCGCGGCGGAGCGCGGCGAGCTCGGCGTTCCGGCCGGAGCGGGCCTCCTCGGCGCGCGCGAGCACGAGCCGGGCCTCGGTCGTGCTGCGGGCGGCGGCGCGCACGACGGCCGGCAGGGCCTCGGTGACGGACGCGGCCCGCGCGATCTGCCGCCGGCGGATGACCTGGCGGCGTGCCGCCTCCTCGGCGGCGGCCCGCTCCGCGGCGAGCCGGCGCTCGAGGGCGACCGTGCGCTCCTGCTCCGCGCGGACGCGCTCGCGCGCGGTCTCGACCTGCAGGCGCGCCTCGATCTCCGCCTCCCGGGCGGCCTCCCACTCGGCGACGAGGGCGTCGCGTCCGCTGGCGTCGAGCACCGGCCGCGGTCGGGACCGCGCCTCGTCGAGCGAGCGGCGCGCGGCGTCGGACGCGGCCACGGCCTCATCCACGGACGCGCTCGCGAGGTCGAGCCCCCGCTGCACGCGCGCGAGCTCCGCGGCGGCGGACTCGGCCTGGGCACGGGAGCGGCTGAGGCGCTCGGCGTGGGCGGCGAGGCGCGCGTCCGCCTCGCGGAGGCCACCGAGGGCGGCGGCGGCGCGCTCCCGAGCGGCGCGGAGGCGCTCCCGGCCGGCCGCGAGGTCGACCTGCAGGTCGTCGATGCGGGCGCGGACGCCCGTGAGCGTCGTCGCGGCGGAGTCGCGGGCCGCGACGAGCTCGAGCTCGGAGCGCGTGGCACCGGATCCGCCGCGCAGCACGTGCGCGGACACCACGTCCCCGCCGCGCGTGATCACGGTGGCGGGGGCGTCCGGCGCCTGCGCGAGCTCGACAGCCCGGGCCAGGTCGTCCACGACCACGACGCCCGAGAGGATCCGCCGGACCCCGTCGGGCGCGTCGACGACCGAGGCGATGGCGACGGGGTGCGCCGCCCCCCGCACCGCTCGCCGCGCCCTCGGGCGTGGCATCGGCGTCCGCGGACCCGGCGTCGCCCGCGACCACGACCTCGACGCGTCCGAGGTCGTCGTCGACGGCACGGCGGAGGGCCGCCACGGCGTCGTCGAGGGTCTCGGCGAGCACGGCGTCGGCGAGGGTCCCGAGCGCCGCGGCGACGGCGGCCTCGAAGCCCGGCCGGACGTGCACGTGCTCGGCGAGGAGCCCGCGGACGCCGGGGAGTCCGGCGGCGACGAGGTCGCTCGACCCGTCGCGCTGGTCCAGCGCGCTCGCGAGGGCCTGCTCGCGGGCGGACAGGGCGTCCCGCTCCCGCTCGCGGGCGTGCAGCTCCTCGCGCACGGCCTCGATGGCCGACTCCTCGCTCGCGACGTCGGCCTGCGCGTCCTCGTAGGCGCGCGTGAGCTCGGATCCGCCCTGCTCGTCGGCCTCGCCCTCGGCCTCCCCGCGCTCGCGCTCGGCCTCGGCGGCCTGCAGCCGGGCCCGCGCGGCGTCGAGCGCGTTCTGCTGGCGGAGGACCTCCCCGCGGACGGCGGCGAGGCGGGACCCCGCGGTCTCGGCGCGCCCCTGCAGCCCGGCGATCTCGAGGTCGTGGCGGGAGACGAGCGCGCTCTGGGCCTGGATCTCCTCGTCGAGCGCGTCGAGCGCCTGACGGGCTGCCGCGGTCGCCTGCCGCGCGGACGCCCAGCCCGCCTCCGCGACCGCGATGAGGGCGACGAGCCGGCCGGCCTCGTCGCGCGAGTCCTGCACCTGGGCGGGCGTGGTGCCCCCGGCGACCTCGGGGGCGTCCTCCGCGGATCCGAGGAGCGCGAGCCGCTGCTGCGCGAGGGACAGCAGGCTCCGCAGCCGCTCCTGGACCTGCTCCAGGGCGAACGCCGTGCGCCGCGCGCCGTCGACCTCGTCGCCCTCCTGCTCCTCGACGATGCGCGCGGAGCGGAGCACGGCCCGGTCGAGCCGCTCCTGCAGGACCATCCGCTCGGTCGTCCGCTCCTCCTCGGTGCGCGTGTGCTCCGCGAGGGCCCGGCGGAGGCCCACGACCTCGTCCGCGACCAGGCGCGCGCGGGCGTCCCGGACGACGGCCGCGACCGTCTGCGCCTGGCGCGCCACCTCGGCCTGCCGCCCGAGCGGCTTGAGCTGGCGGCGGATCTCCCCCGCGAGGTCGCTGAGGCGGGTGAGGTTGGCCTGCATGCCCTCGAGCTTCCGGAGCGTGCGCTCCTTGCGGCGGCGGTGCTTGAGGATGCCCGCGGCCTCCTCGATGAAGCCGCGCCGCTCCTCCGGGGTGGCGCGCAGCACGTTGTCGAGCCGGCCCTGGCCGACGATGACGTGCATCTCGCGGCCGAGGCCGGAGTCGCTGAGGAGCTCCTGCACGTCGAGGAGGCGGCAGGACGTGCCGTTGAGCATCGCGTACTCGCTGCCGCCGTTGCGGAAGAGCGTGCGCCGGATCGCGACCTCGGTGTAGTCGATGGGCAGCGCCCCGTCGGCGTTGTCGATCGTGAGCGTGACCTCGGCACGGCCGAGCGGCCCGCGCGTGGAGGTGCCGGCGAAGATGACGTCCTCCATCTTGCCGCCGCGGAGGGTCTTGGCGCCCTGCTCGCCCATCACCCAGGCGAGGGCGTCGACGACGTTGGACTTGCCGGATCCGTTCGGCCCGACGACGCAGGTGACGCCCGTCTCGAACTGGAACGTGGTCGGCTGCGCGAACGACTTGAACCCCTTGAGGGTCAGGCTCTTCAGGTGCACGCCCGTCGCCCTCCTCGCGTGGTGGTCCCGATCACGGTACCGGACGGGCCGGTCGCGGCCGGGAGCCGCGCGCGGGCGCGGCGTCCGGCCGCGCGCCGCCGCTAGCGTGGTGGAGCGCCGGCCCCCGCGGACGTGCGCGTCACCGCCACCGCCGAGGGAGCCGCCCATGCCGCACGACGCCGACGCCTCGCCCTCCACCGTCAAGGAGGTCCGCCCGCCGACCGCTCCGGGCGCCGCCGGGTGGGACGACTTCGTGGCGCTCACCGACGTGGTCAACCGCGCCCAGTCCCACGACCTCGGGCACGACGCGTTCGTCTGGCTGCCGGAGGAGCTCATCCCCGACTACGCCGACGTCGCCCACGTCCGGAAGCGCCTGCTCGCCGCGCGGGTGGACGGCCGGATCGTCGGCCGCGGGCTCCTCTCCACCTGGCTCAACGACCCGACCGCCGCACCTCCGACGTCGCCGTCTCGTGCTCCCCGGGCACCGGCGGCGCGGGATCGGCCGGGAGCTCCGGGAGCGCGTGGAGCGGATCGCCGTGGACGCGGGCTGCCGGACGCCACGGCCTTCACGATGCACCGCCCGGAGGCGGACGGGTCCCCCATCCCCTCGCCCACCGGGGTCGGCGCGGTCGGGGCGGACGACCCGTCGTCGCGCTTCGCGGTCGACGCCGGCTACCGCCTCGGCCAGACCGCGCGGGACGAGCGCGCTCGACACCCGGGAGGCCGCGCCGACGCTCGCCGCGCGCCTCTCCGACGCCCGCCGCGCCGCGGGCGACGACTACCGCGTGCTCTCCTGGGTCGATGCGACCCCGGAGCACCTGCTCGACGACCTCGCCGTGCTGCACACGCGCATGTCGACGGACACGCCGGCGGGCGACCTCCCGCAGGAAGAGGACCCGTGGGACCCCGACCGGATCCGGGATGCCGAGGCCCGGCGCGCGGCCGCGGGCCGCACGGGTCTCGACCACCGTGGTAGTCGAGCACGCGGCCACGGGCGCCTCGTGGGCTTCACCGAGATCGCCGTCTCCCCCAGCGGCCGGCGCTCCGACGGCCACGCCTACACCTACCAGCAGGACACGCTCGTGCTGGCCGAGCACCGCGGTCACCGCCTCGGCATGCTCCTCAAGGTCGAGAACCTGCGCCACCTGGCACGTGAGGCGCCCGAGGTCGACCGCGTCGTCACCTGGAACGCCGACGAGAACCGGCCGATGCTCGCGGTGAACGAGGCCCTCGGCTTCCAGCACGTCGCCACGAGCGGCTGGCTGCGCGCCGTCGACGACGCACGCTGACGTCACGTCGTGCCGCGAGGGCGTCCCTCGCGTGTCGCCCGAGCCGCTCAGGCGACGGCGACGTCCGGGTCGGGCAGCGCCTGGCAGCGCGGGCAGAGGTGGGATCCGCGGTTCAAGGCCTCGCGGGACGATCGGCGTGCCGCAGCGGGGGCACGGCTTCCCCTGCTGCCCGTAGGCGTTGAGCGAGTGCGAGAAGTAGCCGGACGCGCCGTTCACGTTGACGTACTGCGTGTCGAAGCTCGTGCCGCCCTCGGCCAGGGCCCGCGCGAGCACGTGCCGCACCTCGGCGAGGAGCCGCAGCGCGCGGCCGCGCCCCAGGGCGTCGGTGGGGTGGGCGTAGTGGATCCGCGCGGCCCACAGGGCCTCATCGGCGTAGATGTTGCCGATCCCGCTCACCAGGGTCTGGTCGAGGAGGGCCCGCTTGATGCCGGTGCGCCGCCGGGCGAGCCTCGACAGCAGCTCCTCGTCGTCGAAGGCCGGGTCGAGCGGGTCGCGGGCGATGTGGGAGACCTGCGTCGGCACGAGCGCGACGTCCGAGCCCCGCCCGCCGGCGTGCCCGTCGGGCGTGGCCACGAGCCGGTCCACGGCCATGGACCCGAAGATCCGCTGGTCGACGAACGCGACGACGAGCTCGCCGTGCGCGGGGTGCTCGATGCCCATGCGGATGCGGAGCAGCCCGTCGGGGTCGGATCCCGGCTCGCGGAGGAGCACCTGCCCGCTCATGCCGAGGTGGGTCACGAGCGCGCGGGGACCCGTCCCGTCGCGTCCGGCATCGGGTTCCAGCGGGAGCCACATGAACTTGCCGCGGCGGACGGCGGAGGTGATGACCCGGTCGACGAGGAGCTCCGCGAACGCGCCCTCAGGGGGGTCGTGGCGCTTGAGCGAGCGGGCGTCGAGGATCTCCACGCCCGTGATGCGGGCGCCGGACACGGCCGGCGCGAGGCCGGCGCGGACGACCTCGACCTCGGGGAGCTCGGGCACCGCGGGTCAGGCCGTGGTGCGCGCCTCGAGGCGGGTCCACGCCTCGAGCGCGGCCGTCATCTCGGCCTGCTTCTTGCTGGATTCCTCGCCCGTGGTGCGCACGGCCTCGCCGACGGAGACGACGGCGTGGAAGCGCTTGCTGTGGTCGGGACCGCTGTCGCTCACGTCGTAGACGGGCGCGGGCAGGCCCTGGCGCGCGGCGGACTCCTGCAGCGCCGTCTTCGGGGTCGATGGCGGCGCCGAAGCGCGCCGGGTCCTCCAGGAGGGGCGCGACGAGGCGCAGCACGAGGCCGGTGGCGGCCTCTCCCCCGGCGTCGAGGTAGCAGGCGCCGATGATGGCCTCGACCGTGTCGGCGAGGATCGACGACTGGCGCGGCCGCCCGTCAGCTCCTCGCCCCGGCCGAGCAGCAGGTGCTCGCCGAGCCCGATGCCGGTGGCGACCTCCGCGAGGGCGACGCTCGAGACGAGGCTGGCACGCCGCTTGGCGAGCTCGCCCTCGTCGAGGTCGGGGTTCTCGAGGTAGAGCATGACCGTGACGGCCTGCCCGAGGATGGAGTCGCCGAGGAACTCGAGGCGCTCGTTGTGCGGGATGCCGCCGTGCTCGTACGCGTACGAGCGGTGGGTGAGCGCGAGCTCGAGGAGCTCGGGGCTCACGTCCACGGCGAGGAGGCGCCGGAGCGCGTCGCGGTCGCCGTGGACGCGGGATCCCGTGGTGCCGGTCATGTCCGACGTCCCGTGCGGGCGTCGACTAGACGTCGGCGACCTTGCGGCCCTTGTACTCCATGTACAGGGGCGTACCGGCGGCGTCCTCGATCACGCGCGCACGGTGCGGCATGGAGTAGACGACCTTGCCGTTCTCGATGGTCTTGACGAGCGCTGGAGCCTCGGCCTTCCACTGCGAGCGGCGCGCACGCGTGTTGGATCGGGACATCTTCCTCTTGGGTACGGCCATGACTAACTCTCATCTCTCTGCGTTTCGGTGTCGGCGCCTTCACGCGCCGCACCGCTGTCTTCGGAAGCTCGGAAGCCGGACAGGGCTGCCCAGCGCTGATCGATCTCGGGCTCCGGGTCGGAGTCCGCGAGGACCAGGCTGATGCCGGGACCCAGATCGAGATCGAGGTCCTCGCCCGGCACTTCGGGCTGGAACGGCAGTGACAGCACCACCGCATCCCGGATGACCGGCTCCAGGTCCACGTGCTCGTCCTGGACCTGGTAGTCGAAGGCTTCATCACGAGAGTACGCGAACATCTCCGCGAAATCGACCTGGACACGCTCCTGCATGTCGGCGAGGGTGCGCGCGGACTGGCCGTCGGCCACCGTGTCGACCTCGCCCGTGGCGAGGATGCCGTCGTGGAGGGACTCGAGGCGGACGTGGCGCTGCTGCATCTCGCGGCCCGCGGGGACGGCGATCAGGCCCTCCCCCATGCGCTCGGGGAGGTCGATGGTCAGGTCGAGCTCGCGCATCTCGCCGGGGCGGTGCACGATGTCGTGGACGTGCACCGTGAATGGGGTCTTCTGGAACCTGGACACCCGTACACGGTACAGGTCGTCAGCCGGCCCGTCGGTACGGCCAGACGCCTCCGCGACGGCCGCCGGCACGTAGGGCGCGACGTCGCCCCCGAGGGCCTCGACCTGCCGCACCAGCGAGCTCGACACGTGGGCGTGCGCGGGATCCGGGAGCAGCAGCACGGTCTCGACGTCCGCCAGGTCGCGGTTCACGAGGGCCATCGGCGTCTCGTACGTCACGTCGAGCTGCGAGCGGACGCCCTTGACGAGCACGGTCGCGCCGATGCGCCGGCAGTAGTCCACCAGGAGACCGGCTCCCCAGGAGTCGACGCGCACGGTGGCCGGGAGGCCAGCGTCCCGGATCACCCGCTCGATGAGCGCCACGCGCTCCGCGAGCGGCAGCATCGGCGTCTTGCCGGGGTTGTGCACCACGAGGACCACGAGCTCGTCGTAGAGGCGGGCGGCCCGCCGCACGATGTCGAGGTGGCCGAGCGTGACGGGGTCGAAGGATCCGGGACGACGGCGATCCGCTGCATCCCGCCAGCCTACGGCCGGCCCCGGTCAGTTCTCGTCGAGGAAGGCGCGCTCCTCGTCGTCGAGCCGGCGGGCGAGCGCCCGGGCGAGCGCGGGGTGGCCGTCGAGCGTCGGCGACGCCTCCAGGACGTCGTGCGCGTGCTCCCCGCGCGGACTCGATGAGGTCGCCGTCCTGGGCGACGCGCAGGAGCCGGAGCGACGAGCGGCCGCCGGACTGGTTCGTGCCGAGCACGTTCCCCTCCCGGCGGAGCTCGAGGTCGACGCGCGCGAGCTCGAAGCCGTCGAGGGTCGCCGCGACCGCGTCCACGCGCTCCCGCGCCACCGTCTCCGGCTCCGCGTGGGTGACCATGAGGCAGAGGCCGGGGACGCCGCCCCGGCCGACGCGGCCGCGCAGCTGGTGCAGCTGCGAGACGCCGAAGCGGTCCGCGTCGAGGATCACCATGGTCGAGGCGTTCGGGACGTCGACGCCCACCTCGATGACGGTCGTGGCGACGATCAGGTCGATGTCGCCGGCGGAGAAGGCGCGCATGACGCGGTCCTTTCCTCCTCCCGACATGCGGCCGTGGAGGACGGCGCGCCGGACGGACCCGAGCCGCGGGTGGGCGGCGAGGAGCGCGTCGACCTCGGTGACGGTGGCGAGGGCGGGCCGCGACGGCGCGTCGGCGGCGCCGTCCGCGGCGTCCTCGTCCTCCGCGTCGGGATCCTGCGGATCGATCGCGGGGCACACGACGAACGCCTGGCGCCCCTTGTGGATCTCCTCCGCGGCTCGCTCCCAGACCCGCTCGATCCACGCCGGGTGCTCGTGCAGCGGCACCACGAACGACGCGATGGGCTGGCGGCCGCTCGGCAGCTCCGCGATGGTCGAGACGTCGAGGTCGCCGAACACCGTCATGGCGACCGTGCGCGGGATGGGCGTGGCGGTCAGCACCAGCACGTGCGGCGGGGTCCCGCCCTTCCGGCGCAGGGCCTCCCGCTGGTCGACGCCGAAGCGGTGCTGCTCGTCGACCACCACGAGCCCCAGGTCGAGGAACTCCACGCGGTCGCCGAGGAGCGCGCGCGTGCCGACGACGATGCGCGCCTGCCCGCTCACGATGCGCAGCAGGGCGCGCTTCCGCTCCGCCACGGGAGCTGACCGGTGAGGAGCGTCGGCATGAGCTCGGCGGCGAGGTCCGGCCCGAGCGACGCGGTCAGCGAGCGGAGGTGCTGGCTCGCGAGGACCTCGGTGGGCGCCAGCAGCGCCGACTGGCCGCCCGAGTCGGCGACCGCGAGCATCGCCCGGAGCGCCACCAGGGTCTTGCCGGAGCCGACCTCGCCCTGCACGAGCCCGGTTCATCGGCCAGGTGCGCGCCATGTCGGCCGCGATCTCCTCGCCGACGAGGCGCTGGTCGCCCGTGAGCTCGAAGGGGAGCTGCGCATCGAGCCGGGCGAGCCGGCCGTCGGGGACGGGGACCCGCGGGGTGGCGGCGAGGGCGCGGGCCGCCTGACGCCGCTGGAGCAGGGCGGTCTGCAGGACGAAGGCCTCCTGGAAGCGCAGGGCGTCGCGGCCGCGCCGCCAGTCGACGTCCTTCCCGGGACGGTGCACGCCCTCGAGCGCCGCGCGGAACGGCAGGAGGCCGCGCTCGGCGCGCACGTCCGCCGGCACGGGGTCCTCGAGGTCGGCGACCGCGTCGAGCGCGAGCGCCACCGACTTGGCGACCTGCCAGCTCGCCATCGACGCCGTGGCCGGGTAGATGGGGATCGGCATCTCGGCCCACCGCCGCGCGGCCGCGTCGGGCTCCCCGCCCGAGAGCTCCCGGACCCTCGTGCGCGTCGAAGAGCTCGTAGTCCGGGTGCGCGAGCTGGAGCGCGCCGCGGTAGTCGCTGACCTTGCCGGCGAGATCCGCGCAGCGCCCGGCACCAGGTCCTTCGCGCGCCAGGCCTGGTTGAAGAAGGTGAGGGTGAGGAAGCCGCGGCCGTCGGTGATCCGCACCTCGAGGATGCTGCCGCGCCGCGCCCGCATGGGCCGCTCCCGGACCTCGCGCACCTCCGCGACGATGGTGGCCTGCTGGTCGACCGGCAGCTCGGCGAGGGCGGTCAGCTCCCCGCGGCGGGCGTAGCGGCGCGGCAGGTGCTCGAGCAGGTCGGCGACCGTGCGGAGGCCGAAGGCCTTCTGCAGCACCCCGGCGGTGCGGCCGCCCACGACGCCCGCGAGCGCGGCGTCGGATCCCGTCATCCCTCGAGTGTACGAGGGGCGTCCGACGCTCCCGGCCCGGCGGGCGTCCCCGCGGGCGGGTCGGCGGGCGGGTCGCCGTCGACCCGGGGCCGCCGCCGCACCAGCGAGCGCGGGGCGGCGACGGCGAGCACGCGGTCGAGGCGGCCCGCGCGGGCGCGGAGAGCGTCCCCCAGCGCGACGAGGGCCGCGGCCTGGCTCGCCCCGGCCACTGCGTCGACCGGGGCGTCGGCGCGGGCGAACCGCTCCCGCTCGCGGACGCCGACGAGGAGCGCCACCGGGTCGGCGAGCGACGCGTCGTCGGCGGCGAGGCGGTGGCCGAGCGCGCGCGGCGACTCCGTGTCCCGGATCCGGACGCCGAGGTCCACCGCAGAGTCCTCGGCCTCGCGCCAGGCGCTGCCCGCGGGCGCGTCGCCGGCCGCGAGGGCCCGCAGGCGACCGGCGCGACGCGCGCGGCGCACGAGGGCCGGCACCGCGAGCAGGGCGAGCGCGAGGAGGACGAGGGCTCCCGCGCCGAGGGCCGCCCAGGGGATGCGGACGGCGGTCGCGCCGCTCGCGCCGGGCGCGGCGGACGAGGTGGGAGCCGGGGTCGCGGACGGCGTGGGCTCCGCCGCCTGGCTCGGCGTCGCCGACGGCGTGGGAGCGGTGGTCGGCGCCGCGGAGGGCTGGGCGTACGGCGCGGCCTGGCCGCGCCCGGGGGTGGGCTCGAAGGCGATCCAGCCGACGCCCGAGAAATACAGCTCCGGGCCACGAGTGCAGGTCGTGGGATCCGCACCCGGTAGGTCACCTGGTCGCCGTCGCGGCCGACCTCGTCCCCCGGCAGGTAGCCGACGGCGACGCGCGACGGGATCCCCGCCTCCCGCGCCATGATCGCCATCGCCGACGCGAAGTGCACGCAGTACCCCGAGCGCGCCTGCAGGAACTCCCCCACGACATCCACGCCGCTGCTCGTCGTAGCCCTGCTCGACGGGCGCCTCCTCCGAGTAGCGGAACTGGCCGCCGGTGAAGAAGTCCTGGAGCGCGAGCGCCTGGTCGAAGGGCGAGACGATGCCGTCGAGCACGTCGGCCGTCGTCGCGGCGACGATGTCCGGGGTCCCCGTGGGGATGTCGAGGTACGGCCGCAGGTCGCCGTCGGTCGCCGCGGGGACGGCGGCCAGCTGCTCGGGCGTCGGGCGCGGGAGCTCCGACCGCACCGTGTAGCTCTGGTCGCGGCTGTCGGAGTCGGACGAGCGGATCGCGAGGCCCTGCTCCGACCACCGCCACGAGCCCTCGAGCCCGTCGACGCTGCGGGGCGCGTAGGGCGCCGGCAGCCAGGCGCTCGACGAGCCCTCCACCTGGACGCCGGTGTCGACCTCCTCGACGGGCACGTCGGATCCGGCACCGAGGTCCGGTCCGATGGCGTCGACCGTGTTGCCGTCCGGCGGCCGCAGGGGCGACGGCGCCCACCTCGCCCTCGAAGCGCGACAGGGTCGTGACCTTGAAGTAGAGCGGCGTCTCCGTGGCCGTCGTGTAGCGCAGGGCCTCGACGTCCACGGGACGGCGGAGGTCGTCGCCGAGGTCGAGGATGGGGTTGACGACGCGCGAGCCGCCCTGCCCGGAACCGGACGCCGCGGGGAACGTGGCCGACGTGAGGCCCGGGACGACGGCCGGCGCGACGAGCGAGATGACGACGGCTCCGGCGGCCAGGGCGCCCGCGGAGACGAGCGCGGCCCGCGCGGATCCGGGTGGACGCGCGGACGACCGGGGGCGGCGGACGGGCGGCGCTCGGTCCGGGCCTGCCGAGCAGCCCGGATCCGCGCCAGCCGCCCTCCCGGTCCGATCCGCGGGCGTCGGCGGCGAGCACGCCGAACCACGCCAGCGCCGTGATCGCGAAGGACGCGACCGAGAACTCGCCGGCGAGGACGGCGCCGGGGACGGACACGAGGACGAGGAGCGGGAGGCCGGTGATCGCGGGCAGGCGGAGCACGTGCGCGAGGACGTCGAGGACGACCGCGAGCGCCCCGACGGAGGCCACGATGACGAAGACGATGGACGCGAGCGGCGGGACCGGGGCCGAGCGCCGGTAGATCTCGTCCCCGGCCTGTTCGCCGACGGCGAGGAGCGTGCGCAGCGTCTCGGGCGTGGGCACGACGCCCAGCACGGCGGTGCGGCCGGCGAAGACCAGGGTGACGAGGAGCACGAGGACGACGAGCGCGCCCGCGGAGGCGAGCAGGCGCGGGACGCCGGCGGCACGCAGGAGGGCCGCGGAGCCGAGGACGGCCGCGACGACGAGGATGCACAGCACGAACCAGGCGCCGGGCTCGACGAGGATGTGGAGGCTGCCTGCACCCGCGAGGAGGGCGACGCCCAGCGCGGCGGTGAGCGGCCAGCGGGCGGCGGCGCGACCCGAGCCGCGTCCGCCGTCCCCATGCTCCGCCGCGTCCGCCGCCCGCGCCGCGGGGGCGCCCGGCGGGACCGCCGATGCGCTCGCCCGGGAGGGGCCGCGGCTCGACGCCCCAGGCCTGGCGGCCACCGAGGCCGACGGAGTCGAGGTCGGTCATCGCGCCATCTCCTCGGTGCGGCTGGCGCGCCAGGCGTCGGCGGGGTGCGTGACCTCGTCGAGGACGACCGTGTGCCAGCCGGCGTCGCGGAGGATGCGCTGCGCCTCCGCGTCGTCGCGACCGCCGACGCGGCCGGTCGCGGCGAGGAACGCCACCGCGGGACGGCATGCCGCGCCGAGCCCGGCGAGCCGATGCGCCTCGTGCTCGTCGAGGTGCCCGAGGACCGCGTGGACCGGGACGGCGCGGCGGCTCCGGCGGAGGTCGGACAGGACCTCCTGGACGCCGTCGCGCTCGGGGTCGACGGCCGCGGGACGCACCTCGGCGAGGTGCAGCAGGAGATCCCCCTCCGCGGCGGAGTCGCCGGGCGGGAGGGCGCCGGGCGCCGGCGGATCCGCCCGCCGTCTCCACGAGCTGCACCGAGTACCCGCCGCGCTGCAGGTGCACGCCGATCGACGCGGCGAACGACACCGCGCGCTCGAAGGCGCGGTCGCCGTCGACGTCCGAGTCCGGGTCGGAGTCCGAGTGGAGGGGGAAGCCCGCCGCCCGGGTGTCGAGCAGCACGAGCGACCGGGGGCTGGAGCGCTGCTCCTCCTGCCGCACCATGAGCTCGCCGTGGCGGGCGGTGGCGCGCCAGTGGACGCGGCGGAGCGGGTCGCCCGCCCGGTACTCGCGCGTGCCGAGGTCGTCCTCCCCGCCGTCCGCACGGCGCTGCACGCGCTCGGACTCGCCCTCGGACGAGACCTGCCCGCCCGGCTCGGCCTCGAGGTCCGCGACGCGCGGCGTGACGACGAGCCGGGAGGTGCCGCCCCCGACGTGCCGGAGGACCATGAGGCGGAAGGGGTCGTGCTCCTCCACCGCGAGCGGCCCCACCTCGTGGAGGCCGCGCGCTCGGGCGTCAGGTCGTACCGGAGGACCGGACGGGCCGAGGACCGGCGGGATCCGCGCGCGAGCCTCGCTGGGACGGCAGCTCCGCCGGCGGGGTGGCGCCGTCGGGGCCCGGCACGAGGTCGACGGCCCACGCACGCGGCGTGGGCAGCGGGCCGACGTTCGCCACGGAGACCGTCACGGTGGTCGGCGTGCCCGACTCGACGACGTCGGCGGTGAAGGTGCGCTCGACGTGCAGGCGGACCCGGGCGACCACCAGCCAGACAGCGGCCAGCAGCGGGAGGGCGAGGAGCGCGACGCCGATGAACACGAACTCGCGTCGCCCCGCGATGAAGGCGCCCGCGAAGGCGGCGACGCCCGCGGCGAGCAGGGCGATGCCGCGGAGGGTCGGGTGCGGGACGGCCTCGATGCCGATCCGGCGCATCAGGCGCGCGAGGGGCGGCACGGGGTCAGCGCGTCCGTCCCGCGGCGCTGAGCGGCACGGCGGTCGAGGCGACGATGCGCTCGAGGATCTCGACGACCGCGGCCTGGCCCCGCCCGCGCTGCCCGAGCGCGCGGCCGGTGGCGACGAGCCGGTGGGCGAGCACGGGTGCCGCGAGGGCGTCGACGTCGTCCGGCAGCACGAAGTCGCGTCCGTCGAGCGCGGCGCGCGTCTTGGCGGCGCGGATGAGCTGCAGCGTGGCGCGCGGGCTCGCGCCGAGGCGGATGTCCTCGTGGCCGCGCGTGGCCTGCACGATGGCGACGGTGTAGCGCGACACGGGATCGGAGACGTAGACGCCGCGGGCCGCGTGCATCATCGCGTCGAGCTCGTCGGCGTCGACGACCGGGCGGAGCTCGTCGAGGGGGCTCACCGGTGTCGCGGGAGCGCAGCATGGCGAGCTCGGCGGCGGCGTCGGGGTAGCCCATCGAGATGCGGGCCATGAAGCGGTCGCGCTGCGCCTCCGGCAGCGCGTACGTGCCCTCCATCTCCACCGGGTTCTGCGTGGCGACGACCGTGAAGGGCTGCTGCAGGCCGTGCGTGACGCCGTCGACCGTGACCTGCCCCTCCTCCATGCACTCGAGGAGCGCCGACTGAGTCTTCGGGCTCGCGCGGTTGATCTCGTCGCCGATGACGATGTTGGCGAACACGGCGCCCGGCTGGAACTCGAAGCGGTGGTCGGCCTGGCTGTACACCGAGACGCCCGTGACGTCGGAGGGCAGGAGGTCGGGCGTGAACTGGATGCGGTTGACCGTGCAGTCGACGCTCCGCGCCAGCGCCTTGGCGAGCATGGTCTTGCCGACGCCCGGCACGTCCTCGATGAGGAGGTGGCCGCCGGAGAGGAACACCGTGAGCGCCATCCGGGTGGCCTCGTGCTTGCCGGACATGACGCTGTCGATGTTGCCGAGGATGAGGTCGGCGAGCCGGCGCACCTCCTCCAGCGGCATGGCGGCGGACCCGCGGCCCGCGGGGGCGTGCGCGCCGGCGCGGGAGGCCGGGCGGATGCGGGCGGGGTGGGGGCCCGATCCGGCGTGCAGGGGAACGGACTCGGACTCGGGGCTCGTCACGCAGATCCTCCAGCGTCGTGGGCGTCCCTGGAGCATACGTCAGCGACCCGGGCGCATCCGGGGAGGGGACGGCCGCGGACAGGGCGGGTAGCATCGTGGCCCGTGCACCCCGCCCTGAACGACGTCGTACCGCGCTCCCCGCGAGCGGCGGCGTGACCCGCATCGTCGCCGGGTACGCCGGCTCCCTCGTGCTCCGCGTCCCGCGGACGGGCACGCGCCCCACGAGCGACCGCGTGCGCGAGGCGCTGTTCTCCGGGCTCGAGGCCCGGGACGCGCTCGACGGCGCGCGCGTGCTCGACCTCTACGCCGGATCCGGCGCCCTCGGGCTCGAGGCCGCCAGCCGGGGCGCGGTCGACGTGGTCCTCGTGGAGCGCGCGGTTC
Organism: Clavibacter sp. AC415; assembly: GCF_979252985.1. NCBI lineage: Bacteria > Bacillati > Actinomycetota > Actinomycetes > Micrococcales > Microbacteriaceae > Clavibacter > Clavibacter sp. AC415. The sequence goes on along the minus strand of NZ_CEEDAR010000014.1, from coordinate 15,561 downwards.
CCGCGGCGGCCGTGTGCCGGTCCAACGCCCTGCTCATCGAGCGGGCGGCGCCGGCCGGATCCACGCCCCCGCATCCGCGTGGCCGCCCAGAGCGTCCACGCGTTCCTCTCGGGCGACCGCGGCTCCTACGACGTCGCGTTCCTCGACCCGCCGTACGAGGTCGGCGACGGCGAGCTGGCCGAGGAGCTGGCCGCCCTCGTCCCGCGCCTCGTCGACGGCGCGGTGGTGATGGTGGAGCGCAGCTCGCGCTCCGCGGAGCCGTCATGGCCCGCGGGCCTCCGCCTCGACCGCCGGAAGGCGTACGGCGACACCGTGGTGTGGTGGGCCGTCGCGGACGCGGACGGCGGCGGCTCCTGACGCGCGGCCGGCGCTGATGCGCCCCGTCCGCTAGCGCGCGCCGTCCCAGTCGGCGTAGGGGTCCCAGCCGCCGAGCGCCGTCCGCGGACCGTCGTACGGGCGGCCGTCGACGGTGACGGCGGGTCCGGTCGCGCCGGGCTCCCCGACAGCCCCGATCGCCCGGAAGGGCTCCGGGAGCGCGGTCCCGGCCGGGAAGGCGGCGACGAGGGCGTGGTCCTCACCGCCGGTCAGGACGAGGTCGAGGGCCCGCGGCGGCAGGGACGGATGCGCGGCGGCGACGCGGCGCGCGTCGGCCGCGAGGTCGGCCGTCCGGAGGTCGATGACGACGGCGCTCGCGCGCGCCATCCGGGCGAGGTCGAGCAGGAGCCCGTCGGAGACGTCGAGCATGGCGCTCGCCCCGGCGCGCGCGGCGGACGATCCCGCGGCGAGCGGCGCGACGGGCGCCAGCTGCGCCTCGACGGCGTCCGGGTGCGCCGCGCGCAGCTCCCGGGCGAGCCGTGCGTCGGGGACCGGCTCGCCGTCGGGCCCCGCGCTCCGGGCCTCGTCGAAGAGCAGCTGCACGCCGGCGGCGGCCATGCCCAGGGTCCCCGCCACCGCGATCACGTCGCCGGGGCGGGCGCCCCCGCGCAGCACCGGGTCGCGTCCCTCGAGGTCGCCGGTCGCCGTGACGGTGATGACGAGCGCGTCCGAGACGGACAGGTCGCCGCCCACGACGCCGCAGCCCGGGGCCTGGAGGATGCAGCCCTCGCGCAGCCCGTCCGCGAGGGCCTCCAGGTCGGCGACGCGCGTGCCGGCGGGCGCCGCGATCGCGACGAGGAGGGCCGTCGGGCGCGCGCCCATCGCCGCCACGTCCGCGAGGTTCGAGGTCGCGGCGCGGCGACCGAGGTCGTGGGGCGTCGACCACGCGAGGCGGAAGTCGGGACCCTCGATCATCATGTCGGTCGTGATCACGAAGCGGCCGTCCGGGGCGCGCACCACGGCGCAGTCGTCGCCGGGGCCGACGTCCGCGGAGTCCGCGTCGGGCAGGCGGGCGACGATGCGGGCGAGCGTCGCCAGCTCGCCGGCGCTCCCGAGGGTGGCCGTGTCCGCGACCCCTCCGTCCGCCCCGCCGTCGCTCGGATCCGCGGTCGAGGCCGTCCCAGGAGTCGTCACGACAGCCACGCTAGCCTGATCGGGATGTCTCCCCGCCGCCCCGCCCGTGCCCTGCGCACCGCCGCCGCAGCCGCCGCGTGCGGCGCCGCCCTCCTCCTCGCCGGATGCTCCCCGACGGTCTCCCTCGAGGCCGCTCCGGCCGCCACCGACCCGCTGTGCGCCGACGTGGTCGTGCACCTGCCCGCCCAGCTCGGCACCGCGCCGCTGCGCGAGACGGACGCGCAGGGCACGGCGGCGTGGGGCGACCCGCAGAGCACCGTCATCCTCCGCTGCGGCGTCGCGACCCCCGGCCCCACCACCGACGCGTGCATCAGCTACGACGACGTCGACTGGGTGGAGGACGACTCGCGCTCCCCCGACATCCGGTACACGACCTACGGCCGCACCCCCGCCGTGGAGGTCGTCATCGACTCCACGCAGGCCAGCTACACGGCGCTCACCGACCTCAGCGGCGTCGTGGCGGTCATCCCGCAGGAGGCGCGCTGCGTCAGCGCGCAGGACCTGGGAGACGCGCCGCCGCCGGAGGGGTGACCGGCACCGGTCCGGTCGCGGCAGGGCCCCGCCCCGCGGGGACGGCCCCGGCGGACCGGCGCAGGCGGCGCTCCGCGAGCGCGCGACGTCCCGTCCGTCGCCAGCGCAGCCACGGCAGCTCGTGCGGCCAGTGCAGGGTCAGCGAGGTCATCCCCCGGCTCATCCCGCAGCGGCAGCGTCGACGGGCGCGTCAGCGGCCGCATGCTGATGCCCATGCGCAGGTGCGGGTCGAGCACGATGCGGCGCTCGGGCCCGAGGTGCACGGAGAGGTCGATGTCGTCGTGGAGGTGCGTCCCCTCGCGGTGCACCTCCGTGCGCACCTGGCGCCAGGCGTCCCGGCGGAGGGCGAAGTTGGACCCGAACAGCGGCGGGTGCCCGAGCGCGAGCGTCACCGACGCGAAGTACGCGCCGAGGTAGACGACCGCCGCGACGCCCCGGAGGGCCCGCGGGCCGTCGAGGAACCGCGCCGCCCCCGTCACGGCGTCGACGTCGGGTCGGGCCGCGAGCACGTCGCCGAGCCGCTCGATCCAGTCGGCGGGCGGCACGCAGTCGGCGTCGAGGCGCGCGATGACCTCGTACCGCGCGGCGTCGTACCCGGTGCTCGCGGCCGCGGGGATCCCGACGACCGGCTCCGACACGACGCGCGCGCCGGCCTGCCGCGCGACCCGGGCGCTGTCGTCGTGCGACGCGTTGTCGACCACGACGACCTCGTCCGGGGCCACGGTCTGCCCGGCGAGGGCCTGGAGGCACGCGCGCAGGTGCCCGGCGTCGTCGCGCACGGGGATCACGACCGACACCGTGGGCCGGGCCGTCGCGCCGGGCGCGCGCAGCACGAGGTCGGCACCCTCGGACGTGCCGCGCACGGCCGTCCGGCCGCCGTGAGCCCCGGTCGCCGGGTGCGCCCCGGTCGCCGGGTGCGCCCCGGTCGCCGGCGCGCGGCGGTGCCGGGTCGGGCGTCGGGGTGGAGGCGGGGTCGGGCGAGGGATCGTCCTACGAGCATGCTCCGAGCCTAGGCTCCTCGGACGCGGCGACGGACCGTCAGCGGACGGGGCGATCCGCCTCCCACGCGAGGGCCACGTCGATCAGCCGCGAGATGAGGTCCGGGTAGGCGAGCCCGGCACGCCTCCCAGCAGGCCGGGAACATCGAGATGGGCGTGAAGCCCGGCATCGTGTTGATCTCGTTGAGCACGAACCCGTCGGCGGTGAGGAAGAAGTCCACGCGCGCGAGCCCCCGGCCGTCCACTGCCCGGAAGGCCCGGACGGAGAGCTCCTGCATGCGGGCGAGCTCCTCGGCCGTGACGTCCGCGGGGCACACGAGGTCGATGCCGTCGGCGCCCAGGTACTTGGCGTCGAAGTCGTAGAAGTCGCGGCCGGAGACGACGATCTCGCCCGCCACGGACGCGCTCGGCGCCCGCCCCGGGCCCTCGTCGAGGATGGCGCACTCGACCTCGCGGCCGACGAGTCCCGTCTCGACGAGCACGCGGTCGTCCTCGCGGAACGCGACGGCGAGGGCGGCGTCGAGGTCGGCGGGCGCCGCCACGCGGCTGACGCCGACGCTCGACCCCGCCCGCGCGGGCTTCACGAAGGCGGGAGCCCCAGCCCGGCGGCGCGCTCTCGGACCCCGTCGGGATCGGCGGCCCACTCGTGGCGGGACACCGTGATCCAGGGCGCCACGTCGATCCCGGCCGCACGGAGCACGGTCTTCGCGAAGTGCTTGTCCATCCCGAGGGCCGAGGCGAGCACGCCCGAGCCGACGTACGGCAGGCCCGAGAGCTCCAGGAGACCCTGGACGGTGCCGTCCTCGCCCTGCGTGCCGTGCAGGATCGGGAAGACGAGGTCGACGGAGCCGAGGCACCGCTCGCCGCCGTCCGCGTCCCGCACGCGCAGCTCGCGGCTGGAGGCGTCGTCCGGCCAGCGCACGCGCGAGCCGTCGTCGACGACCTCGGGCAGCGCGTCGGCGTCGAGCGCGAAGGCGCGCGCGTCGTCCGCCTGCAGCGTGAAGGCCCCGCCGCGGGTGATGCCGACGGGGATCACCTCGAAGCGGTCGCGGTCGATGGCGCCGAGCACGCCGCTGGCGGTGGCGCAGCTGATGGAGTGCTCGCTGGAGGTCCCGCCGAAGAGGAGGACGACGCGGGTGCGTGCGGTCATGGTCATTCCCCGGGGAGTGTCGTCGTCGGTGGTCAGGTGGGGCGCGATGTCGCGGGAGACAGGGTGCCCGCGAGCACCTGCTGGACCTGCTCGACGATGGGCATGAGCACGCCGCGCTGACGGGCGAGCTCGAGGACGGGCGCGACGGAGGAGAGGCCCTCCGCGGTCTGCTGCATGCTCTTGACCACGTCCGTGAAGCTGTACCCCTGGCCGAGCAGGCGGCCCGCGGTGTTGTCGCGGGACAGCGACGACTCGCACGTGGCGATCAGGTCGCCGAGCCCCGCCAGACCCGCGAGCGTCTCCGCCCGGGCGCCGTAGGCCACGGAGAAGGCGGTCATCTCGGCGAGGCCGCGCGTGATGATCGAGGCCTTCGTGTTCTCGCCGTAGCCGACGCCGTCGACGATGCCGACCGCGACGGCGATGAGGTTCTTCAGGACCCCGCCGAACTCGGTGCCGATCACGTCCGTGTTGACGAACGACCGGAAGTAGGTGCTGCGGGCGATCTTCGCCACGCGCTCGGCGGTGGCCTGCTCCGCGGACGACACCACGACGGCGGTCGGCTGCTCCCGGGCGATCTCGAGCGCGAGGTTCGGGCCCGACGCAACGGCGATGCGCTCGGGGCCGATGCCCAGGACCTCCGCGATCACCTCGCTCATCCGGAGGCCGGTGCCCTTCTCCACGCCCTTCATGAGGCTGACGACCACGGCGTCGGATGGGATCAGGTCCCGCGCCTGCTCGAGGTTCGCCCGGAGCGTCTGGCTGGGCACGGACACGAAGACGTCGGTCGCGCCGGCGAGCACGCGCTCCAGGGACGGGTCGGCGGTGAGGCGCTGCGGCAGGTTGATCCCGGGGAGGTAGTCGCTGTTGCGCTTGGCCTCCGTGATCTCGCGGGCGAGCTCGGGCCGGCGGGCCCACATGAGCACGTCGCTGCCGCCGTCGGCCATCACCTTGGCGAACGTGGTCCCCCAGCTGCCGGCGCCGAGGACGACGATGCGGCGCCGCTCCTCGAGGGCGTCGGCACCCGGGTCGGTGCGGGGGTCGGTCGCGGGGCTCGCGGTCGCGTCACTCAAATCGGCCGGTCTCCTTCTGGTTCCTCGAGCGGGGGTCCCAGCGCTCGGTGGGGGCGGTCTCGCCGCGCAGCTCCTCGACGAGCTCCGTGATGGCGGCCATGACGACGGCGGTCGCCTCGGTCAGGGTGGCGGAGTCGAGGCTCCGGTCGCGGAAGCGCGCGAGGTCGACGGGCTCGCCGATGACGACGTGGATCGTGCTCCGCGGGAAGAGGCGCACGCGCTTCGAGTAGCGGCCCATCAGCTGCTGCGTGCCCCAGTGCGCGGCGGGGATCACGGGGATGCCGGACTGCAGCGCGAGGCGCACGGCACCGGTCTTGCCGCGCATGGGCCAGAGGTCCGGGTCGCGCGTGAGGGTGCCCTCGGGGTAGACGACGACGATCCGTCCGTCCCGCGCGAGCTCCGTGGCCTGGGAGATGGCCTGGCCGCCGCGGACTCCGCCGTCGCGCTGCACGGGATCTGCCCGGAGCGGCGGAGGAACCAGCCGACGACGGGCGCCTCGAAGAGCGAGGCCTTGGCGAGGAAGCGGGCAGGCGCCCGAGCTTCCACGCGACCGCGCCCATCACGACGGGGTCGATCTCGCTGTAGTGGTTGGGCGCGAGCACGTAGAGCCAGTGCGCGGGAGCCGCTCGGGGTTCCGGATCTCGAACCGCACCGCCATGTTGAGCACCGGCAGGACGAGGGCGGCCAGCACCCAGAAGATCGACGGTCGGGCCTTCTCGTTCGCCATGGCGTCTCCAGTCCGGTGCCGGTCGTCGTCCTCGTCGTCCGCCTGATCCGCCCAGGCGGCGTGCCGGACGCGTCCACTGGACGCGCCCGGCTGGCGTGGGCGGCGCGGACGCCGCCCGTGGTGCTATCCCTCGTAGGAGAAGTCGGCGCCGAGCTGGCGCAGCTTCCCGATGAAGTCCTCGTAGCCGCGGGAGATGATCCCGACGTTGCTGACCGTGGACCGGCCCTCGGCCGTCAGCGCGGCGATGCAGGCGGCTGAGCCCGCCGCGGAGGTCGGGCACCGCGACGTCGGCGCCGTGCAGGTGCGTCGGCCCCGCTGACGACGGGCGGCCTGCTCGAAGCCGGCGACGCGCCACGCGGCGCTCGTGGCCCTCGAGGCCCTCCTCGTGCACCACGATGTCCGCGCCCATCTCGTTGAGCGCGTCGGCGAAGCCGAACCGGTTCTCTAGACGACGGTCTCGTGGATGATCCAGTACGCCGGGCGCCTGCGTGAGCGCCACGACGAGCGGCTGCCGCCAGTCCGTCATGAAGCCGGGGTGCACGTCGGTCTCGATGACCACGGGCTTGAGGTCGCCGCCCGGGTGGGCAGAACCGGACGCCGTCCTCCTCGATGTCGAACGCGCCGCCGACCTTCCGGAACACGTCTCAGGAACGTCATCATCTCGGCCTGGCGCACGCCGCCGACGAAGACGTCGCCACCGGTCGCGAGCGCGGCGGAGGCCCAGCTCGCGGCCTCGTTGCGGTCGAAGAGCGCACGGCGGCGCGTAGCCCTCGAGCCGGTCGACGCCCTCGATGAGGATGACGCGGTTCGGCTCTGACGGAAGATGATCGCGCCCATCTTCTGCAGGATCGCGATGAGGTCCATGATCTCGGGCTCGATGGCCGCGTTCAGCAGCCTCGGTGACGGCCTCTTCGCGCGGACGCCGGTGAGGAGCACCTGCTCGGTCGCGCCGACGCTCGGGTAGGGCAGCTCGACGTTCGCGCCCGTCAGGCCGTCCGGCGCGGTGAGCCGGATGCCGCTCGGGAGCTTCTCGACGACGGCGCCGAAGGCGCGGAGCGCGTCGAGGTGGAAGTCGATGGGGCGGTCGCCGATGCGGCAGCCGCCGAGGTCGGGGATGAACGCCTCGCCGAGGCGGTGCAGCAGCGGCCCGCAGAAGAGGATCGGGATGCGCGAGCTGCCCGCGTGGGCGTCGATGTCGGCCATGTGGGCGCTCTCGACGTCCTTCGGGTCGAGGATGAGGTCGCCCTCCTGCTCGCCCTTGCGGAGCGTGACGCCGTGGACCTCGAGGAGCCCGGAGACGACGCGGACGTCGCTGATGTCGGGGGACCGAGCGCAGGAGGCTGGGCGTCTCGCCCAGCAGCGAGGCGACCATGGCCTTGGTGGCCAGGTTCTTCGCCCCGCGGACCTCGATGCGGCCGCGCAGCGGGATGCCGCCGTTGATCACGATGGAGTCGGACAGGAGGCCCACCCGCTCCCCGCCTTCTTGGCGTCGCTGACTAGTGAGTTCATTCAGTTCTCCAGAGCTGCCGGCCGGGCCGGCAAGGTGCGCGGGCGCCATGAGGCCCGTCGTGATTCGAAGGTGGTGATGGCGTCCTCGTCCCGGAGGGTGAGGGCGATGTCGTCGAGCCCCTCGAGGAGCCGCCACCGAGTGTATTCGTCGATCTCGAACGGGACCGTCAGGCCGGGTGCCGTGGCGACCCGCTCGACGAGATCGACGGTGAGGTCGAGCCCGGGCTCCGCGTCCATCGCGGCCCACAGCCTCTCGACGTCGTCCTCGCTCACGAGTCCCGTGAGGAGGCCCTGCTTCCCCGAGTTGCCGCGGAAGATGTCGCCGAACCTCGGGCTGAGCACGGCGCGGAAGCCGTAGTCGCGGAGCGCCCACACGGCGTGCTCGCGCGAGGAGCCGGTGCCGAAGTCCGGACCGGCGACGAGGACGGTGGCGCCCTCGTAGACCGGCTGGTTGATGAAGAAGGCGGGATCCTGGCGCCACTGGTGGAACAGCGCGTCCTCGAACCCGGTCTTCGTGACGCGCTTCAGGAACTGCGCGGGGATGATCTGGTCGGTGTCGACGTTCGACCGCTTGAGCGGCACGGCGGTCCCGGTGACGATGCTGACCTTCTCCATGCTCAGGCCTCCTGTCCGATGGCGGCGGCCTGGCGGATCGACTCGGCGTCGACGACGCCGTCCTCCTGCAGGTCCCACGGACTCGAGAGCGTGCCGCGGATCGCGGTGGCCGCGGCGACGAGCGGCGACACGAGGTGCGTGCGCCCGCCCTTCCCCTGGCGGCCCTCGAAGTTGCGGTTGCTCGTGGAGGCGCAGCGCTCGCCCGGCGCGAGCTGGTCGGGGTTCATCCCGAGGCACATGGAGCACCCGGCGAACCGCCACTCGGCGCCGAAGTCGGTGAAGACCTTGTCGATGCCCTCGGCCTCGGCCTCGAGACGCACGCGCGCGCTGCCGGGGACGACCATGACGCGGACCCCCTCGGCCTTCGTGCGGCCGCGGACGATCTCCGCGGCGGCCAGGAGGTCCTCGACGCGGCTGTTGGCGCACGAGCCGATGAACACGGTGTCGACCGCGATCTCCTTCATGGGGGTGCCCGGGGCGAGGTCCATGTAGGCGAGGGCGCGCGTCGCGGCGGCGCGCTCGTTCGGGTCGGCGATGGCGGCCGGATCCGGCACGGGCTCGCTCAGGGAGACGCCCTGGCCGGGGTTGGTGCCCCACGTCACGAAGGGCTCCAGCGCGTCGGCGTCGAGGAACACCTCGGCGTCGAAGACCGCGTCGTCGTCGGTGGCGAGGGTGTCCCAGTAGGCGACGGCCTCGTCCCAGTCGGCGCCCGTGGGAGCGTGCGGCCGGCCGCGGAGGTAGTCGTACGTGGTCTGGTCGGGCGCGACCATGCCGGCGCGCGCGCCGGCCTCGATCGACATGTTGCAGATCGTCATGCGGCCCTCCATGGAGAGGGAGCGGATGGCGCTGCCGCGGTACTCGAGCACGTAGCCCTGGCCGCCGCCCGTGCCGATCTGCGCGATGACCGCGAGGATGATGTCCTTGGCCGTCACGCCGGGGCGCAGGGTGCCCTCGACGGTGACCGCCATGGTCTTGAAGGGCTGCAGCGGCAGCGTCTGCGTGGCCATGACGTGCTCGACCTCGCTGGTGCCGATCCCGAACGCCATGGCGCCGAACGCGCCGTGGGTGGAGGTGTGCGAGTCGCCGCAGACGACGGTGATGCCCGGCATGGTGAGCCCGAGCTGCGGACCCACGACGTGGACGATCCCCTGCTCGATGTCGCCGAGCGAGTGCAGCCGGATCCCGAACTCCTCGGCGTTCCTCCGGAGCGTGTGGATCTGCGTGCGGCTCGTCAGGTCGGCGATGGGCCGGTCGATGCCGATCGTCGGCGTGTTGTGGTCCTCGGTCGCGATCGTGAGGTCCGGTCGGCGCACGGGGCGGCCGGCGAGCCGGAGGCCGTCGAAGGCCTGCGGGCTGGTGACCTCGTGGACGAGGTGGAGGTCGATGTAGAGGAGGTCGGGGGTCCCGTCCTCCCCCTCGGCGACCAGGTGGTCGGCCCACACCTTCTCGGCCAGGGTCTTCGCAGGCTGCACGCGGCTCTCCTCATGGCAGGGGCGCGAGGGCGCCCTCGCGCATCATGGGAGTCTAACGCCGGGAGCTCCCGGCTATTCCTCGGGCGACGGCGCGCCCGCGGACCCGGCGCGGGCCGCCGTGCCGCTCCTCGACCTCGGAGCGCGCCTCGATCACGACCACGGGGCGACGTTGTCGCGGCCGCCGGAGGCGAGGGCCTGCGCGACGAGCGCGCGTCCGCTGCGCGGTCGACTCCGCCGCCGTCCTCGCGGCGCGAGCTGCAGCACGGCCTCGATCGAGCGGTCGTCGAGCTCCGTTCGTCAGGCCGTCGGAGCAGATGAGGAACACCTGGTGCTCCGCGACCGGCAGCAGCCACTCGTCCGCGGCGACCTCGTCGTGGGATCCCGACCGCGCGGGTGATGAGGTTTCCGCACAGGGGCTCCCGCCTCGGCCTCGGCGCGCGCCACCCGGCCCCGGTCGACGAGCTCCTGGACGGCCGAAGTGGTCGATGGTGACCTGCTCGAGGCGGCCGTGCGACCATGCGCAGCACGCGCCAGTTCGCCGACGTTGAAGACCATCCGGAGGGCCTCGTCGTCGTCTCGACCGCACCAGCGCGACGCCGGCGAGGGTCGTGCCCCGCGACGGCGCCGGGCGGGTCGTCGCCCGTGATGAGGTCGCCGATGGCCTCGTTGGAGGCGTCGACCGCCTCCACGACGAGGTCGGCGCGTCACGGGCGCATCGCCCGACAGCCCGCCGAAGGTCTCGACGAGCGTCGCGCTGGCCCGGTCGCCGAACGCGTGCCCGCCCACGCCGTCGGCCACGAGCCAGACGGGGGAGGGTCCGCGAGCAGCCCGTCCTCGTCGTTCACCGGCGCGCGCACGCTGCCCACGTCCGCGCGGGCGGCCCAGGTCACGTGGATCCGGCGCCCGCCGAGCGCGACGGTGCGCGCCTCGGCCACCGCTCGGCCCGGTCGTCGTCGCGCTCGACGGCCGCCTCGCTGCCGTCGGCCGGGGCGACGGCGATCCCGTCGGCGCGCATCTTGACCAGGCTGGCCACGGGTCGCGACCGCCATGGACGCGAGGATCACCACGAGGCTCACGAGCGTCGGGATCTCGGGCGCCCACTCGATGCCCGCCGCCGTTCCGTTGACGAACGAGCAGCGTGTTCTCGGTGCATCGCGTGCAGCACGAGCTTCACGCCGATGAAGAAGAGGATGAACGCCATCCCGGTACTCGAGGCGCACCAGCCGGTCGAGCAGCCCGCCCAGCCAGGAAGTACAGCTGGCGGCAGGCCCATCAGCGCGAAGATGTTCGCCGGCGGAAGACGATGAACGGCGACTCGGTGATGCCGAAGATGGCCGGGATCGAGTCGAGGGCGAAGATCAGGTCCGCTGGTGCCGATCGACACGAACACGATGACCATGGGCGTCAGCACCTTGCGGCCGTCGATGACGGTGCGCACCTTCGAGCCCGTCGCAGTCGGGTGCGATCTTCAGGCGTCGGCGGAGGAACCTGACTGGGAGAGCGAGTCCTCGCTGTCCCTCGTCCTCGTCGCCCACCGCCCGCTTGACGGCCGTGTAGAGGAGGAACGCGCCGAAGACGTAGAAGATCCAGCTGTAGCTCTCGATGAGCTCGGCGCCCAGGAGGATGACAGAAGATCCCGCGCAGCACCAGCGCGACCACGATGCCCACCATGAGCACCTCCTGCTGGGACTTCCGGGGCACGCTGAACCGGCTCATGATGATCACGAAGACGAACAGGCCGTCGATGCTGAGGCTCGTGCCGTCGTGAGCCATCCGGCGAGGAACTGGCCGGCGTGCTCCGTGCCGCCGACGACGAGCCATTGACGGCACGGCGAAGACCAGACGCGAGCCCCACGTAGAACGCAGACCCAGAGGCCGGACTCCCGGGGTGGACGGGACGTGCGGGCGCCGGTACACGATCAGCAGGTCGGCGACGAGGATGACGACGAGGTATTCGACAGCGAGACGATCTCGAACGGGAGGGGCAGCTGGGGCACGCGGAGGCTCTTCTGCAGCACGGGAGCGGCACTGGACACGCCTCGTCGAAACTCACAGGTCGGCCGGACGGGTTGTTCACAACTCCCCCATCCGGGGCATCCGCTCGGCGGCCCCGCATTACGTTGGTCCCTCACCACACGAGAGGCACGCCCCATGGCCGTACTGGCGAACGAGCTCCGACGCATCGCGACCACGCAGGGGACGACGCGGGACCCCGTCGCCGCGGGCCCCGCACCACCGGCGACGCCCGCATGAGCATCATCGAGGCGGCCCGCACGCCGCTTCATCGTAGTCGGGCGCCGACCGCGCGAGCGCCCGGCGCATCGCCGCCGCCGCCGCGGGTGCGACCCGAGCCTCGTCCTGCTACTACTTCGGCTCGCTCGAGGCCCTGCTGGAGGAGGCGCTCCGCCCCTCGGAGGACCTCCCGGCCCCGCACCTCCACCTGCGCGGGCTCCCCGTCGAGGAGCGCGGCGCGGCCCTCGTGGACGCGGCCCTCCACACGCGGGAGCACCCGGTGGGGTCCACCATCATGCGCTGGGTCACCGCGTCGTCGGACCACGACAGCGGCGCGCTGCAACAAGCGGTTCGGCCGAGGCGGCGCCGCAGCACCTGGACGAGCGCGCTGCCCGAGGGGATGCCCGCCGAGGAGGCCGGCATCCGCAACTCGCTTCGTCGGCGCCGCCCTCGGCGGCATCGCCATCACCCGGGACACATCCTGGCGGCGCATGGAGCCGATCGCGAGCACGCCCCGCGAGACCGTCGTCGCGCTGCACGGCCCCGACCTCGCGCAGGGTTCCTGACCGGCCCCCCTGCCCGAGGTCCCCGCCGTCACGCCCCCGCCCGGCGCCTGACCTCCGGCAACCCCGGCGCCGGCGCCGACGGCGGATCAGCCCCGGTCGGTCAGCTCCGCGCGGACCGCGAGCGGCTCCCGCACGAGCTTGCGCCGGCGCGGCCTGGGCCGACGGGCTTCAGGGGTGAGCAGGTCCACGTTCACGTGCGGCGGGAGCTCCACCGCGTGCACGATCGCCTCCGCCACGTCCTCCGCCGTGTAGGGGACCCGGCACGCCGTCGTAGACCGCGTCGGCCTTGGCCCGGTCCCGCCGAAGCGCACCAGCGAGAACTCCTCCGTGCGCACCTGGCCCGGCGCGATCTCGATCACGCGGTAGGGGCTCCCCGCGAGCTCGAGGCGGAGGACGCCCAGCATCGCGTGGACGGCGGCCTTGGCGGCGTTGTCGCCGCCCCCGCCCTCGTAGGGCACGTGCGCGGCGATCGAGCTGACGGTCACCACGTCGGCGCTGCCGCCTGCGGGCACGCCCGCGCGCAGCAGCGGCAGGAGCGCGCTGGTCACGCGCTGGACCACGACACGTTGATCTCGTACATCCACGCCCAGTCGGCCGCAGACCGCCCTCGACCGTGTCGGTGCCGACGGCTCCGCCGGCGTTGTTCACGAGCGCGTGGACGTCCCGGTCTCCCGGAGGTGGTCGCGGAGCACGTCCACGTCGGCCTGGACGGTGAGGTCGGCCACGGCGTACGCGGCCCCGGTCTCCTCGGCGAGCGCCCGCAGGCGGTCCTCGCGGCGGGCGACGCCGACGACGTCCCGCCCGGCTCCGGAACAGGCGGACGGTGGCGGCGCCGATCCCCGAGCTCGCACCCGTGACGACGACCCTCTTGCTGCTGGACATGACCCCAGCGTAGGGAACCCGGGCGCCGGCGGGTTACGCCGCGCCGAACGGGTCGCGTTGACCGCCCACGGGCCGTGTTCCTACTGTCGAGGTGCGCTCGCACGGCGACACCGACGCGTGGGAAGGCACCGCCAGGATCAGCGACCACGACGAGGACCGGGCAGCGGGCTGGCGCTTCGAGACGCAGCAGATCCACGCGGGGGCCGCTCCGATACCGTCACCAACGCGCGCGCGACGCCGATCTACCAGACGACGTCGTACGTCTTCAAGGACTCGGCGCACGCGCAGGACCTCTTCGCGCTGGCGGAGTTCGGCAACATCTACACCCGCATCCAGAACCCCACGCAGGCCGTCGTGGAGGAGCGCGTCGCCGCGCTCGAGGGCGGGTCGGCGGCGCTCCTCGTGGCGTCGGGCCAGTCGGCGTCCACCTTCGCGGTGCTCAACATCGCGCAGGCCGGCGACCACATCGTCTCCAGCTCCTCCATCTACGGGGGCACCTACAAGAACCTCTTCAAGTACACGCTCGCGAACTTCGGCATCGAGACGACGTTCGTCGAGGACCAGGACGACCCGGAGGCGTGGGCGCGGGCCGTGCGCCCGAACACGAAGCTCTTCTTCGCGGAGACCATCGGCAACCCGCGCATCAACATCCTCGACATCCGCAGCGTCGCGGACCAGGCGCACGCCGCGGGCGTGCCCCTCATCGTGGACAACACCATCGCCACCCCGTACCTCATCCGGCCGTTCGAGCACGGCGCGGACATCGTCGTGCACTCGGCGACCGAGTTCCTCGGCGGGCACGGCACCGTGATCGGCGGGCTCGTCGTCGACGGCGGCCGCTTCCCGTGGTCGGAGCACGCCGAGCGCTTCCCGGCCTCACCACGCCCGACGCCTCGTACCACGGCGTCACCTACACCGAGGCGCTCGGCGACGGGATCGCGTACATCATCAAGGCCCGCGTGCAGCTCCTCCGCGACCTCGGCGCCTCCATCGCCCCGGCGAGCACCTGGCAGCTGATCCAGGGCATCGAGACGCTGAGCCTCCGCATCGAGCGGCACGTGCAGAACGCGCAGGCCGTCGCCGAGTGGCTCGACGCCCACGAGGACATCGCCGCCGTCTCTGCTCGGGTCTCCCCACGAGCCCCTGGTACGCCGCGGCCAACCGCTACGCGCCGCGCGGCGTCGGCGCCGTGCTGTCCTTCGAGCTGAAGGGCGGGGTCGACGCCGGGCGCGCCCTCGTCGACTCGCTGCAGCTGTTCAGCCACCTGGCGAACATCGGCGACGTCCGCAGCCTCGTCATCCACCCGGCCTCCACCACGCACTCGCAGCTGACGCCCGAGCAGCAGCTCACCGCCGGGGTCACCCCGGGCCTCGTGCGCCTGTCCGTGGGCCTGGAGAGCATCGACGACATCATCGACGACCTCGCCGCGGGGCTGCGCGCCGCCCGCGCGGTCAAGGACGCGGCGATCGACTCGTCGCTCCAGGGCGCCGGGCCGGTCGGGGCGTAACACTCGGGCGCGCGCCCGTCGCGGATGGTTCACTGATCGGGATGGACTGGCAGACACCCGAGGACACCGTCCCGTCGAGCCTCGTGACGGACGCGCAGATCCGCTCCTGATCGGCCGCCCGCCGGCCTCCGGGGCGTGGCGCGAGGGCGATCCCGTCGCCGACCGCCTCTTCGCGTCGGTGGGCGGGATCGACCTGGAGGCGGGCGGGCGCATCCGAGTCGGTGCGCGTGGCCTACGAGACCTTCGGCGAGCGCGCGCCCGACGGCCGCAACGCCGTCCTCGTGCTGCACGCGCTCACCGGGGACAGCCGTCTCCGCGGTCCCGCCGGACCCGGGCAGCCCACCGGGGGCTGGTAGTCCACGGCATCGTCGGCCCGGGGCTCGCGATCGACACCGACCGCTGGTTCGTGGTCGCGCCCAACATGCTCGGCGGCTGCCAGGGCACCACGGGACCGGCCTCCCTCGCCCCGGACGGCGCCGAGTGGGCCGCCCGCTTCCCCTACATCACCATCCGCGACCAGGTCCGCGTGCAGGCGGCCCTCGCCGACGCGCTGGGCATCGACGTGTGGGCCGCGGTCGTGGGCGGCTCCATGGGCGGCATGCAGGCGCTCGAGTGGGGCGTCGGCCACCCGGACCGCATGCGCCACCTCGCGATCCTGGCGGCACCTGCCATCTCGACGCCGACCAGATCGCGCTCAACTCCGTGCAGGCGGAGGCCATCCGCATGGATCCCGCCTACCGCGACGGCGACTACCACGACGCCGCCGACGGCGACGGCCCGCACCGCGGCCTCG